>DASQYM010000073.1:0-23032 GCA_035639195.1 Steroidobacteraceae bacterium
TGCCGCGGCGCTTCGGCACTCGCTTGATTCTGATTTGGTGTTGGAACATGTTGGCACTCGAAGCTGCGGTCCTAAAACCAACATGACTCTTCATCGATGCGATGTGCCGACCGGTGCCGGCGCTCGATGCCGCGCTCGGCAGCGCTAACGTGCAGACCTTTTCCCGGAGCGAGGTTCTGTGGCTCAAGCTCGGCTGCGCCGGCCTCGTTGTCGCGGTGTGCGCGGCGCTCTTCGGCTGGCGCACGCTCATCGCGCCGCGGCCAGCCATGGGGGCACCGGTGGAGCAGAGCGTGCCGTTCAGCCACAAACATCATGCCGGCGATGACGGCATCGACTGTCGCTACTGTCACAGCAGCGTGGAGAGCGCAGCGTTCGCCGGCCTGCCAGCGCTCGCCACCTGCATGACCTGTCACTCGCAGCTGTTCACGAACGCACCACTGCTGCAGCCGTTGCGCACCAGTTTCGCGGGCGTGGGCAGCCTGCGCTGGAACCGCATCCATCACTTACCGGACTTCGCCTATTTCGATCACTCGATCCACCTCAGCAAGGGAATCGGCTGCAGCACCTGTCACGGGCAGGTGGATGCCATGCCGCTCACCTACCGGGTTGCCTCGCTGAGGATGGAGTGGTGTCTCGATTGCCACCGCGAGCCCGAGCGCTATCTGCGACCGCCCGCAGCAGTATTCGACATGCACTGGCGCGCGCCTCCCGACCAGCTCGAGCGCGGCCGGCAGCTGCGTGCGTCATACCAACTCCACCCCACCGAGGTCCTCACCGCATGTTCGACCTGCCACCGGTAATCGATCGCCGTGAATGCATGAAACTGATGGGCGCCGCGCTCGCGCTCGGCAGCAGCAGCTGCGCCCGACCTCCGCTCGAGCAGATGGTGCCCTACCTCAGCACGCCCGAGGGTATGGTGCCCGGCGAGCCCCTGTTCTTCGCCACGGCTCTCACGCGCGCAGGCTACGCCCATGGGGTGCTCATCGAGAGCAACAGCGGACGGCCGACGAAAATCGAGGGTAATCCGGCACACCCGGCGAGCCTCGGGGCGACGGGCGCCATCGAGCAAGGGAGAATTCTCGAGCTCTGGGACCCGGAACGCTCGCGCGCACCGCTCGATCGGGGACAGATCTCTTCCTGGGCCTCATTCAATGCCACGCTCCTCGACCCGGCCGCCCCCTGGCGTCGGAGTGAGGGTGAAGGTCTGCGAATTTTGAGCGGGCGCGTGAGCTCGCCCACCCTCCTCGCGCAGCGGCAGCGCCTGCTCGAGCGCTATCCACACGCTCGATGGCACGAGCACGAGCCGGCCGGGCGCGAGAGCGTATACGCAGGTACGCAGATCGCCTTCGGGCGTCCGCTCGAGCCGCTGTTCCACTTCGATCGCGCGGCGATCATCGTCTCGTTGGATGCGGACTTTCTCGCGGAGGAGCCGGGCCAGGTCCGTTACGCACGCGAGTTCGCCGCCGGGCGCCGCCCCGAGCGCGGCACCATGAGCCGCCTGTACGTCGCCGAATGCATGCCCTCGCTCACGGGTGTTGCGGCGGACGAGCGTATGCCGTGCCGCCCGAGCGAGGTGGCAACGATCGCGCAGCAAATCGCCGCGCGCCTCGATGGCAGCACGGACGATCGGGCGCATCCGTGGCTGCGCGCGGTGGTTGCGGACCTTCGCGCAAATCGTGGCCGCTCGCTGGTTCTCGCCGGCGCGGGCCAGCCTGCTCACGTGCACGCACTCACTCACTACATCAACGGTGCGCTCGGCAATCTCGGCTCGACGGTGGAATTCATTGCACCGGGCGTGCAGGCGAGCTCGGAGGATGAGTCGATCGCTGCCTTGGCGCGCGACATGCATCTCGGGCGCGTCGATACTTTACTGATCCTCGACAGTAATCCGCTCTACGACGCGCCCGCGGACCTCGAGTTCGCGTCGGTACTCGAGCGGGTGCGCCTGAGCGTGCACCATGGGCTGTACGTCGATGAGACCGCGCAGGCATGTCGCTGGCATGCGCCTGCTGCACATGAGCTCGAGGCCTGGAGCGACGCGCGCGCCTTCGATGGGACCATCACGCTGCAGCAGCCGCTGATCGCGCCGCTTTATGGCGGGCGCTCGGCGCACGAGCTGCTGGGTTTACTATCCGAGGAGCGCTCCATGAGCGCTCACGATGCAGTCCGTGCCACCTGGCTGCAGCGTTTCGGTGCGGCGGACTTCGCTGAGCGTTGGCGCGCGGCGCTGCGGCTGGGCGTCGTCGAAGGAACTGCCGCGCGCGCCGAGCTCGTGAGCGCGCCCACACTTCCGCCGCCGCCTGATGCAGCGCCCGCGGACTCCCTCGAGTTGCTTTTTCGACCTGATCCGACGCTCTGGGACGGGCGCTACGCGCCGATCGCCTGGCTGCAGGAGCTGCCGAAGCCGCTCACGCAGCTCACCTGGGACAACGCCGCGCTCATCAGCGCGCAGCTCGCCGCACAGCTCGGCGTGCGCAACGAGGAGCTCATCGAGCTGAGCATTGGCGGCCGCCGCCTCGCGGCTCCGGTGTGGATCGTTCCCGGGCACGCGCCCGGCGCCGTGACGCTGCATCTCGGTTACGGGCGTACCCGCGCAGGCCCGGTCGGCTCGAACCGGGGCATCAACGCGTATGCGCTGCGCACCTCCGGCGCCCCGTGGTATGCGCACGGCCTCAGCCTGCGCAAGCTTCCCGGCAGGCGCTCACTCGCCACGGTGCAGCACCATCACCGCATGGAGGGACGCGAGATCGTGCGCAGCGCGACACTCGCGACTTTCCGCGAGCGGCCCGACTTTGCACAGCGCGAGAGCGAGCGCCAGCAGCCCTCGCTCTATCCGCCGTTCCCTGCGACCGGCTACGCCTGGGGCATGAGTATCGATCTGAGCGCCTGCATCGGTTGCGGGGCGTGCACCATTGCCTGTCAGGCGGAAAACAACATTCCCACGGTCGGCAAGGAGGAAGTGCTGCGCGGCCGCGAAATGCACTGGATTCGCGTCGATCGCTACGAGGAGAGTGATGCCGCAGCTCCGCGCAGCCACTTCCAGCCGGTGCCCTGTATGCAATGCGAGCATGCGCCGTGCGAGCTCGTCTGCCCGGTCGAGGCGTCGGTGCACGACACCGAAGGCATCAACGTGCAGGTCTATAACCGTTGCGTCGGCACGCGCTTCTGCTCGAACAACTGCCCCTACAAGGTGCGACGCTTCAATTTCTTCCAGTACTCGCGCGATGAGCCGCATCTCAACGCGCAGCGCAATCCGCAGGTCACGGTGCGCATGCGCGGCGTCATGGAGAAATGCAACTACTGCCTGCAGCGCATCATCCCGGCGCGCATCAGCGCCGACCGCGACAAGCGGCGGCTGCATGACGGCGAGGTGGTCACCGCGTGCCAGGCTGTGTGCCCGACTCAGGCGATCGTGTTCGGTGACCTCAACGATCCCGCCAGCGCCGTGCGCGCCGCCAAGGCCTCAGCGCGCAGCTACGCGCTACTCGGCGAGCTCAACACGCGGCCGCGCACCACCTATCTCGCCAAGGTAGTGAATGAGCCGCAGGAGCGCGAGGCTTGAGCGATGCGTCGCAGGCGATGACCGCCGCGGGCTCGCCGCTGCTGCGTGGTGCCTACACCTACGCTTCGATCACCGACAAGATCGCGGATCTGGTGCTGGCGCGCCGCTCGGGGCGCGCCTTCTGGACGGCGCTGCTGATCGCCGGCGCGTTCACTCTGCTGTTCATCGTGGCGGTGAGCTATCTGTTCGCCACCGGGGTCGGCATCTGGGGCGTGAACGAGCCGGTCGCCTGGGCGTTCGCCATCACCAACTTCGTCTGGTGGGTGGGAATCGGCCATGCCGGTACCTTCATTTCCGCCATTCTGCTGCTGCTGCGTCAGCAGTGGCGCACTTCCATCAATCGCTTCGCCGAGGCCATGACCATTTTCGCGGTGGCCATGGCCGGGGTCATGCCGATCCTGCATCTGGGACGGCCCTGGTTCTTCTACTGGCTCGTGCCCTACCCGAACGTGATGCATCTGTGGCCCCAGTGGCGCAGCCCGCTGGTGTGGGACATCTTCGCGATCGCCACCTACATCATCGTTTCCATCCTGTTCTGGTACGCGGGCCTGCTGCCGGATCTGGCGACGCTGCGCGATCGCGCGCGCCGCAGGTGGCAGCAGGTGGGATACGGACTGCTGGCCCTCGGCTGGCGTGGCGATGCGCGTCACTGGCAACGCTACGACACCACTTACCTGCTGCTGGCTGGCCTCGCCACACCGCTCGTTATCTCGGTGCACAGCGTGGTATCGCTTGATTTCTCCATCGCCAACCTGCCCGGCTGGCACTCCACCATCTTTCCGCCCTACTTCGTAGCCGGCGCGCTGTTCTCCGGCTTCGCCATGGCGCTTACTCTCGCCATCCCGCTGCGCGCAATCTTCGGTCTGCAGGACTTCATCACGCCACGTCACCTCGCCAACATGGCCAAGCTCCTGCTGGCTTGCGGTCTGGTCGTCTCCTATAGCTATGCGGTGGAAATTTTCACCGCCTTCTACAGCGGCGACCGCTTCGAGAGCGCCATGGTGATCGACCGCATGCGCGGCGATTATGCCTGGATCTACTGGCTGGTCATTTGCTGCAACGTGCTCGTGCCGCAGCTGGTGTGGCTACGGGCCATCAGGTCTTCGCCGCTCGCGCTGTTCGTCATCGCCGCGCTCGTCAACGTCGGTATGTGGCTCGAGCGCTTCATGATCATCGTTACCAGCCTGCACCGCGACTTTCTGCCTTCGAGCTGGGGGCACTTCACGCCGACCTTCTGGGACTGGGCCACGCTCGCCGGCTCGCTCGGCACCTTCGCGTTGCTGTTTCTGCTGTTCGTGCGCTTTCTGCCGGTCATCTCCATGTCCGAGATGCGGCGGCTGAACGAGGAATCGCGCGGGATCGATCGATGAGCAGCGGCAATTACGGCCTGATGGCGGAGTTCGGCAGCACCGAGGCACTGCTCGCGGCGGTGCATGCCGCGCGCGCACACGGCTATCGGCACCTCGAGGCCTACACGCCGTTCTCGGTGCCAGGCTTGCCCGAAGCACTCGAGCTGCCGCGCGATCGCGTGGCCTTGATCACCCTGCTCGGCGGATTGTTCGGCGGTGCCGGGGCTTTCTTCATGCAGTGGTATGCGGCGGTCATCGACTACCCGATCAACTCCGGCGGACGACCGCTCAACAGCTGGCCCGCCTTCATCCCCGCCACCTTCGAGCTGGCGGTACTCGGGGCGGCATTGGCGGGGTTCGGCGGCATGCTCGTGCTCAATGGCCTGCCGCGCCTGCGCCACCCGGTGTTCGATACACCGGACTTCCACCTCGCCTCGCGCAACCGCTTCTTTCTGTGCGTGCGCGCTGAAGATCCGCTGTTCGATAGCGAGCGCACCCGCGCATGGCTCGCGACGCTTGCACCGGTGGGTATCGTGCAGACGCCTGCCACCGGCACGGAGCGCGCGCGATGAGCGTAGTGTGGCTCGGGCGACGCACCTGTCTCCTGCTACTGCTGCTGCTCACCCTCGGCGCTTGCGAGAACGGCATGCAGGAGATGTACCGTCAACCGAAGTTGACGCCACTCGCTCCGACGCCGCTGTGGCCGGATGGACGCGCCGCCCGGCCGCTGGAGGCCGACACGATCGTGCACAGCGCCGGCACGCTGGCCGCGAGCTCGAGCGGGCGCAGCGGACTCGTGTCCGAGGAAGATGACTCGCGGGCGACGTATACGCACGCGGCGCTCGAGCGCGGACGGCAGCGTTTCGACATTTATTGCGCGCCGTGCCACGGGCTCGGCGGCGACGGCAACGGCTACATCACCGCGCGAGGCTTTCCGCATCCGCCGAGCTACCACACCGATCGGCTGCGGGCGGCCCCCGACAGCTATTTCTTCACGGTCATCAGCCGCGGCTACGGGCTGATGTATCCCTACGCTGACCGCATCACGCCCGCCGACCGGCGCGCCATCATCGCCTACATCCGCGCACTGCAGCTGTCCCGGCACGCAAGCCTCGCGGCTTTGCCGCCGAGTGACCGAGCCCGCCTCGGTGCAACGCCATGAGCGAGCCGCCGCGCCTCGAGCAGCATCGCCGTTTGCGGCGCGCCGCGCTGGTGGTCGGCGCGCTTGCGCTCGCCATCTGTGCGGCAGCCGCGCCCACGGCATTGCCGCAAGTGCTGCGCTCGTATCTCATCGGCTGGCTGTTCTTCCTCGGGCTCTCACTCGGCTCCATGGCATTGCTGATGATGCATCACCTCACCGGCGGCGGCTGGAGTGCGCCCGTGCACCGTTATTTCGCCGCAGCGCTTGCGCCGCTACCGCTGCTGGCACTGCTGTTCATCATCCTCGCGCTCGGCGCCCCGCACCTTTTCCCCTGGGCGGCCGTGCCGCCGCCGGCCGGTGCGCTCGACAAGACCTGGTACTTGAACCGCGGCTTCTTCGAGCTGCGTGCAGCGCTGGTGCTCGTGGCCTGGATCGTTCTCGCGCTGCTGTTGCGCCGCGGGCAGCATCTCACTCGGGTAAGTGCGCTGGGCCTGATCGTCTATATCCTCAGCATGACGGTCGCTGCGGTGGACTGGATCGGGTCGCTCGAGCCGCGCTGGTCCTCGACCGCACTGGGTCTGGTCGTGGTGACCGGTCAAGGCCTCGCGGCCTTCGCGTTCGCGACCGAGTGCGCAACGCTCACTGAACTTAGGACCACGCGCACGCACACCCGCGAGCGGCCCACGCAACTCAGCGCCGAGCGCTGCGGCGATCTTGGCAATCTGTTGCTCGCGTTCGTGATGACCTGGGCCTATCTTGCTTTCGTACAGTTCCTGATAACCTGGGCCGAGGATCTACCGCGCGAGACGGTTTGGTATCTGCCGCGACTTGCGGGCGGCGCGGGTGTGCTCGCGATCGCACTCATCCTGCTGCAGTTTGCAGTTCCCTTCGCGCTGCTGCTGTTTCGCGATCTGAAGCGTGATCCGCGCACGCTGACCGGCATCGCGGGCCTGCTGCTGCTATCTGGCTGGCTGAACGTGGTATGGCTCGTGGCCCCATCGCTCGCGCGCTCGCAGCCGGCTTTTCATTGGGCGGATGTCGTCGCGACGCTCGGCATCGGCGGGCTTTGGGCCTACGCGTTCTTGCGAGACCTCGCGTCCCGGCCTGAGGCCATCGGGGATCCCTCGTCTACGCCGGCTCAGCGCAGCGCCGAGAGTGGCGCGGCAGGCCGCTCATGAGCGAGGGACCCAAAGGCGCGCGCCAACCCACGGACGTCAACGTTCATCGTGTGATCATCGGCGCCGGCATCGTGGTCGCGGCCATCGTGCTCGCGCTCGGGGTGAGCCGCGCGCTGCTCACTGGACTTGGAGTTGGGATTCAGGATCCACCACGGGCACTGCGCGAGCTGCCCCCCACTCCGCGCGAGCAGATGCACCCGATTACGGACTACCAACGATATCGGGCCGCCGAGCAAGCCAAGCTCGAGGCGTACGCCTGGGTGAACCGGAAGGACGGCATCGTGCAGATCCCCATCGAACGCGCTATGGCGCTCGTGGCCAAGGGGGAGACAGGTGCGCGGCCTGCGGATCGGAGCCACCGATGAAGGCTCGCGTCGCTGCGCTTGTCTGCCTCGCTGCGAGCAGCTGCCTGGTCTGGCCGGCGCAGGCCACCACCGTGACCGATATCCAGCAGCGTGTAGGGCTCGATCAGCACCTCGGGCGTGAGCTTCCACTGGATGTCAGGCTGCGCGATGAGTACGGCACTCAGGTGGAGCTCGGTGAGCTGCTCGGCTCGCGGCCGGCGGTAATCGCACCCGTGTACTTCGAGTGTCCGAACCTTTGCACGCTGACCCTCAACGGGCTGCTGCTGAGCCTGCGCAGCATCGACCTGACCGCAGGCCGCGATTTCGAGGTGATCGCGGTGAGCTTCGATCCGCGCGAAGGAGCCGCGCTCGCCCACGCCAAGCGCGACGCCTACCTCGAGCGCTATGGCCGCCCGTCGGCCTGCCTGTCCTGCACGCGCGGCTGGCACTTTCTCACCGGCGATGCGCCGCAGGTCGCGGCTCTGCTGGGGGCGCTCGGGTTTCGCTATTTCTGGGACCAGAAGCTGAGGCAATACGCCCACGCCGCGGCAATCGTGGTCGTGACTCCGCGCGGGCGCATTGCGCAGTACTTCAACGGCGTCTCCTATCCGCCAGCGCAGCTGCGCGCGGCGCTTCTCGGCGCTGCCGCCGAGCACAGCGGCTCGCTCGCCGAGCGGTTGTGGCTGCTGTGCTATCACTACGAGTCGCTCGCCGGACCCTACAGCGCGCTGATTGCCTCACTCCTGCGGCTGCTGGGGCTCGCGACGGTGCTCGCGCTCATCCTGCTGGTTGCCCGGCTCGTACGGAATTCGCCGTGAGCGTCGCCATCGGCATGCCGCCCGCCGCCTCCGAGCTCGCCGCTCGCGTCGATGCGCTGCTGTGGAGCGTGACTGCGGTCACCGCCAGCGTGGCTGTCGCCATCATCGTGCTGCTCGTGACTTTCTGCATCCGCTATCGTCGAGCCGCTACGGTGGACCGCACGATGCGCGATGCCGCCGGTGAGCACAGGCGCTGGCTCGAGATCACCTGGATCACCGTGCCGTTCCTGGTTTTCCTTGCGTTCTTCTTTTGGGGCGCGAGGCTGTACTTCTCTTACGAGAACCCGCCGAGCAGGCCGCTGCAGATCTATGTGGTTGCCCGGCAGTGGATGTGGAAAATCGAGCACGCGAGCGGTGCCCGCGAGATCAACGAGCTGCACGTGCCGCGCGGTCGCCCGGTGAAGCTGGTAATGACCTCGCAGGATGTCATTCACAGCTTCTATGTGCCCGCCTTCCGAGTGAAACGCGATGTGGTCCCGGGGCGCTTCGCCGTGCTGTGGTTCACTGCCACGCGCAGCGGTGAGTATCACCTGCTGTGCGCGGAGTACTGCGGTACCGATCATTCGCGCATGGGCGGGCGCATCGTGGTCCTCGAGCCGGATGCCTACGCGCGCTGGCTCGAGAGCGGCGCACACGAGTCGAGCCTCGCGAGCCGCGGTGCGGCGAAGTTTCAGAGCTTTGGCTGCAGCGGCTGCCACGTCGGGGGCGCGGCCGTGCATGCACCGGACCTGAGCCATCTCTACGGACGCACCATTCCGCTCGCCGACGGGACCTTCGTGCGCGTCGATGAGGGCTATTTGCGCGACTCGATCCTGCTGCCGAGCAAAGAGATCGCCGCTGGCTACGCCGACCAGATGCCGTCCTTCGCGGGCCGGGCGACCGAGGAGGATCTGCTCGAGCTGATCGAGTACGTCAAATCGCTCGCACCGGAGGCCACGATGCCGGACGCAGGAGAATCGCCATGAATGCCGCTGTCTCCCCGATGAGCTACCTCGGCGCCGGCTACAGTCTGCGCTCCTGGCTCACGACACAGGATCACAAGCGCATCGCCATCCTGTACGCCGTATCCATCACCGCGTTCTTCTTCATCGGCGGCGCGGCGGCGACGCTCATCCGACTCGAGCTGCTGTCGCCGCACGGCACCCTGGTGACGGCCGAAACCTACAACAAGCTGTTCACGGCCCACGGTGTGATCATGGTGTGGTTTTTTCTCATACCGTCCATCCCGGCGACGCTCGGTAATTTTCTGGTGCCGCTCATGATCGGCGCGCATGACCTGGCCTTTCCGCGCCTGAATCTGCTCAGCTGGTATCTGTACATGTTCGGCGCGCTGTTCACGCTCGCCGCACTCATCGCCGGCGGGGTCGACACCGGCTGGACCTTCTATACGCCATTCTCCACGATGTTTTCCTCGAGCTACGTGGTTGCCACGGTGGCCGGAGTATTCATCGTCGGATTCTCCTCGATCCTCACCGGTCTCAACTTCATCGTCACCGTGCACCGCCTGCGGACACCCGGCCTCGGATACTTCCGGCTGCCGCTGTTCGTATGGGCGATCTACGCGACCAGCCTGATTCTCGTGCTCGCAACCCCGGTGCTGGCGATGACGCTCGTGCTGCTGGCCGCGGAACGGCTGTTCGGCATCGGCATTTTCGATCCGGCGCTCGGCGGCGATCCGCTCCTGTTCCAGCACCTCTTCTGGTTCTACTCACACCCCGCGGTTTACATCATGATCCTGCCGGCGATGGGTGTGGTGAGCGAGGTCATCACCTGTTTCGCACGCAAACCGATCTTCGGTTACCACATGATGGCCTACGCCATCGTCGCGATCGCCAGCATCGGCTTCCTGGTGTGGGGCCACCACATGTTCGTTTCCGGCCAGTCGATGTACGCCGGTATGACCTTTTCGTTTCTGAGCTATCTGGTCGCGATCCCCTCCGCTATAAAAGTGTTCAACTGGACGGCGACCCTTTACAAGGGCTCGATCAGTTTCGCCGCGCCAATGCTTTATGCACTCGGCTTCATTCTGCTGTTCATGCTTGGCGGGCTCACGGGACTATTTCTGGCTGCGCTGGCGCTCGATGTGCATCTGACCGACACGTACTTCGTGGTCGCACATTTTCATTACATCATGGTGGGTGGCGCGGTGATGGCGTATTTTGCCGGCATCCACTTCTGGTGGCCGAAGATCACCGGGCGGATGTATTCCGCACGCTGGGCGCAGTTCGCTGCCGTGGTCATCTTCGTTGGCTTCAATGTGACCTTCTTCCCGCAATACCTGCTCGGCATCGAGGGGATGCCGCGGCGCTATCACGATTATCCGAGCGAGTTCCAGGTGCTGCACGTATTCTCCTCGGCTGGCGCTGCGATTCTCGCGCTCGGTTACCTCCTGCCGTTCGTCTATCTAGCGTGGTCGCTGCGCTTCGGGCCGCCAGCCGGGGCCAACCCGTGGAATGCCCGCGGGCTGGAGTGGCAGACCCCATCGCCGCCGCCTGAAGATAATTTCCCATCGAAGCCCGATATTCCAACGAGACCGTACGACTATGCGGCCGGGGCCGCTGCGGCCTCGACATGAGGCGGCCGGGAACATTCCCCGGGGAGCGCGAGCGGCAGTGAGCGTGCGCAGCAGCAGCGCTGTCATGTCGGTGCCCCACAGGAGTTCGGTCGGCGAATTCGGCATGTGGGTGTTTCTCGCGAGCGAGATGCTGTTTTTCAGCGTGCTGTTCTTCGGCTATCTGGTGACGCGGCTCCATCACCCGCTCGGATTCGCCTCGGCCAGCCGCCACACCGATGTGGTCATCGGTAGCGTCAATACCGCAGTGCTCCTTACCAGCAGTCTGATGATGGCACTCGCCGGACGCAGTGCGGCGGCCGGGGCCAGGCGCAGCGCCGCCGGACTGCTTGCGGCAACCGCGGGCTTCGGTTTGATATTTCTCGCGCTCAAGGGTCTCGAGTACGCGCACGACGCACAGCATCAGCTCGTGCCGTGGCGCGATTTCAGCCTGGCATTTGAGCCCGATGCCGGAGGAACGCGGCTGTTCTTTTGGCTCTACTTCATCATGACGGGGGCTCACGCGCTGCACCTGCTCATCGGTATTACGCTCGTGCTCACCCTCATGGTCGTCGTTGCGCGCGCTCGCCATGCGATCCGCCACGCGGAGACGGTCGAGATCATCGGCCTCTACTGGCATCTCGTCGACGTCGTCTGGATCTTTCTCTACCCCCTGCTCTATCTGGTATCGCGCACATGAGCGAGCGCGTGCACTCATCGCCTCCGGTCGGTAGCTACGTCACGGTGTGGGCGCTGCTCATCCTGCTGCTGGCTCTCACACTCGGCAGCTCGTTCATAGCGCTGCACGGGCTCAACTTCGCCGTAAACCTCGCGATCGCCTGCGCCAAGGCCGCGCTTGTAGCGGTGTTCTTCATGCGGCTGCGTCGCAGTGACGCACTCACGAGGCTTGCCGCGGCAGCCGCGGTGTTGTGGATCCTGATCCTCGTGAGCCTTGGACTCGCCGACGTGCTGACGCGAGTGTAACCGCCGCCGGCCCAGCACCATACACGAAGCTCGGGCTGCACGGCTGCAGTGCACGCTCCAGCCGTTGGTTTACACATCCAACGTTGCCGACAAACGCTTGCGTCCCGGACCGACAGACGCGCCGGGTGCCCGCTCTCCACAGTCGCGCAGTGTCGCAACGGAGAGCTGCAATGGCACAGGGCAAACTCAACGGATTGAAGGTCGCCATCCTCGCGACCGATGGCTTCGAGCAATCGGAGCTTCTCGAGCCGCGCAAAGCGCTGCAGGATGCCGGCGCCAGCACGGAGGTCGTCGCTCCCAAGCAGGGCCGCATCCGCGGATGGAACCACACGGAGTGGGGACAGGAGGTCGCGGTCGATAGGGATCTTCAGCACGCGGATCCAGCGGAATACGATGCTCTCGTCCTGCCGGGCGGGGTGATGAATCCGGACAAGCTGCGGGCGATCCCCGCCGCCGTGAACTTCGCCAGGTCATTCTTCGAGGCCGACAAGCCGGTGGCAGCGATCTGTCATGGGCCGTGGACGGTGATCGAGAGTGGCGCCGCGAAGGGACATCGCATGACCTCATGGCCCTCGCTCCGCACGGATCTCGAGAACGCCGGGGCCGAGTGGGTGGATGAGGAAGTAGTCGTGGATGGCAAGCTGCTGACCAGCCGCAAGCCGGATGACATCCCTGCCTTCAACCGCGCCGCCATCGAGCTGTTCGCCCAGAACCGTCATGGCAGTTGAGCACGGACCGATCAGGCGGCTGCGACTGCGCGCCGCCACTACCGAGTAAGGAGCCACTTATGAAATTCCTGATTCTCGCCACCCTCACCGCGGCGGCGCCGCTTGCCTTCGCAGCGGACACCTCATCCGACACGTCCTTCTACCGCACCCTCGCCGAAGGCGGCATGGCCGAGGTTGATCTCGGCAAGCTCGCCGAGCAGAAGAGCACCGATCCCAAGGTGAAGGACTTCGCGCAGATGATGGTGAAGGACCACTCCGCGGCCAATGAGAAGCTGGAGTCGCTCGCATCATCGAAGCACATTGCTCTGCCGAAGACGCTCGACGCCTCGCACGAGGCGACCAAGACCAAGCTCGAGGGCATGAGCGGAAGCAATTTCGACAAGTCGTACGTCGAGTCCCAGCTGAAGGCCCATGAGAAGACGGTCAATCTGCTGCAGAAAGAAATCTCCTCTGGGCAGGATGCGGATGCCAAAGCCTTCGCCCAGTCGGTACTGCCGACGATAAAGGAGCATCTGCAGGCTGTGCGCACGCTGGCGAGCGAGCAAGGCGTGAGGAGCGCGAGCCGCTAAGCCTCGCGACCGAACAGCCGGCGCAGCTCCCCTTTGGCGCGCTCGAGGATTTCGCGACGCTGAGCGGACAGGCCGCGGCCGGAGCGGTTGATGTGAAAATTCAGCATCGACATGGCTGAGCGGAACGGCTCGGCCTTGCGGCGTCGACTGGCGAGCGCAGATCGCTTCAAGGAGGCAGCAATGGCGCGCGGTGTGCTCTGCGTGAACACTCCGGCTTCGAGATCGAGCGCATTGCTCCGCTTCCTCACCGCCGCGGACCAGCGCTGCGGATCGGAGCGGCGCCGCACGTGCGCGTTCCTCCTGGTGCGGGGTGCGCTGCGGGTCTTGCCCGCTGCGCGGCGCTTGCTGGCGTTGCTGCCTCGAGTCATGTTGGAAGCCGCCGTCAGGCGCGTCCGGGTTGGAATGCTGTACCTGGAGACGCTGCCATGCTCTGCCGCAGCGATCGATCGGTGCGCTGAGGAGAATATCGTAGGAGTGTTGTAGGCTATCCCCTACAGCTTGGCCCTGGTGGCCTGCATTGAAATATGCTGGCGCCGCGGAGGCCATCTCTTCCGCCTGCAGAGCATGTCAGTACTCGACGAACCCGACCGCAGCCCGTCCCTGATAAGTGAGCTCGCGCACGAGCTGCGCGATGCCCTCAGCCCGCTCGCCTCGTCGGTCGATCTCGCCCGGCTGCGCAACTTCGATGGCGAAGCCAGCCGGCTGCTCGCCCAGAAGGTGGAGCGTGGTTTGCGTCGCACGTTGGCCATTCTCGATAGTTTCGTGCTCGCCGAGCAATCGGAACACGCGACCTTGCCGCTGCAGGTGCAGCGAGTGCCGCTCGGGGAGATCGTGCAGGCCGCACGGACTACCGTCGGCGAGGGCGCGCGCTTCAGGTTCCTCAGCGCCGATACGACCAACATCTGGGCCGATCCCGGACAATGCGCGCGGGTCCTCACGGCCGTATTGCAGCATGCGGCGGCGCTCGCCTCTGCTGACCGGCCGGTCGAGGTGCGTACCACAGCCGACACGGTGCAACCGCAGATCCGGGTCAACTTCCATATCGATCCCGACACCACGCCGCAGGAGAACTGGTTTGCCAGCTACCGTGGCAGCGATAGCCGCATGGCGTTGCGCACGGCACGGCAGATCATGAAGTTGCAAGGCGGTGGACTTGCGCTCGAAGAGGACCCCGCAGGCGAATTCACACTGGCCCTGGGGTTCGCACGCGGAGACCAGCCTCAAGCGCCAGGCCACGGCACACCGCTGTCAGCCCCATCTCAGCCTTCGGCCGGCTCCACGGCGCGACGCGCCGGCGACAGCATGAGCCAGCCTGCCGCCGGTGAACGGGTCTTGATCGTAGACGACAGCTCTGAAGTGCGCCGCGCGTATCGCGAGGCGCTCACGGCACTCGGCTACACGGTGCTGGAAGCAGCCGACGCCGAGCAGGCGCTGGCGGCATTGGAGAGCACGCGGGCCGATGTGGCCCTCATCGACATTCACCTGCCGCGTATGAACGGCTACCGTCTCGCACAGGCGATCCGTGCACGCGCCGGAGCCAAGATATACCTGGTGATGCTGAGCGGCATGGCCCTCGATGCGGTAACGCGCGAGCTGGCGCGCGAGGCGGGTTTTGACGAGTCCCTGGACAAGATGGCAGGTCCGATCGCGTTGCGCGAGCTGCTGGAGGCGGGACGAAGGCGCGGCGGAGGGCTATGAAAGAAACAGTCTCGGAAACGACGAACATGCAACCGGCGGAGTCATCGCGAAACCCGAATCCTTGCACCGTTCCCTGACACGCCACCGCTCCCAGGTTCGCAGGCCATCCTTGGCCCACCATCCTCGTCCTTGAGGCTGCCGCCCGTCCAGGGAAACTGAAATCCTGCCGGAGAGAACGCTCGCCGCCCCGAGACTGTTGAGGTGCGTCGCACCGAGTAGGGGCAGCTCCCGGCGACGCCTGACTTTGTTTCACGCCACAATGAGCGAGTGCGCAGGCTATCCATGAGTCCATGTTGCCGCTGACAGTGCGCGACCCGAACGCGCGTCGGCTGAAAACCTGCACATACGTCGGTGAGCTCCTACAGTGCGCTCACGCCGTATGACGCCGACAACAGAAGACGTGCCCGGCCGACGGTATGGGTTCGAGCTGCTCCCGATCATAACGTCGGCCGCGGAGCCTCGATCCGCCTCTACTGCTGCGTTGCGCCATCACATGAAGAATGAGCCTGCCAGTGTATCGGTGAGAGCATCGTTGAGACCGTCGTTGAGCGCCGTGCCGCAGTCCGGTCCGGGCACGACGCCCCAAAGCTCCAGCGCGGAAGCTATTGCACCCAAGGCAGCCGATGGCGCTAGCCGGCGCCGCATGGGGCGGCCACTCGCACGTCCTCTGTGGATCATCGCGATATGCATGGCCGTGGCCGCCCTGCGCCTCGGGCGGCAGCTGTTGATTCCGGTGGTGCTGGCGGTGCTGCTCGCACTGGTGCTCTCCGGAATCGTCGAGACGCTGCGCCGCTACCGCGTTCCGCGCGGGATCAGCGCGCTCGTGTTGGTGCTGCTCATCGGCGGGGCCCTGGGCAGCGTGCTCCATGCCGTGGAAACGCCTGCACGGCAGTGGATCGAGAGCGCGCCACGCGTCCTGCGTATCATCGAGCACAAGACACGAGCCGCACAGTCGGTCGTGCGGCAGCTCGACGCTCTCGCGAAGCGCGCCAGCGCGATTGCGGGCGCCAGCGATTCAGCTGCTGCCGCTCCTGTCAGCGCACCCCCGGCAAGTTCACTGTCCGCCATGGATGTGGTCGAGAGTACAAGTGGAGTCGCCGCGGCGTTTCTCATGGGAGCGGCGCTCACGCTGTTGCTGCTTGCCGCCGGACCGCCGACTCTCGCGCGCATGGCCGCTCCGGTGGCGACGGACGGCCGCGCATTGCAGGTGTTACGCGTGATCGATGCCATCCGCGTAGAGGTCGGCCGCTACTACGGCACGCTCGCCGTGATCAACCTAGTGTTCGGCACGCTCACCGCGCTGCTGATGTGGTCACTCGGCATGCCGAACCCGATGCTGTGGGGGGCGCTCGCCGCGGTCCTGAACTTCATCCCTTATCTCGGGTGCGCAACCACCTTCGTCATCCTGACACTGGTGGCGTTCGTCTCCTTCGACGCCATCAGCCACACGCTGCTCGTCGGGGCGAGTTTCCTGCTGTTGGCCGCGATCGAAGGCCATATCATCGAGCCGGTATTCGTGGGACGCCGCCTCGACCTCAATCCCATCCTGGTGCTCGTGGCACTGTGGGCCGGAGCGTGGTTGTGGGGGATCGCGGGTATGGTTGTCGCGCTCCCCTTGCTCGTCGCCACCAAGGTGGCTGCCGCGCGAACTCACAACGGGGCTCCGGTCGTACGCTTCCTCAGTCCCCCGCGCGTGCGCCCGCGGCGCGCGTGGTACACGAGGCTCAGCGGCGATCGCTGGTAATCACCGCCACGTCCCGAGCTGCGCGCTTGAGCGAATCGACACCGCGATCGTAGCGCAGTCCCTTGAGACTGGCCTGACGCAGCAGACCGTCATCAGTGTAGCCGCGGAACTCGACCTCCACCACCAGCTCGGGGCGAACCCAGAGCGGTGTGGCACCACGCAGCTGTGCGCGGGTAGGGGGATTTTCCAGCGGCGGCGGCTGTGGCGCGGCGTGCAGGCGGCGCAGGAGCTCGGCAATGCTGCGCTCATTGAGTCCCGTACCGACGCGTCCGCGGTAGCGCCAGCGCGAGTGATCGCCCGGGCTGCCGAGCAGCAGCGATCCGAGCCGCTCGCGCGCACCTCGTCCGGCGGTGTAGGCCAGAATGGCGAATTCATCCGAATCCACGCACTTGATCTTGAGCCACGCGCCGCTGCGGCCCTCGAGGTAGGGCGCCGTGGTGAGCTTGGAGATGATGCCCTCGAGGTGCTGCCGGCATGCCGTCTCGGCGGCTTCGCGTCCGTTGCCGAGCGTGTAGGCACTGAGCTCGAGCGGTGTGTGCCTCGCGCGCATCAACCGCGCGAGCCGCTGCTTGCGTTCGATCTGCGGCAGTCCGCGCAGATCATGACCATCGAGGAACAGCAGATCGAACACCATGATGCGCAGCTGTGAGCGGGAAGCGCCGGCGCCGAAGAACTGCTGTAGCCGCGCGAAGCTGCTGCGTCCGTCAGCATCGAGCGCCACGACTTCTCCATCGAGTATGCAGCTGCGGCAGGTCAGCTTCCGTGCGGCTTGCGCCGCGTCCTGGAGCTTCGCGGACCAGTCCTGGTTGCCGCGGGAGGTGATGCGCACCTTCCGCCCGTCGCGCCAGATGAGCACACGGTAGCCATCGAACTTGACTTCATGCAGCCAGTCGGCGCCTTCGGGCGCATGGTCCACCAGCCGTGCCAGCTGCAATTCGATGCGCGCAGGCCAGCTCGCGCGCTCTCGATGTCGAGAGAGCGCTTGCCGGCCTGACGCTCGATCAGGGCTTGCGGTTACTCGGCCGCTTCCCAGTAGCGCGGCTCCTTGAAATAGGAGTAGGTGCGCTCGCGGAACAGCCGCCCATCATCGCGCGTGAGCTCATCGATGGATGCTGCCGGCGCGCCCTCCAGCTGGTCCTTGGTGTAGTTCACGACGTAGGCATCCTCGTCCTCGGTGTATTCGAGGGCCGACCACGGGATGGGGTGGTACTTCTCCGATACACCGAGAAAGCCACCGAACCCCACCACGGCGAACATGATGTTATTGGACTCCTTGTCCAGCACCACGTCCTCGACCTCGCCGATTTTCTTCCCGGCGGGATCCTTCACGTTGGTTCCGATGACCTTCTTCGCACGGATCGCTTTGGTGTGTCCACTGGCGGTTGGCATGGGCTTTCCCTCGCTGCTGGGCTGTATCAATGGCAGCCGCATACTGACCCAATCCATATGCTGCTCCAGTAGTCCGCGACCGCGTGGCAATGTAGGAGAGATGGAGGCGGCGCGGGGCCGCGCGCCGCTACAGATGCACGTACACCTGCACGCCGCTGCGCGTATCGCGCGCCGACGCGACGATCACCTGCTGCTGCACGCGTTCGAAGTTCAGATCGATGCGCGCGTCGCCCACGGCGATGTCGGTGAGATGAATGGCCTCGATGCCGTTGGGCAACAGCGGCTGCTCGATGCGCACCTCCCTGCGCGGGCCATCGATCTGTAGCCCGAGACACGCCTGCAACAGCATGAATACCGAGCCGCAAGACCAGGCTTGCGGCACGCATGCCACTGGATAAGGAGTCGGTCCCTGCCCGGGCGTACGCGCAAAACCGCAGTACAACTCCGGCAGGCGCATCGTAAACTGCGTCGCTGCCTCGAACAGCTGACTGAGGACGTCGACGACGTCGCCACGCCCCAGATAGCGGGCGATGCCCGCGGCACACAGGGCAGTGTCGTGCGGCCACACGGTGCCATTGTGATAGGACATCGGGTTGTAGCGTGCCTCGCCTTCGGCCAGAGTGCGGATGCCCCAACCGCTCGCAAAGCGCTCGCCGAGCAGTGCCTTCGCGACCAGCGTGCCGCGCTCAGGGCTCGGCACGCCGCAGTACAGCAGGTGGCCAGCGTTCGAGGCATGGACGCAGCAGGGTTGCCCCTCGCCATCGATTGCCAGCGCATAGAAGTTGAGCTCCGGTACCCAGAAGCGTCGCTCGATCTCCGTTCGCAGTCCTCGGGCACGCGCGGCCCAGGCGAGGCTGCGCTCCTTGTCCTCGCGTAGCGCCGCGAGGCGCGACATTACGCGGAAAGCTGCGTAGGCGTAGCCCTGCACTTCCACCACCGCGATCGGTGGCGGGGGAATGCGTCCATCGGCGTGGAATATGGAGTCGCTGCTGTCCTTCCAGGCCTGGTTGACAAGCCCGGTAGAGGTGGCGCGGGCATAGTCGATGAAGCCGCTGCCGCTGTGCGCCATCCGATGTTCGATCCACGCCGTCGCAGCGAGCAGGTTCGGCCACAGCTGATCGATCAGCGCGGCATCGCCGGTGGTACTCTCGTAGGCGCCCGCCAGCATGATGAAGAGCGGCGTGGTGTCCACCCCGCCGTAGTACTGGCCGAAAGGCACTTCCTGCAACGCCGCCATTTCACCGCGGCGCATCTCGTGCATGATCTTGCCGGGCGCGGAATCGCGGAAGGCGTTTACCTCGTGTGCCTGGGTCGAGGCAAGAAAGCGCAGCACGCCCGCGGCCAGCTGCGGATCGAGCCATAGTGTCTGCAGCGCGGTGATGATCGCATCGCGGCCGAAGGGCGTCGCGAACCACGGAATGCCCGCATAGGGGTAGGGTCCGGTCGGCAGCTCGGTCGTCAGCAGCGCCAGATCGGAGCGCGATCTGGCGAGCCACTGATCGAATAGGCGACCGGAAGTATCGATGTTCGCGCCGACTTTGGTGCGCGCCTGCATGCTCGCGCAGGCGGCGTGCAAGGCCTCCTCGAAGCGCTGCGCGGTGGGTCGTGCGGCAGTCTCGGCGCCGATCTCGAGGAACAGCTCCGCCGTTCGTCCACGCTGCACTCCGATGCACAGTTGGGCCTCCTCGCCTGAGAGCGACAGCGGCGCGACCGAGAAGCGGATCTCAACGGTGCGCATCCGGTCGAGACCGCGATATGCCAGGCGTACGGCAGCGACGCCGATCTCGGGCGCGACCCGCTCACCGCGCCGCTCACGCACATGACCCTGCACTTCGAAGATATCGGCGAAATCTGCGCCGAAGCGCACTGCCAAGGGCAGTTGCGCATCGCGGCTGCTGAAATTGGTGACCTTCAGTCGCTCGTACAGCTGACCGGACCAGAGAAAGCGGGTGCGCTCGAGATGAATGACGCCCTGCGGGATCGAATGCTCGCCCGGGGCAGGCAGAGGCCGATTGGTGAGCTGCGCGGTGAACAACACATTGTCCTGGGAAATGGCCGCGCCGAGCAGCGACGGACGACTGTCTGCAACCTGCAACTGCAACCGCGACAGCATGCGCGTGTCGTCCCAGAACAGCCCGCTGTCGGGCGCCTCGATGTCTCCGAGCGCGTTCGCCAGCAGGAAGGTATTGCCATCTTTGAGCGTGAAGCGCGCGAGTCCACGGTCATTGCCCGGTTCGTGTGCCATAGCTCGCCTTGCTACCGTGCCGACCTCGCCCCATCGTGCGCGGCGCTGCGAGCAGCGTCCGATAGACTTGCACATAGGCCTCCGCCATGTGCCGCGCGGTGAAACGGCGCTCGAAAGCAGCGCGTACCGCGCGCCGATCGAGCCGCGCGACCTCGCGGATTGCCTCGAGCGCTTCGCGCTCGGAGCGCACGATGAAGCCGGTGAGGCCCGGCTCGATGACCTCGGGAACCGAGCCACGGTCCCAGCCGATCACCGGTGTGCCGCAGGCCATGGCCTCGATCATGACCAATCCGAAGGGCTCCGGCCAGCGTATCGGAAACAGCAGCGCCAACGCGTTGGCGAGGAATTCTGGCTTGTGTTCCGCCCCGATCTCGCCGATGAACTCGATCAGTGGATCATCGAGCAGCGGGCGGATCACGGTCTCGAAATACACCCGGTCCGCGGAATCGACCTTGGCAGCGATCCGCAACGGAATGCCCGCCTCACGCGCCATGCGAATGGCGACTTCGGGACCCTTCTCAGGGGCGATGCGCCCGAGAAACGCGAGATAGCCGCGCTCGTTGTGCTCCCTGCACCAGTAGCGCTGTGGAGCTATTCCGTGCGGCACGGTCTCCAGCCAGTTGGCATCGGCCAAGGGGTTGCGCTGGTGATCGGAAATGGACACCAGGCCGTAGTAGGGCCAGCGCGCATAAACGCCCGGCAAATCCTTCAGATCGGTGCGGGAGTGCACCGTCGTCACGCTGCGGTGTGCCAGGTGTTCGAACATCGGGAAGTGCAGCAACTCGGTGTGGAAGTGCAGGATATCGAACTGGTGGGCGGCCTCGCGCACCTCGTAAAGCATGCTCAGATGCGCGGCGAGGTCTGACTTCAACGGTACGGCGTCGAGCCTGAGTGACTGATCGCGCATCGGCCGCAGCCGTGCCTCGGTCGAGGATTCGGCGGAGGCGAACAAGGTGACATCGTGTCCCAGCTCGACCAGCGCGTCGCAGAGGTGTCCGATTACCATCTCGGTCCCACCGTACAGCCGTGGCGGCACCGCTTCATAGAGTGGAGCGATTTGTGCAATCTTCATCTAGGCATCCTGCCGCGTCGGGTTCCTGAGCTTTTTACCGGTCCGCAACGCGATGCGTAAGGTTCAGCCAGGCCTAGCGCCTGTGAGAATTCTCTTACGGTCCCTCGACAGGCTTCGCAGCGCGTCGTCCTCGACCTGCAGGACGCTCGCTTTGAGCGCGGAAAATCAGATAGCCGGTGCAGCCCGCGGTGCGGGCTCCGCGCACACGAACAGCAGCGAGCTCTGCGCGCGCGCGAGCATCTCTGCCGCCAGATCCCCGAGGAACAGCGTGTCTCCTGGTCGCGGGTTCACGCCCATGACGAGGAGATCGTGCGGGCGGCGCGCAAGCTCGCGCAGCACCGCGTTGCGCACCGTACCCGATGAGCGGATCTCGCCACGCACCTCCACGCCGTAGTGCTCCCCCATTGCGACGATCTCGCGAATCACCGCAGCCGCATGAGCCCGTGGTACCAACGGCTCGCCGAAGCGCAGCCCCCAAAGCGGAGCTCGGGACAATGCTCCGACGTGCAGCGCCGTGACGGAGCCGCGCGAGGCCTGCGCAAGTACGATCGCCACCTCCGCTCCGCGGCGCGAGACACTGGTGCCGCTCACCGTGACCAGCACATGCAAGGGTCGCGCCGCCGACCGGCGCTGCGGTCCGCGCTCGATGGCGATTGCGAACGCGCCGGGGAAGCCGGCGACGCCGTGCGTGATTTGCGGAGCGAACGCATCGCCCATGACCGCCGGCTCGCATCCGATAAGGAGCAGCCCATACCCTTTGTGCGCTTCGGTCGCCACGGCGGTCTGCACGCTCTCGCCCGCGCCCTCGCGCAGCGTGATATCGACCGGAACGCCGCTCGCTGCCACGCCAACCTCGCTGCCGCCTCGAGCTTCGGCGCCCGCAGCGGCCGCCTTTGCCAACTCGTCTGAGCGCTGTGCCGCTCGCCGCGGCGGCGCTCCCGCAGGCAGCGCCTCCAGCTGCAATATGGTGGTGGGGGTGCGCCGGCTGGCTGCGAGCAAACCCGCCAGATGCGAGGCGAAGCGTCCGCTTGGACTCGAGTCGACCGCGACCAGCAGCCGCTCGACACCCGCAAGGAATCCCCGCCCCTCGAAGTCCTCGCGCTCGAGCCGCACGCGCTCCTGCTCGGTGAGCGGCAGACGGGCGAAGGCCCAACGCAACATCGGTGGCATCACCATGGTCGTGACCACTGCCATCGCCACGATCGCCGTGAACAGGTGCAGATTGAGCGCACCGAGCTGCAGGCCGAGCGAGGCAACGATCACCTCGGTCGAGCCGCGGGCATTCATGCCGCAGCCGACCGCGAACGACTCGGCGCGCGTGAGTCCGCCGAAGCGGCCACCGATGAAGGCACCGAGAAATTTCCCAACGCTCGCCAGTGCAATGAGTGCGAGCGTCAGCCACAGGAAGCGCGCCTGGGCGAGCGCCGAGACATCGAGGGTGAAGCCGACCAGCGTGAAGAACACCGGCATGAACAGGCCCATGATGAGTCCGCGCAGCTGAGCGCTGAGCTGGCGCGTGAGCATCGGCGACTGTCCGAGCAGAAGTCCCGCGATGAACGCCCCCAGCACGAAATGTACGCCGAGCACGTTGGTGAGCAGCGCCAGCAATCCGGTGATCACCAGGATGGTCGTGATGTTGGCCATCTCGCTGGTCAGCGTA
>DASQYM010000074.1:0-9841 GCA_035639195.1 Steroidobacteraceae bacterium
ACACAAACCCCGGGCGATGCGCCGCTCACCGCACACCTCGCCCCATCCCCGGTGGTGAGCGCTGCGCCAGCAGCTGGTACGGCACGGGGCGACAGTTACGTAGTACCGGTGCCGAAGCAGCCGGCGGGAGTGACCGTACCGAGCACCGAGCTGGTGAACTACGTCGTCGCGCACAGTATGTTTTCTCCCCCCGTGGCGCGGCGCAACCTGCTGTCGGCGTTCATGACGAGCGAGCCGGCGACCGCTGGCACGGAGGAACCACAAGGCGATGTCAAGGGCATTGCGCAGTAGCGGCGGCCTGTTCAGCCTCGCGCTCGCCTGGGCAGTCGCGGCCGCGGCGGCCGGCGAAGAGCCGGCGCGGAAGAGCGCACCTGACTTCGCTCCTGCGCAGTGGCTCGAGCGCATGGATCACGCGCTCACCACGCGCAACTACGATGGCACCTTTTCCCACTGGCAGGGCGGCCGGGTGGAGATGCTGCGCATCATCCATCGGGTCCAGGATGGCACCGTGTCGGAGCGCCTGGCCTCCCTCGATGGATCCGGGCGCGAGTTCATCCGCACCGGTTCGAGCCTGGCATGCTATCTGCCCGACCGGCGCACCGTGGTGGTCGAGCAGCGCCCGACCGAGGAATCGCTGGTCGGGTTTCCGACGGTCACCGATCAGACTGCGAGCTTCTACGACATCCGCGAAGTGGGGCACATGCGGCTCAACCGCCGCGTCACGCACGTGATCACCGTATCGCCCCGGGACGAGTACCGTTACGGCTACCGGCTGTGGGTCGATGACACCACCGCCATGCCGCTGAAATCGCAGCTGGCCGACGCGCATGGGCAGGTAATCGAGCAGATCGTCTTCGCCAGCCTCACCCTCACCTCGCGCATACCCGACTCCGCCTTCCGGCCGGAGATCTCGACCGTGGGGTTTCAGTGGCTGCGCAACGATGCGGCGCCGCACACGCAGCCGGGCGCTGCCGCGCTCGCCTGGAGCGCCATGAGGCTGCCGCCGGGCTTTCGCATGACGGTGCGCTCGGCGCAGGTCCTGCCGGGCTCCGCCGGCGCAGTCGATCAGCTGGTCTTCACCGATGGTTTCGCGTCGGTGTCGGTGTTCGTCGAGCGGCAACCGGCACCCTCCGGTCCGCCGCCGCTGCCCGAATCGGCCACCGTAGGCTCCTCCTCGGCGTTCTCGACCGTGGTCGACGGCCACAAGATCACCGCGGTCGGCGAGGTGCCGCCGGCCACGGTGCGCTACATCGCGAGTCAACTGAAGGCGCAAGGAGCCGCGCCCGCGGGCCACTGATACGTGCCGGATACGCGCGCTCGCCTCACGCTAGTACAGCGGCGAGATTGTCAACTGTGCGAGGAGATGCTCGTAGAGCTACACGCGCTCGCCCGGCGGCTACCGCTGCCGCCGCTCGATCTGGTCGATGTCGATGCGGATCCGCAGCTACGGCGGCGTCACGGGCTCGAGGTGCCGGTGCTGCTGCTCGATGGCCTCGTGGTGTGCCGTCACCGCCTCGATGCGCATGAGCTGACGCGACTGTTGACAGCGCGCCGCGGCCTCCCCCCCGAGAGCGACGCGGGCGCTCCCTGACGGTGCGCATGCCTTTGACGGCGCAAGCGCGCCGTAACGCCCAAACTTTTCTATAATCCGCCCCGCCGCAGAACTTCCGGGCGCGGCGACACGCGGCGGTAGTCAGCGCAGCTCATGCGGCACATACGTAATTTCTCCATCATCGCGCACGTCGACCACGGCAAATCGACCCTCGCCGACCGCTTCATCCAGCTCTGCGGAGGCCTCGCCGACCGCGAGATGCAGGCGCAGGTGCTCGACTCCATGGAGCTCGAGCGCGAGCGCGGGATCACCATCAAGGCGCAGAGCGTCACGCTCTACTACACCGCCCGCGACGGCGAGCGCTATCAACTCAACATGATCGATACCCCCGGGCATGTGGACTTCTCCTACGAGGTATCGCGCTCGCTCGCCGCCTGTGACGGCGCGCTGCTGGTGGTCGACGCCTCGCAGGGCGTCGAGGCGCAGAGCGTGGCCAATTGCTATACCGCCACCGAGCAGGGCGTGGAGGTGCTGCCGGTCATCAACAAGATCGATCTCCCCTCCGCCGATCCCGAACGCGTCACGCGCGAGATCGAGGAGATCATCGGCATTGCCGCCGGCGATGCGGCGCGCGTCAGCGCCAAGACCGGTGAGGGAGTCCCGGAGCTGCTGGAAGCCATCATCCGCCGCATCCCGCCGCCGCGCGGCGACGCCGCCGCGCCGCTGCAGGCGCTGATCATCGATTCATGGTTCGACAACTACGTGGGCGTCGTGTCGCTGGTGCGCGTGATGAACGGCGGCGTGAAGACCGGCGAGCGCATCCGCGTGGTCTCTACCGGCCGCAGTTATCTCGCCGACCGCCTCGGCCGCTTCACGCCCAAGCCGGTGGTGGAGCGCGAGCTGGCGGTCGGGGATGTGGGCTTCGTAGTCGCGGGCATCAAGGAGATCGACGGCGCGCCGGTCGGCGATACCATCACACTGGAGCATCGACCGGCGCCGACGCCGTTGCCCGGCTTCAAGCAGATCAAGCCGCGGGTGTTCGCCGGACTCTTCCCGGTCAATTCCGAGGACTACGAGAAATTCCGTGATGCGCTCGCCAAGCTGCGACTGAACGACTCGGCGCTGCATTACGAGCCGGAGGTCTCGAGCGCGCTCGGCTTCGGTTTCCGCTGCGGTTTCCTCGGGCTGCTGCACATGGACATCGTGCAGGAGCGCCTGGAGCGGGAGTACGCGCTCACTCTGGTGACCAGCGCGCCTACGGTGGTGTACGAGGTGGCGCACACCGATGGCACGATCGACTACGTCGACAACCCGGCGAAGCTGCCGGCGGCCAACGATATCGAGGAGATCCGCGAGCCGATCATCATCGCCAACATCCTCGTGCCTCCCGATCACGTCGGCGCGGTGCTCAAGCTGTGCAACGACAAACGCGGCACACAGAAGAAGATGCAGTACCTCGGCACGCAGGTGTCGTTACAGTACGAGTTGCCGCTCGCGGAGGTGGTGCTGGATTTCTTCGACCGACTGAAGTCGGTGAGCCGCGGCTACGCCTCCTTCGACTACGAGTTCAGCCATTTTGCCGCCGCGCCGCTGGTGAAACTCGACATCCTCATCAACGGCGACAAGGTCGATGCACTCTCGATCATCGTGCACCGCGAGAGTGCCTATCACCGCGGCCGCGAGCTGGTGGACAAGATGCAGGAGCTCATTCCCCGGCAGATGTTCGAGGTGGCGGTGCAGGCGGCCATCGGCAGCGCGGTCATCGCCCGCGCGACGGTCAAGGCGCTGCGCAAGAACGTGCTGGCAAAATGCTACGGCGGCGACGTCACCCGCAAGCGCAAGCTCCTCGAGAAGCAGAAGGAGGGCAAGAAGCGCATGAAACAGCTCGGCCACGTCGAGATTCCCCAGGAAGCCTTCCTCGCAGTGCTGCAGGTCGGCCGCAAACACTAAGGTTCCCCCAATGCCACAGTCCCTGATGTCCGTCATCGTCCTGCTCTCCTGGCTGGCGCTGCCGGTAGCACTGATATGCATCGTCGATGACTGGTTTCTGCGGCCGCAGCGGCTGATCGCAGCGCCGGCGCCGCCGCACGATGCGCCACTCATGACGTTCCTCTACAGCGCACTGCCGGTGCTGATCGCCTGCGCGGTACTGCGGCTGCTCGTGGCGGAGCGGCTGGATTTCAGCGCGGTGCTGCTCGGCATCACCGTGCTCACCGGCGCGGTCTGGGCGGTCGATCATCTGCTGCTGCGGCCCTGGCGCAGCGGCGCGGCGCGGGCTGCCGGCAAGGATCCGGCGCAGATCCCGGAGCCCGGCACGGTCGACTACGCGCGCAGCTTTTTCCCGGTCGCGCTGGTGGTGCTGCTGCTGCGTGCATTCGTGTTCGAGCCCTTCCGTATTCCCTCCGACTCGATGATGCCGACGCTGCTCGATGGCGACTTCATCATCGTCAACAAGTACGCCTATGGCCTGCGCCTGCCGGTAGTCAACCGCAAGTTCGTGAACATCGGTGAGCCACAGCGCGGCGATGTGGTGGTGTTCCGTTACCCGCGCGATCCCTCCACCAATTTCATCAAGCGTCTGGTGGGATTGCCCGGAGACCACGTAGAGGTGCACGACAATCTGGTCATCATCAACGGCAAACCGGTGCAGTTCTACGTCGGCCGGCAGCGCTACAACGACGGCTGCTACGTCAACATGTCGATCGCCCACGAGCGGCTCGGCCAGCACCAGCACGAGGCGATCTTCTGCCCGGTGGCGCTCGATCGCCAACCGGTGCTGCCGAGCTGCAAACGCAACGGCGTGCGCGGTTACGTATGTGGCGATGAGGACGCGCCCGGCGGCTTGCGCATGCCGACGTTCGTCGGGGATGTGCCGCCCGGCCACTACCTGATGATGGGCGACAACCGGGACAACAGCGACGACGGCCGCTCCTGGGGCTATGTTCCGGAGGAGAATCTGGTCGGCAAGGCGACCCGAATCTGGTTCAATTGGGACCTTGGACGCTCGGGCGGCCCCATGTGGAGCCGCATCGGCACCACGATCCAGTGATGCAAGTCCGGGGGGTTGACGATCGAATCTGGTTCAATTGGAACCTGCGGCGGTCCGGCGGCTCGGTTTGGAGCCGATCGGCTCCGCCATCCGGTGACCCATGTCCGGGGGGTTGATTCGATGCGAAGCAGGCAACTGGGTGTTACCGCAATCGGCTGGCTGTTCCTGCTGACGCCGGTGGCGATCGTTGTCTATGCGGGAATCCGCACCGCGCCGATCTATCTCAATTACATGAAAGTTGCCAAGGCCATGGACCAGGCGGGTAACGAGTTGAAGTCCGGCGGCATCAATCCGGACACGATCCGCACCACCATCGACAAGCATTTCGAGATCGACATGGTCGAGTACCCGACCACCAAGGACATGAAGATCACCAAAGACGGCGCCGCCTGGCTGGTCGAGTCGCAGTACGACGATGACGCGCCGCTGTTCGCCAACGTGTCGCTGCACATCACCTTCGACAAGACGGTGCGCATCGGCGGTGGAGGCGTCGACTAGCTCCCCAATGGTATCCGCCGGGTGGCCTGCGACATGGGTACGCGAGCGGCTCGGCTACGAGCCGCACGATCCGGCGCTGTTCCGCGCGGCGCTCACCCACCGCAGCGCCGCGGGTGCGAACAACGAGCGGCTGGAGTTCCTCGGCGATGCGGTGCTGAACCTGCTGATCGCGCAGCGTCTCTATCAGACCTTTCCGCAGGCGACGGAAGGCGACTTGAGCCGCCTGCGCGCACGGCTGGTGAGCCGTGAGCCGCTCGCCGAAATTGCCCTCGCGCTCGGTGTGGGCGCGACGCTGCAGCTTGGGTCCGGTGAGCTGCGCAGCGGCGGCTTTCGCCGCCAGTCGATCCTTGCGGATGCGCTCGAAGCGCTGTGCGGCGCGATTTACCTCGACGGCGGGCTCGCGGCGGTCGAGCCGCTCGTCACGCGCCTGTTCGCCGAGCGCATTGCGGCGCTACCGTCGCCCGAAGCGCTGAAGGATGCCAAGACGCGCTTGCAGGAGTACCTGCAGTCGCGCAGTCTTACCCTGCCGCGCTACCTGATCCTCGGTATCGAAGGCGAGGACCATGCGCAGACCTTCAGAGTGAGCTGCGAGGTGCCCAGCCTCGCGCTGCGCGTCGAGGGCGGCGGCTCGAGCCGTCGACGCGCCGAGCAGCAGGCCGCCCAAGCCATGCTCGAGGCCATCGAGGCGCAGCGCCCACGGGATCGAACCTAAGTGAGCACTCCAGTATCCAGTGAGTTTCGCAGCGGCTTTGCGGCGCTCATCGGCCGGCCGAATGTAGGTAAATCGACGCTGCTGAACGCGCTGGTGGGTGCGAAGCTCAGCATCGTCACCCCGCGGCCGCAGACCACAAGGCACCGGATACTCGGTGTACTCACGCTGCCGCACGCGCAGATTGCCTTCGTTGATACTCCGGGGCTGCACCTCAAGGCGGTGCGTACCCTCAACAAAGCCATGAACCGCACCGCCAGCGCCGCGCTCGCGGATGCCGACCTCGTGGTGCTGGTGCTGGAGGCACTGCGCTTCACGCACGAGGACGAGCTGGCACTCGAGCGCATTGTGCGCCTCGGGCGGCCGGCGATCGCCGCAGTGAACAAGATCGACGGTGTGCGGCCGCGCGCGCGGCTGCTGCCTTATCTCGCGCAGCTCGCCGAGCGACATGCTTTCCTCGCTATCGTGCCGGTCTCCGCGCTGCGCACGGAGAACATCACGGATCTGCGCGACACCATTGCCGCGCACCTGCCGTGCTCGCCGCCGCTTTATCCGGACGGTGAGCTGACCGATCGGAGCCTCGGTTTCCGTATCGGCGAGACCATTCGTGAGAAACTGACCATGGAGCTGAATCAGGAAGTGCCCTACGGCATAGCCGTGGAGGTGGAGCGATTGACCGAGGAGGAGGGCCTGCTGCACGTCGATGCGGCGATCTGGGTCGAGCGCGAGGGCCAGAAGCCGATCGTCATCGGCGCGCGCGGTGAACGGTTGAAGCGCATCGGCCGCGCAGCGCGCCTGGCATTGAATGACATGCTCGGGCGGCGGCTGCATCTCAACCTGTGGGTCAAGGTGCGCGCCAACTGGGCGGACAACGCGCGTGCCCTGCGCGAGCTGGGGGTGGAGTGAGCCGCAATGCACGCCGCGTCGCTCTGACACCGGGCTACCTGCTGTACCACCGGCCCTGGCGCGACACGAGCCGCATCCTCGAGGTGCTGACCCGCGAGCACGGACGTCTCACGCTGTTTGCGCGCGGGGTACGCGGCCCGCGTGCGAAGCTCGCGGCAGAACTACAGCCTTTCCAGCTGCTGCTGCTGAGTTGGAGTGGACGCGGCGAGGCCGCGCAGCTCACCGGTGCCGAGCGTGCCGGTGCGGCGGCGGCGCTGCCACAGGAGTACCTGCTGGCGGGCTTTTATCTCAATGAGCTGCTGCTGAAGCTCACCACGCGCCACGACGCGCTGCCGGAGCTCTTCGATCATTACCAAGACATCCTCGAGCAGTTGCGTGGCGGCACCGCACTGGCACCCGCACTGCGGGTGTTCGAGAAGCGCCTGCTGGAGGTGCTCGGCTATGGTCTCGATCTCGCCACCGAGGCGCGCTCGGGCTTGCCGCTCGAGCCCGATGCATACTACGACTTCCACCCCGGGATCGGTCTGCTGCCGGCCCGCGCCGGCGCCGCACGGCCGCTGTGCGGACACTCGCTCCTCAGCCTTGCGCGTGAGAGCCTGCAGAGCGAGCGCGAGCTCGAGGATGCACGGCGCCTGTTGCAAGCCGCGCTCGGCGCGTGTCTGGAGGGGCGGCCGCTCGCGACGCGTGCGGTGGCACGAGCGATGAAACGCGGGGCAGACCCATGAATGCTGCAATCCTTCTTGGTGTCAACATCGACCACGTGGCGACGCTGCGTCAGGCGCGGCGCGCGCGCTATCCCGATCCAGTGCACGCCGCGCTCGCCGCCGAGCAGGCCGGCGCCGACAGCATCACGCTGCATCTGCGCGAGGACCGCCGGCACATCCAGGACCAGGACGTGCTCGCCCTGCGTGGGCTGCTGCAGACGCGCATGAACCTCGAGCTCGCCGTGACCGAGGAGATGCTCGCCATCGCCGCGGCGGTGCGCCCGACGGATTGCTGCCTGGTGCCCGAACGGCGCCTCGAGATCACAACCGAGGGTGGCCTCGACGTCGCGGCGCAGACGACGCGCGTCACCGAGGCTACCGCGCGCCTCGCGGCAGCCGGCGTGCGGGTGGCGCTGTTCATCGATCCGGAGCCACGGCAGATCCAAGCCGCGCACGCCACCGGTGCACCCGTGGTCGAGCTGCACACCGGTACCTATGCCGAAGCGCGCGGCGCGGCCGCGGCCACCGAGCTCGAGCGCCTGCGCTCGGCGGCTCGCTTTGCCGCGAACCTCGGCATGGAAGTCCACGCCGGTCACGGTCTCAACTACCACAACGTGCAGCCGGTGGCGGCGCTGCGGGAAATCGTCGAGCTCAACATCGGGCACGCGCTCATCGCGCAGGCACTGTTCGTCGGGCTGCCGGCGGCGGTGCGTGCGCTGAAAGCGCTGATGAGGGAGGCGCGTACGTGATCTTCGGCATCGGCGTCGACGTGCTCGAGAGCGCGCGCATCACCCATACGCTCGAGCGCTTCGGCACGCGCTTCATCGAGCACCTGCTGATGCCCGAGGAGCACGCGCAGCTCGCGCACACCGCGCGCCCCGAGCGCTTCCTCGCCATGCGTTTCGCCGCCAAAGAGGCCATCGTCAAGGCGATGGGCACGGGATTCGCACACGGGGTGTGGATCCGCGATGTGGGCGTGGTGCAGAACTCCTGGGGGAAGCCCGAGGTGGTGTTCTCGGAGCGCGGCGAGCGTGTGCGTCGCGGGCTGGGCGTCGGTGAGGCGCACGTCACCCTGAGCGACGAGCGCGGCCTCGTGGTCGCGGTGGCGGTGCTCATGAAGGCCTCATGAACACACTGGTGTTCGACATCGAGACCGTGCCCGATGTCGAGTTCGGGCGACGCCGCTACGGGCTGCAGGGCCTCGCCGACGGCCAGGTCGCCAAGGCAATGTTCGCCCTGCGCCGCCAGCACACCGGGAGCGACTTCCTCCCGCCCGAGCAGCAGCGCGTGGTGGCGATCTCCTGCGCGCTGCGCGGCGGCGATACCTTCAGGCTGTGGAGCCTCGGCGAGCTCGGCAGCAGCGAGGGTGAGCTGATCCAGAGGTTTTTCGAGGGCATCGATAAGTTCTCTCCGAATCTTGTGTCCTGGAACGGATCGGGGTTCGATCTGCCGGTGCTCACCTACCGGGCACTGCTGAGCGGTGCCCAGGCGCCGCGCCTGTGGGAGATGGGAGAGGGCGATGATGCTTTCCGCTTCAACAACTACCTCAACCGCTACCACTGGCGCCATACCGACCTGATGGACGTGCTGTCGGGGTTTCACCATCGCAACCGTGTCTCGCTCACGAGCATGGCCTGTCTGCTCGGCTTCCCCGGCAAGCTCGGCTTCGATGGCGCGCAGGTGTGGGATGCCTGGCAGCTGGGGGATCTCGGCGGCATCCGCCGCTATTGCGAAACCGACGTGCTCAACACCTGGTTGATCTATCTGCGCTTCCAGCAGCTGCGCGGCCAGCTCACCCGCGCGCAGCACGCGGAGGAGCTCACGCGGGTGCGCCTGTGCCTCAGCAGCTCGAAGGAGCCGCATCTCGCCGAGTTCCTGCGCACCTGGCAGGACGGCAGCGCTTGAGCAGCATTCCGCACGCGCAGCGCCGCGGGCGCACGCAGAGCGCCCCCGAGGAGGCGCAGGTTGCCGGGCTCACGCACGAGGGCGAGGGCGTGGTGCACGGCGGCAAAACGGCTTTCATCGCCGGAGCGCTTCCGGGTGAGCGCATACGCTTCCGCCGCGTACGCCGGCATCGGCGGCACGATGAGGGGGAGCTGCTCGAGCTGCTCGAGTCAGCGCCCGAGCGCGTTGCGCCCCGCTGCCCACACTTTGGAGTCTGCGGCGGCTGCGTGCTGCAGCACCTCGCGCCCGCGGCGCAACTGGCAGCGAAGGAAGCCGAGCTGCGCGATGCGCTCACACGCGTCGCGCAGGCCGTTCCGCAGCGCTGGCTTGCGCCGCTTCCGGGGCCGCACTGGGGCTATCGCCGGCGCGCGCGGCTCGGCGCGAAGTTCGTACGCCGCAAGGAGACCGTGGTGGTGGGTTTTCGCGAGCGCGCCGCCCCCTACGTGGCACAGCTGCGCTCCTGCGAAGTGCTCGAGTCC
>DASQYM010000075.1:0-6214 GCA_035639195.1 Steroidobacteraceae bacterium
GGTTGCCGAGTGGATCACTCACCACCGGTGCCGACAGCAGCGCCTCGACCTCCTCCTCGGTGAGCGAGCGCGGCAGCGAGCGGCCGATCTTCGGCATGGCGATCTGGGCAGTGGGATCCTCGCGGATGGCCCCCTCGCGCATGAAGTAGCGGAAGAAGCGCCGGAAACTGGAGAGCTGGCGGGCGGTGGAGCGTGGCCGTGCGCCGGCGCGCACGCGCCAGGCGATGAACTCCTGCAGCTCCGCGCGCGTCGTGCGCATGATCGGCACGTTGCGCTCGGCGAGCCAACGCGCGAGCGCCGTGAGGTCGGCGCGGTAGGCCGCCAGCGTATTCGGCGACAGGCCCCGTTCCATCCACACCGCATCGAGAAAACGAGACACGGCAGGATCGGAGGAATCGGTGTTGGCGGTCACGGCGATGGCGGTATTCGACAAACCTGATCTCGCTGGAGAGCTGAGCCCAACGGGCGCGCTAGTTCAGCAGCCTGAGAGCTTCGGCCTTCCCGATAATGTGGTAGCCCAGTATGGTGAGCGCGACCCTGACATCGACGTGACCACCTTCACATCTGCACTCCAGCATTAACATAAAGAGAACCTGGTCACATTTCACAGCCGCCAGCCAGACGCCGCCTGCCATCTGACGCCGATTTGAACGCTCCCTCATTCACCCGCTCGCTGCTTCTCGCCCCGGCGCGTCTGGGCTACGCGCTCTGGGCGCTGCTGGTGTTTCTGGCGGTCGGGCTGAGCGCGCTGTTGCTGCTCATCGTGCTGCCGGGGGTCGGGCGGCGCCGGGTGGCAGCGCGCGGCGCCGCGCGCACCTTCCTGCGCCTCGCCGGCCTGCCGCTTGCGGTCAGGTTTCCCGAGCGGCTGCCTGCCGGTCAATGCGTGGTGGTGTGCAACCACGCCAGCTACCTCGATGGCATCGTGTTGACGGCCGCGCTGCCGCCACGTTTCGCGTTCGTGATCAAGCGCGAGATGGCACGCGTGCCCTTCGCCGGGGCGGTGCTCAGGCGTCTGGGATCGGAATTCGTCGAGCGCTTCGACCGGCAGCGCGGCGCGCGCGATGCGCGGCGCGTATTGCGCAACGCCACCCAGGGCCATTCGCTGGTGTTCTTCCCGGAAGGGACCTTTACGCGCACGCCGGGCCTGCTGAAGTTCCACACCGGCGCGTTCGCCAGCGCCAAGCGCGCCGACTGTCCGCTCGTCCCGGCGGTCCTGCGCGGCACGCGCCGCGCGTTACCCCCGAGCGGCGGCCTGCCGCGACCTGGTCCCCTGGAGATGGAGCTGCTGCCCCCGCTACGCGCTGCGCCCGCGGGCGGCGAGCACGCCGTGCCCGAGCTGCGAGACCGCGCGCGCGCGGCGATCCTCGCCGCGCTCGGTGAGCCCGACCTCACATGTTGCGACGATACTGACCGCCCACCTGGTACAGCGCCCGCGAGATCTGCCCGAGCGAGCAGACCTTGACACTCTCCATGAGCTCGGCGAACACGTTGCCGCCGCTTGCCGCCACCTGCTGCAGCCGTGCGAGTGCCGCTGGCGCGCGTTCGGCGTTGCGTGCCTGGAATGCCTGCACGGCCGCCACCTGATCCTGTTTCTCCTCCTCGGTGGAGCGAATGAGCTTCGCGCCCGTGTGCTCCTGCGCGGCATCGCCGCCGGAGAGGAAGGTGTTGACACCGACGAGCGGCAGCGAGCCATCGTGCTTGCGCGTCTCGTAGTAGAGCGATTCCTCCTGGATCTTACCGCGCTGGTACATGGTCTCCATGGCGCCGAGCACCCCGCCGCGCTCCGCCAGGGCATCGAACTCGCGATACACCGCCTCCTCAACCAAATCAGTGAGGGACTCGACCGCGAACGAGCCCTGCCAGGGATTCTGTATCTTGTTGAGGCCGAGCTCGCGATTGATGATCAGCTGGATCGCCACCGCGCGGCGCACGCTCTCTTCGGTAGGCGTCGTGAGCGCTTCATCGTAGGCGTTGGTGTGCAGGCTGTTGCAGTTGTCGAACAGCGCGTACAGCGCCTGCAACGTCGTGCGGATATCGTTGAAGGCGATCTCGCGCGCGTGCAGGCTGCGACCCGAGGTCTGCACGTGGTACTTGAGCATCTGGCTGCGCGCCGATGCCCGATAGCGCTCGCGCAGTGCGCGCGCCCAGATACGCCGCGCCACGCGGCCGATGACCACGTACTCCGGGTCCATGCCGTTGGAGAAGAAGAACGACAGGTTGGGTGCGAAGTCATCGATCTTCATGCCGCGCGCCAGGTAATACTCCACGATGGTGAAGCCGTTGGCGAGGGTGAAGGCGAGCTGCGAGATCGGGTTGGCGCCGGCTTCGGCTATGTGGTAGCCCGATATCGACACCGAGTAGAAGTTGCGCACCCGCTCATCGATGAAGTACTGCTGCACGTCTCCCATCATGCGCAGCGCGAACTCGGTGGAGAAGATGCAGGTATTCTGCGCCTGGTCCTCCTTGAGGATGTCGGCCTGGACGGTGCCGCGCACCGCCTGCAGCGCCTGCGCACGAATGCGCTCGTAAGCAGCGCGCTCGATGAGCTCATCACCACTCACTCCGAGGAGCCCGAGTCCCGAGCCATCGTGATGCGGCGGCAGCGCCCCCTTGTAGGCGGGCAGCGGCACGCCGCGGGCCGCGCTCACTGCATGCAGAGCCGCAATCTTGCCTTCCGCGGCGGCCCACTCGCCGCTGGCGCGCAGATGACGCTCGACCTGCTGATCGATGGCCGTGTTCATGAACATCGCGAGGATGATCGGTGCGGGCCCGTTGATGGTCATGGACACGGAGGTCGCCGGATCGCACAGGTCGAAGCCGGAGTAGAGCTTCTTCATGTCATCGAGCGTTGCGATCGACACCCCCGAGTTGCCGGTTCTGCCGTACACGTCCGGCCGCGTGTCGGGATCCTCGCCGTAGAGCGTGGTCGAGTCGAACGCCGTCGACAGGCGCGGCCCGTGGCCGTGGGCGAGATAGTGGAAGCGGCGATTGGTGCGCTCGGGGCCGCCCTCCCCAGCGAACATGCGCGTCGGATCCTCCTCCTCGCGCCGATAGGGATAGACGCCCCCGGTGTAGGGGTAGTGCCCGGGCAGGTTCTCGTTGAGTATGAAGTGCAGCAGCTCGCCCCAGTCCTTGAAGCGCGGCACTGCCAGCTTCGGAATCACCGAGCGCCCCAGGCTCTCGGTGTAGTTCTCCCCTGTGACCTCGCGCCCACGCACCGTGTACGTATAGGTCGGGTCGGTCGCCGCCTGCCGGCGCGCCGGCCAGGCCTTGAGCTCCGCCAGCGCTTCGCTCCCGAGCTCATCGAGCGCGCTGTTGTAAACGGCGCGCAGCGCGCGCCGCGTAGCGTCCGCCGCGCTGTCGGCGAGCGCGTCCTGCGCGTAGTGCTCGAGCGGCGCAGGCAGGCTGTCATCGCGCAGCGCCTGCAGCGATTCGCGCACGCCGAAGGCGCGCCGCGCGGCGCCTGACTGGGCCTCGATGCGCGTACGGATCGTGCGGCCGGACTGGGCGATCTCCGCGAGATAACGGGTGCGTGCTGCGGGGATGAGCGGAGCGCGCGCCGCGAGCTCGATCGGGCCCGAGTCGCCGAGCTCCCAGGAGCCATCACCGCTGCGCTGCTGAGCCAGGGCAGCACAAATCGCGGCGAACAATCGATTGACGCCGGGGTCGTTGAAACGACTGGCGACGGTCGGAAACACGGGCAGCTCGGCATCGCTCAACCGGGAGCGATCCGCGTGGTTGCGCCGCCACTGCTTACGCACATCGCGCAGGCTGTCTTCCGCGCCGCGCTTCTCGCTCTTGTTGAGCACGATGAAGTCGGCGAAGTCGAGCATGTCGATTTTCTCGAGCTGACTTGCCGCCCCGTACTCCGAGGTCATGACGTACAGCGACAGGTCGGTAAGATCCACGATTTCGCTGTCGGACTGCCCGATGCCGGCGGTCTCGACGAGTACCAGATCGAACCCGGCAGCCTGGTAGAGCGCGATGACGTCCTTGAGCACCGCTGAGGTCGCCAGATGCGCCCGCCGCGTGGCGAGCGAGCGCATGAAGATGTTCTCCGAGGCCAGGCTGTTCATGCGGATGCGATCGCCGAGCAGCGCTCCACCGCTGCGCCGCCGGGTCGGATCCATGGCGACCACCGCCACCTGCAGCTGCGGGAAGTGCCGCACGAGGCGTGCGAGCAGCTCATCGGTGAGGCTCGACTTGCCGGCACCGCCCGTGCCGGTGATGCCGATGACCGGTGCCCGGTGGCGCGAGCGCGCCAGGGCGCGGCGGATCTGCTCGACCTGGGCGCCGCCCGCGCCCTCGTAATCGGCGCCCTCGAGCACGCTGATGGTGCGTGCGATCAGGCCGTGATCGCGGGCGTTGAGTGGGCGAAACTCGTACGCCGGCTTGGCGGAGGCGCTGACGCGAGCCATCACATCATCGATCATCCCGGCGAGTCCCAGGCGCCGGCCATCCTCGGGCGTGTAGATCTTCTCCACCCCATGGCGTTCGAGCGCCTCGATCTCGTGCGGTGCGATGGTGCCGCCCCCGCCCACGACTACGCGGATGTGCGCATAGCCGCGCTCACGCAGCATGTCCACCATGTAGGTGAAGTACTCGTTGTGGCCACCCTGATAGGAGCTCACCGCGATGGCATCCGCATCCTCATCGATGGCGGCGCGCACGATGTCGGCGACGCTGCGGTTGTGACCGAGATGCACCACCTCCGCACCACGCGCCTGCAGCAGGCGCCGGATCATGTTGATGGCGGCGTCGTGGCCGTCGAACAGCGAGGCGGCGGAGACGAAGCGCAACGGGGGCCGGGCACGCGCGGGCACGTTGCCGGCCGCCGCGGCGTCAGTGCCGAGACGGGCGTTCATGGGCTGTGTAACCTTGTTCCTTTACCCACGGGTAGGAATGCTATACTCATGAGTATGATGCTGCTCTTGAAGCCGGTCAACGCGCTGCCTGCGGCGCTCGGGACCGCATCGCAGCTGACGTCCCCCGCCGCGCCGCTATAATACTCTCACCGCTATGAACAGCCGTCGTACCAGCCCCTTAGCTGCGGGCAAGACCGCCGCCGCAGGCTCGCCCTGGCGCTCGAGCCGCGAGCGGCTGCGCGACCGCGAGCTCAAGCGCGATGCCGTCATCCGCGCCGCGGCGCGCGAGTTCAACCGCAAGGGCTACCACAACACCTCGCTCGACGACATCGCCGCCGCCCTCCAGGTCACCAAGCCGACGGTGTACTACTACGTCACCAGCAAGGAGCAATTGCTGTTCGAGTGTTTCGTGGCCGGCGTCGAGCAGATCCGCGCCGCGTTCCGCGAGGTGCGGCAGCTGGCGGTGCCCGCGCGCGAGCGGCTGAATGCGGTGCTGCGTCATTATGGGGAGGCGGTGGCCTCCGATTTCGGCTGGTGCATGGTGCGCGCGGAGGATCAGGATCTTTCCCCGGCCATGAGCCGCCACATCAAGTCGCTCAAGTCCGAGATCGACCAGGGCATCCGCCGGCTCCTGCGCGAGGGCATTCAGGATGGCTCCATCGAGCCCTGTGATCCCAAGATGACGGCGTTCGCGCTCGCCGGCGCCCTCAACTGGATCGCCCACTGGTACCGCGAGGACCAGTCGCTCACCGGCGCGCAGATCGCGACCGCGTTTGTCACCATTTTCGAGGAGGGGCTGCGTCCGCGCCGCGGCGCCCTCCGCATCGACGCCCGCGCCCGCCGTCGGCGGACGCACGGCACACTGGCGCGCTGACACGAAGTCAAAGCGAGGCTGCCATGTCCCCTGCAGATGTCGTCATCGTATCCGCCAAGCGGACGCCCATCGGCGCGTTCCTCGGCGCTCTCTCCCCGCTCAGCGCCGTCCAGCTCGGCAGCGCCGCCATCAAGGCTGCCGTGGAGGCTGCGACGCTCACTCCCGCTGACGTACAGGAAGTCATCATGGGTTGCGTGCTCCCCGCCAACCTCGGCCAGGCACCGGCGCGACAGGCGGCGCTGGGCGCGGGGGTGCCGATCGCCACGCCCGCGACCACCGTCAACAAGATGTGCGGCTCGGGCCTCAAGGCGGTGATGATGGCGGCGGACCAGATTCGCGCCGGAGGCGCCGCGATCGTGGTGGCCGGCGGACTCGAGTCGATGAGCAATGCCCCTTACCTGTTGCCCAAGGCCCGTACCGGCTACCGCATGGGGCACGGCGAGATCATCGATCACATGATGAAGGATGGCCTGCA
>DASQYM010000076.1:0-16655 GCA_035639195.1 Steroidobacteraceae bacterium
CCGCGTGGCGCGGGGCACGGCCCGCGGCAAGCCCGCAGCCGGCCGCGCCGCACCGGCGGCTGCGGCGGTTCCAGCGCCTGCGGCCTTGACCTCTGCGGCCCTGCGGCCGCGCTGGCTCGAGGACGTGCGCGGCCGCATCGACGCGGTCGATGAGCAGATCCATCGGCTGCTGAATGAGCGGGCGCGTCTCGCGCAGCAGGTGGGCATTTCCAAGACGCACGATGGACATACCGTCGACTTCTATCGGCCGGAGCGCGAGGCACAGGTGCTGCGCCAGGCACGCGCGCGCAATGCCGGCCCGCTGCGCGATGAGGAAGTGCTGCGGCTGTTTCGCGAGATCATGTCGGCGTGCCTCGCGCAGCAGGAGCCACTCAAGGTGGCGTTTCTCGGACCGGAAGGCACTTTCACGCAGACCGCGGTACTCAATCACTTCGGCCACTCGGTGCGCGCGCTGCCGCTCGCCTCGATCGATGAGGTGTTCCATGAGGTCGAGGCCGCCAACGCCGACTTCGGCGTGGTGCCGATCGAGAACTCCACCGAGGGAACGGTCAATCACACACTCGACCGCTTCCTCGGCTCGCCGCTCAAGATCTGCGGCGAGGTGGAGCTGCGGGTACGTCAGCACCTGATGGGCGCCATGAGTGAGCTGTCGCGCATCCTGCGCGTCTGCTCGCACCCGCAGTCACTGGCCCAGTGCCGGCAGTGGCTCGAGGAGCACCTGCCCGGAGTCGAGCAGGTGCCGGTCTCCAGTAACGCGGAAGGAGCGCGGCGCGCGCGCGACGAGAAGGGCAGCGCCGCGATCGCGGGGGAAACCGCCGCGGAGGTCTATGGGCTCAAGGTGCTGGCCGCGGAGATCGAGGACCGGGCCGATAACACCACGCGCTTCCTGGTGCTCGGGCGCAAGCTGTTCGCTCCGAGCGGGGAGGATCGCACTACGCTTTTGGTCTCGGTCGGGCATACCGATGCACCCGGAGCGCTCTATCGGTTGCTCGAGCCGCTCGCGCGCCACCGGGTGAGCTTGACGCGCATCGAGTCGCGCCCCTCGCGCCGTCGCAAGTGGGACTACGTGTTCTTCATGGACCTCGAGGGACATGCGCAGGAGCCGCATGTGGCGCGCGCACTCGCGGCGCTGAAGAAGCGAGCGTCGCTGTTCAGAGTGCTCGGCTCCTACCCGCGAGCCGTGCAGTGAGCGCATCGCCGGTCCGACGCTGGCGTATCGCCCCAGGCGGCACGATCACCGGCACTCTCACCGTGCCTGGCGACAAGTCGATCTCGCACCGCGCGCTCATGCTCGGGGCGCTCGCCGAGGGGCAGACGTGCATTACCGGTTTCCTCACGAGCGAGGACTGCCTGGCGACCGCGCGCGCGCTCACCGCACTCGGTGTGCGCATCGAGCGACCGGCGGGCAAGGATGTGCGCGTGCATGGCCGCGGCAGGGGCGGCCTCATGCCATCTTCCTCACCGCTCGATCTGGGCAATGCCGGGACGGCGATGCGCCTCATGATGGGCGTCCTCGCACCCCAGAGCTTCGACTCGACGCTGATCGGCGATGCCTCGCTCATGCGGCGGCCGATGGAGCGTGTCGCCGAGCCGCTGCGCAGGATGGGTGCACGGATCGAGACTCAGGCAGGACGGCCGCCGGTAGTGATCCACGGTACTCCGCAGCTCAAAGGTCTGCGGTACAGCTTGCCGGTGGCGAGTGCGCAGGTGAAGTCCGCGTTGCTTCTTGCCGGGCTCTCCGCAACCGGGCACACCGAGCTCGCCGAGCCCACACCCTCGAGGGACCACACCGAGCGGATGCTGCGTGCATTCGGTGTGCAGCTGGCTCAGGAGCGTGGGGTGATCAGCCTAGAGGGCGGACAGGCACTGCGCGCCACCACAATTGCAGTCCCGGCGGATTTCTCCTCGGCCGCATTCTTCATCGTCGGCGCAGCGCTGGCTGCCGAGCGGCCGCTCAGGCTCACGAACGTCGGCGTCAACCCGACGCGTACCGGGCTCCTCCAGCTGCTGCAGCTCATGGGGGCGGACGTCCGCGTCCTGCCGCATACCGGCACGATCGGACATAACCTGGAGCCCGTTGCGGATATCGAGGTGCGCGCCGGCGCGCTGCACGGCATTACGGTGCCCGAGGCCCTCGTGCCGCTCGCGATCGACGAGTTGCCGGTGTTCTTCATCGCCGCCGCTACGGCGCGCGGGGACACCCTGGTGCGCGGTGCCGGGGAGCTGCGAGTCAAGGAGAGCGACCGGCTCGCCGCGATGGCCGCGGGTCTGGGCGCACTCGGGGTCGAGCATGAGCTCCTGCCCGATGGGTTGCGGATCCGCGGTAGAGCGGACTTCTGCGGAGGGGCCATCGACAGCCTGGGCGATCACCGCATCGCCATGGCGTTCGCAATCGCAGCGCTGCGGGCACGCGCGCCGATCGAGATCGCCGACGTGGCGAATGTCGCGACCAGTTTTCCTGGCTTCGAGGAATGCGCTCGGCGGGCCGGCTTGGGCCTTACGGCGCTCTGAGGGACACTGTCCCGATGTCGAAGCCGGCCGCCTGTCCCATTGTCACCATCGACGGGCCAAGTGGCTCGGGAAAGGGCACCATCAGTCGCGCGGTCGCGCGAAAACTGGGGTGGCATCTGCTCGACAGCGGCGCGCTTTACCGCGTGGTCGCATTGGCCGGCGCCGCTGCAGGGCTGCCGCCCGAGGATGAGCCGGCTCATGCGGCCCTGGCACGGCGCATGGACGTGGCCTTTACCGTCGCATCCGATGGGAGCGAGCGCGTATCACTCGATGGACGCGACGTGACGCGGGCCATCCGCTCCGAGGAAGCCGGGCAGGGTGCCTCCCGGGTCGCCGCCTGGCCCGGGGTCCGTCAGGGACTGCTCGCCAGGCAGCGCGCCTTTGCGGTACCCCCCGGCCTCGTGGCAGACGGTCGCGATATGGGCACCATCGTCTTCCCGGAGGCGGAGCTTAAAATCTTCCTGACCGCCACCCCGGAGGAACGGGCGGTCCGGCGACATAAGCAGTTGAAAGACAAGGGGTCCGATGTTAGCCTTCCGGCCCTTTCGCGCGAGATAGCCGAGCGGGATTTGAGGGATCAGACCCGTGAGGTCGCCCCACTGAAGGCGGCGCCCGATGCCTGGGTAATCGATTCGACCGCTCTTTCGGTCGAGGCGGTGGTGCAGCGGGTGCTGGAACTGGGAGCCGCTCGTCGCTTGTGGCCTTAGGGCCGCTCGCCGCGATACGCACGGGAGAAGGAAGTCCAAGGGAAGGCACGCGCAGGAAGCGGGTGCCCGTTACGTTTTCCTGGACCGCAGCGGAAGGCGGTTCCAGTACACACACGCGCCATGTGCGTGGCATCAGTGAAGGTATGACAGAAAGTTTTGCCCAGCTATTCGAGCAGAGTCTCGCCAACCAGCGCATCCGCCCGGGGATGATCCTCACCGGGCTCGTCGTCGAAGTCACCAGCGACGTCGTCATCGTCAATGTAGGTCTCAAGTCCGAAGCCGTCATCCCCCTCGATCAGTTCAAGAACGAGCGCGGGGAAGTCGAGGTCAAGGCGGGCGAGGAGGTCGAGGTTGCACTCGATTCGGTCGAGGACGGCACCGGCGAGACGCGCCTCTCGCGCGAGAAGGCCAAGCGCGCCCGCACCTGGACGCGCCTCGAGGAGGCTTTCAACAAGTCCGAGATCGTTACCGGAATCATCACCGGACGCGTCAAGGGAGGTTTCACGGTCGAGATCGAGAACGTACGCGCGTTTCTGCCCGGCTCGCTCGTCGATGTGCGCCCGGTGCGCGACACTTCCTATCTCGAGGGCAAGCCGCTCGAGTTCAAAGTCATCAAGCTCGATCAGAAGCGCAATAACGTCGTGGTCTCGCGGCGCGCGGTGGTGGAGCAGGAGTTCTCCGCGGAGCGCTCGGCGCTCATGGATAACCTGCAGGAAGGCGCCGTGGTGCGCGGCGCGGTCAAGAACCTCACCGACTACGGCGCGTTCGTAGATCTCGGTGGCATCGATGGCCTGCTGCATATCACCGACATGGCCTGGAAGCGCGTCAAGCACCCCTCCGAAGTCGTCAAGGTCGGCGATGAGATCGAGGTGCGCATTCTCAAATTCGATCGCGAGCGCTCGCGCGTCAGCTTGGGTCTCAAGCAGCTCGGTGCCGATCCATGGCAGAACATCGCCCGGCGCTATCCCCCGGGCACGCGGGTGTTCGGCAAGGTCACCAACATCGCCGACTACGGCGCCTTCGTCGAGATCGAGGACGGAGTCGAGGGTCTGGTGCACGTCTCGGAGATGGACTGGACCAACAAGAACGTCAACCCGGCGAAGGTCGTGCACACCGGTCAGGAAGTCGAGGTCATGGTGCTCGATGTCGACGAGGAGCGGCGGCGCATCTCGCTCGGTCTCAAGCAGTGCCAGGCGAATCCGTGGAAAGAGTTCGCCGAGAATTACAACCGCGGCGACAAGGTGGCCGGACAGGTCAAATCCATCACCGATTTCGGCATCTTCATCGGGCTCCCGGGCAACATCGACGGCCTGGTGCACCTCTCGGACATCTCCTGGGACCAGCCGGGAGAGGAGGCGGTGCGCAACTATCAGAAGGGCCAGCAGCTCGAAGCCATGGTGCTGTCGATCGACCCGGAGCGCGAGCGCATATCGCTTGGCATCAAACAACTCGCCAAGGATCCCTTCTCTGCCTACATCGCCGACAACCCCAAGGGCACGATCGTGCGCGGAGTGGTCAAGGAGGTCGATGCGCGTGGCGCGGTCATCGATCTGGGCAACGGCATCGAAGGCCAGCTGCGTGCTTCCGAGCTCGGGCGCGATCGCGTCGAGGATGCGCGCGCGGTGCTCAAGGTCGGCGAGCAGGTCGAGGCCAAGTTCACCGGTGTCGACCGTAAGTCGCGCACCATCTCGCTGTCGATCAAGGCGAAGGAAGCCCACGAGGAAGCGGAGGCTGTGCAGAGCTATCGCTCCGAGACGGCCACTTCCGGCACCAGCCTCGGGGATCTGCTGAAGGAGCACATCGGGTCCGGAGAGAGCCGCTGATCACGCATGACGAAGTCCGAACTGATCGAGATCATCACCGCCAAGCAGAAGCACCTGCCGGCCAAGGACGTCGAGCTGGCGCTGAAGCAGATTCTGGAGATCATGAGCGATGCGCTCTCGCAGGGGGAGCGCATCGAGATCCGGGGCTTCGGCAGCTTCTCGCTGCACTTTCGCCCGCCGCGTCAGGGGCGCAATCCGAAGACCGGCGAGGCGGTGGCACTTTCGGGCAAGCACGTGCCGCACTTCAAGCCGGGGAAGGACTTGCGCGAGCGCGTGAACGACGGCGCCGGGCGTCCGATCCGAGACTGATTACTTAACCCTCCGCAACGGCCGGCAACGGCACGTTCTGGCTGTTCGACACGCGGACCTGCTATCGTCCTCAGTTGTGTTCGAGCTGCCTCCACTGCTTCTGGCGCTGGCCTTCATCCTCGTGGGGCTTGCCGCCTGGTTCCTGGGCCGGCGCAACGGATCGGCGCGGACGGTGCGCCTGCCGCGCGACTACTACGTCGGTCTCGATCACCTGATCAACGATCGCTTCGACCATGCAGCCGAGATCTTCGCACGCATGGCCGAAGCCGACGGCGATGCCGCCGAGATCCAGTTCGCTCTCGGGAGCCTGTTCCGCAAGCGCGGCGAGGTCGATCGCGCGATCGCGATCCATTCGCGCCTGCGCAATCACGGCAGCACATCGCTCGCGGATAAAGCGGCATTCGCCCTGGCGCTCGACTACCAGAGCGCCGGACTCATGGACCGCGCCGAGCGCGTGCTCGAGGAGCTCGCCGCTTCGCGCGAGTACCGGCACGCCGCGCTCGATCACCTCGAGCGCATCTACGAGGCGCAGGGCGATTGGGCGAAAGCGCTCAAAGTCTTTCACGAGTTGCCGCAGGCGGTGCAGCTCGAGCGCGCGCGCGTAGCCGCGCACTATCTGTGCGAGCTTGCCGAGCACGCGCTGCTGCAGGGCGACAGCGCACGAGCGCGCACGCTGCTGCGCCAGGCGCGCACTCATCAAGCGCAGCTGCCGCGTGCCGACATGCTCACCGCGCGCATCGCCGAGCAGGCCGGTGACCTCGGAAGCGCGTTGCCGCTCTATCTCCATGCGCTCGAGACCTCCCCGGGGCTCGCGCTCGAGATCATTCCGGCGGTGCTAGCCATCGCCCGCCAGAAGGGCAATAGCGGCATGCTGAGCGAGCTCAGCCAGCGCCTGCGGCAAAGCGGCGAGGTGACACCACGTCAGCTTGCGTGGTTGTTGGCCACCGCCGTGCCGCCCGAGCATGTCGCAGAGCTGCCGGGCATCACCTCACAGCTCGGCGCGGGAGTGGACTCGCTCGCCGAGGCGAGCTCGCTGAGCGCACTGCTCACGCGCATCGGTGAGGCGGGCGGGCGCTACCAGTGCGATGAATGCGGACTGAACAGTGTGCGCTGGTACTGGCGCTGTCCAAAATGCCATGCCTGGGACAGCCTGCAGCCGGCGATCTTCAAGTGGGCGGAGCGCGCCGAGCATGCGGTGCGGGTGTCCTGAGACCATGGAAGCTGAGGAGAGACTGCGATGAGGCCCAGTTCGAGACCGGTCATCCGCACCGCCGTGTTTCCGGTGGCGGGACGGGGCACACGCTTCCTGCCGGCTACCAAGGCGAGCCCGAAGGAGATGCTGCCGGTCGTCGACAAACCGCTGATCCAGTATGCGGTCGAGGAGGCGCTAGCTGCGGGTGCGCAGCGCCTGGTGTTCATCACCGGCGCCTCCAAGCGGGCTATAGAGGACCATTTCGACTCCGACCAGGAGCTCGAGTTGATGCTGCAGCAGCAGGGTAAGAGTGATCTGCTCAATCAGCTGCGCAGCGTCCTGCCCTCGTACGCCTCCTGCATCTACATTCGCCAGGCCGCCCCGCTCGGACTCGGGCACGCGGTACTCTGTGCGCAACCTGCCGTGGGCGCGGAACCCTTCTTCGTGCACCTGGCGGACGATCTCATCCGCAGCGAGGTCGCTTGTCTCGCGCAGATGGCCCAGGTGTATGAAGCCAAACGCGCCAGCATCCTCGCGGTCGAATCGGTACCGCGCACGGACACCGACAAGTACGGCATCGTCGCGGTGGAGGCCGATCGCTCGATCACCAGCCGCGTGCGCAGCATCGTCGAGAAGCCCAAACCTGCCGTCGCGCCCTCCACCCTGGCGGTGGTCGGCCGCTACGTGCTGGCGCCAGCGATTTTCGAGCACCTCGAGCGCATCGGCCGTGGTGCCGGCGGCGAGATCCAGCTCACCGACGGGATCGCCTCGCTCATGCGCGAAGAGGCGGTGTACGCCTATCGCTTCGCCGGCAAGCGGTACGACTGCGGCAGCAAGCTAGGCTATCTGCAGGCGACCGTGGAGTACGCGCTCGGTCACCCGGCGCTCGGGCGTGACTTTCGCCGCTACCTTCAGGGCCTGGACATTCCGGCAGCGGCTGCCGCCGCGGCCGCAACGCGCGCCGCTCCCTTGGTCGAGTCGTCCGCAGGGGCGGCCTCATCCTCCGCAGCACCCGCCCGGCGCCGCAACAATGGCGCGAGCTCGCGGCGTCAGTCCTCGGGGCCGAAGGGGCAGCCGCGCGCTGGCGGGCGACGCCGCAGTGCGCCCGGCGCGGGCGCCTCCTGAGCGCTCAGAAGACCAGAACCAAATGAAGCGGCACCAAGCTCGGCGTTAGCCGCTTCCTCAAGGCAGCCAGACCGTAACGAGTGCGCCGCCCCCGGCGCGGTTCGCGAGGCTGAGCGTCCCGCCGTGCGCCTCGATGATCTCTCGGCACAGTGTCAGCCCGAGCCCCGTGCCCGCGGGCTTGGTGGAGTAGAAGGGCAGCAGCGCATCGCGCAGCGTGCTGTCGCTCAAGCCGCTACCTCGATCGCCGATCTCCACCCGAAAGCCCGGCGCCGCCGCCTGCACGGCGACGGTGATCTCGGCCGCCGGAGAGCCGGATTCAGCGGCATTCTTGAGCAGGTTGATCATGACCTGCTCCAACTGACTCTCATCGAAGCTCGCCGGCTGCTGCGGTACAGCACCCTCGATGCGAAAGGGCGAGGTTCCCTCCAGACGTGACAAGAAGCGTTCCCAGGACACGAGCGTCGGGCGCGGCTGCGGCAGCTTTGCAAAGCGTGCGTAGCCGTCGATGAAGCTCGCGAGGTGCGCCGCACGTCCGGCGATGGTCGTGAACACGCGCTCGAGCTGCGCCTCATCCGGCTGCTGCGCCAGCAGGCGGCCGGAGTGGGCGAGCGATGTGATGGGCGCGAGCGAGTTGTTGAGCTCGTGCGCGATGACGCGGATCACCTTCTTCCACACCGCGACTTCCTGGGCGGCGAGCTCGCGCGTGAGCTGTTTCAGCAGCACCAGCCGGTGCGGCCGCGCGTTGAGCAGGAAACGGCGTTGGGTGAGGTGGTACACCTGAGCCTCGCCGGCGATCTCCATGGTGAAAAGCGTGTCGCCGGCGCCGTCGAGCGCCTCGCGCAGCGGCGCCGGTGAGTCCTCGAGCACCGCTGCGAACGCGAGGCCTTCGAGCTTGCGACCGGCGTGCAGCAGCTGACGGGCGGCGAAGTTGCTGTAGATCACACGGCCGCCATCGTCGGTGAGCACCAGCGCGAGCGGTGTTGCCTGGATGACGGTATCGAGCAGCAGCTCGCGCTGATACAGGTCCAGCCGCTCGCGGCGCAGCACATCGCCCAGGGAGTTATAAGCCTTGCTGAGTGCGCTGAGCTCGGCATCGGATGTGGCAGCGATGCTCACACTGAAGTCGCGATCGTGCAGGCTGACGATGCCATCGCGCACCGCGCGCACCACCTGTATCCAGGGCCGGGCGCTGCGTTGCGCAAGCCATACGGCGAGCGGCGCCATGATGGCAATGCTCAATAGTGCGGCCGGTGCCGGCGGCAGCCAGCGAACGGCAACGGCGGTGAGCACTGCGGCAAGCGCGGCGGTCACGGCGAGCGCCGCGGCGGTACGCCCGGCAAGTGACCAGCGCAGCATCAGCGCATCGGCGGCGACCGGAGCACTTCGCCCCGCACGCCGAGCTTCTCCATACGCCGATAGAGGGCCTGTCGCGAGAGTCCGAGCTCGCGCGCCGCCTGGGCAATGACACCGTTGGTGCGCGCGAGCGCCTGCTCGATGGCGCTGCGATCGGGGTGCGTAGCCTCATCGCTCCCTGGCGCCACGGATGGCAGGTTGAGGGCCGCGACGCCGATCGCGCTGCCGCCGGCGAGCAGGCACGCACGGCGGATGGCGTTTTGCAGCTCGCGCACGTTCCCCGGCCACGGGTAACGCAGCAGCGCCTCCTCGGCAGCAGGCGCAAGCGTGAAGCCGCGCTCGAGGAAGTGATGGGCGAGCGGCAGGATGTCCTCGGGCCGCTCGGCGAGTCCGGGCACCTCGAGCTCGATCACATTGAGCCGATAGTAGAGATCCTCGCGAAAGCTGCCCGCCTGGATCGCCTGGCGCAGGTTGCTGTTGGTGGCGGCGATGATCCGTACGCTCGTGCGGCGCGTGAGGTTGGAACCGAGGCGCTCGAATTCTCCGGTCTGCAGCACGCGCAGCAGCTTCGCCTGGCCGCCGCCGTTGAGGGTTCCGAGCTCATCGAGAAACAGCGTGCCGCCGTCCGCCGCTTCGAAGCGTCCGGTGCGCGCGCGCGCCCCGGTGAAGGCACCCGCCTCGGTGCCGAAAAGCTCTGCCTCCATCAGCTCATTGGGCAAGGCGCCGACATTCACCTTGAAGTAGGGACGCGCGGAGCGCTCGGAGTTGGCCTGCACGATGTCCGCCAGCACCTCCTTGCCGGCCCCGTTGGGACCCAGGATGAGCACCGGTACTTCCGCGCGCGCTACCTGTGTGGCGGTGCATACCACGGTATGCATTGCCTCGCTCTCGTACACGAGGCCACGCAGGTCGAAGCGCTCGGCAAGCGCCGCGCGGGCCTCGCGCCGTGCGCTGCGCAGCTGCGCCGTCTCGGCGCGGGCAGCACGCAGGTCGAGGAGGTTGCGCACGCTGGTGAGCAGCCGCGCATCGTCCCAGGGCTTGGCGATGTAGTCGGCCGCGCCCGCGCGCACTAGCTCGACCGCGGTCTCGAGGTGCGTCCAGGCGGTGAGCAGCACGATCGGCAGCTCCGGGAAGCGCGCCCGGATCTCGCGAAAGAGCGCAATGCCCTCTTCGCCGCTGGTCGCTTCGCGCCGGAAGTTCATGTCCTGGATCACCAGGTCCACGCTCTCTCGCGAGAGCAGCGTGAGCCCCTCTGCCGGCGTGGCGGCGCTCAGCACGCGCGCTCCATGCAGAGCGAGCAGCACCTCGAAGGCGGTACGCACCGCCGCGCTGTCATCGATGACGAGGATGGTCCGTTGCGCGAGACCCGACTGCAACGAGCCTGCGGCGACGCTGCTCATGACGGAATGCTAACACCCGCACAGGGAGACGCTCTCACACGGTGCGCGTCGCCACCGAGGGCGGCACCGCCGCCGCGCGCCGCGCCGGCTGCCAGGCGGCCAGCTGCCCGATGCCCCAGAGCGTGAGCACGCCACCGGTGAGATAGTACAAATCCAGCCGGGGCAGCGCATAGTGCACCGACAGCCAGTATCCGGCGGCGAGCGCGAGTGTGCAGCCGAGCAGGATGCCGGCGCTGGTGATCAGGGCGTTCTCGATGAGAAAGTAGCTGACGATGTCGCCGCGGCGCGCACCCACCGCCCGGCGCGTGCCGATCTGCCGTGTGCGCGTGCTCACATTGAAAGTGGCGAGGGCAAAGATCCCGAGGCAGGTTATGGCAATCACCAGGCCGGTGACCGTGAGCAGATAGATCTCCATGGAGCTGTCGCCGAGATAGCTCAGGTTTTTGAAGTAGCTGAGCGGGCGCACGTAGTTGATGACCCGATCGGGGTTGGACTGCGCCAGATGCGTCTCGGCGGTACGCATCACCGCATCGCGCTCACCCGGCGTGGTGCGCACCAGGTAGCGCACCACGATGAACTCGTCCGGCATCCGCGGCAGGAAGAACACCCAGTCGGCGTGCGGGCTGTCCGGAAAGTTGCCGATCACCGGGTCGACCACGCCGACGATGGTCGCCGTATGGTTCTGGGCGTCGAATACCTGCTTGCCGAGCGGGCTCTCATTGGGAAAGAGATGTTGGCCGAGTGCGCGGCTGACGATGATCTCCGGCACGAAGCGCGAGATGTCGCTCTTGGTGAGCGGCGGCTGAATCTCCTCGTGCCGGAAGTTGCGCCCGGCTATCAGCTTCAGTCCGAGTGTGTCCAGTCCCTGCTCATCGATCTCCATGTCGTTGATGTAGCCGGTACGTGTCGCCTCCGGGCGGGTGACGAGCGAGTCGTTGTTGCCGCCGCCTGAGAGCGGGATGGCGTTGCTCGCGGTCGCCGCAATGACGCCGGGCAACCCGCGCAGGTACGCCAGATCTTCCCGCACCGAGGCGCCCTGATGAAACCGCGCGGTGAAGCCGGCGCTCTCGACGACGAAGATGTTCGACTCGTCGATGCCGGTCGGACGATGGATCTTCTCGAAGCGCTGCACGATGATGTAGGCCGCGTTCACCAGCACCGCGAGCGCGATGGCGACTTGTATCGCGACCAGCACCGCTCCGGTGCGGTTGCGCAGCAGCGCCGAGAGGATGGGGCGGACGTTGAGAGTCATGGTGAGCTCCTACTGGCTCTTGAGGTACACCGCGGGCGCGAGCCGCCCGATGCGCCATGCCGGATAAAATCCGGCGGCGAGCGTCGCGGCGAGCGCCAGCGCCACGGCCCAGATGACGCCGACGGCATCGAAATGCATCAACTCCTGGTAGCCGCCGCGCTGGCCGAGGTGGGCCGCCGCATACATGTGGTGCACGGCCGCGAGTCCGAGCGCCGCGAGCGCGAGCCCGAGCAGCGCGCCGGCTGCCGCTAACACGCCCACCTCGATCAGCACCTGCGCGAAGATCTGCCGGCGGCTCGCCCCGAGCGCGCGCCGGATGCCGCTCACGGCCGCGCCGTTGAGGAACTTGGCAAGCAGCAGCCCCACGGTGTTGATGAGACACAGTGCCAGGAACGCGAAGGCGAGCCCCACGAGCACGCGGTTGTCGTTGTCGACCACCTCGTTGTCGCGCAGCCACTGCGCGACGTTACTCAGGCGATTGTTCTGCGGCCGCGGGAAGCGGCCGGCGCGGCGCTGCTCGGCCCAATAGCCGTCCATGAAGGAGCGGAAGCGCTCGCGGCTCGCCGCATCGGGCAGTTCCACCCACAGCTGCTGCCATACGCAGTCGGAGGCGAGGTAATCGCGGAAGTTATCGAGCTTCTCCGGTCGCCAGCAGTCGTTCTCCTCCTTGTTCTGCAGCTCGAGCTCCGCGCCCCACCCGTAAGGTATGTAGGCAGCGTCGGGCTCCTGGAAATTGCCGCCGTTGAGGTCGTAGTAACGCGGGCGCGGGAACCAGTCGCCGAGCACCCCTATGATGCGAAAATCATGATCGTTCCAGCGCAACGTGCGCCCGACGCTGTTGGCGCCGCCGAACAGCTTGTCGTTCTCCTTGCGCGACAGTACCACCACCGGCTGCGCCGGCTGATCTGCCGTCCTGCTCCAGCCGTTGCCGTAGAGAAACGGCACCTCGAACATGGCGAAGAAATCGGCGCTGGTGACGCGCGTAGCGACCTGAGTCGGTGGCCCGCTGCCTGCGCCGCTGATCACCCCTTCGGTGCTGTACATCACCACCTTGCGCAGCGGGATATTCGAGCCGTACAGAAAGTGCGTGTCCTTGTAGGTCATCTCCGGTGGCGGCAGGTTGTTGCGCGGATTGAGCGCATGGTTCGGATCCCAGTTGTCCATGGTGACGGCATAGAGCCGCTCGTTCTTCCACCAGATGGGATTGCCGGACATGGCGTGGTAGACCGTGAGCGTCATGACGCACACGGCTATCCCGAAGGCGATCGCCAGCACCATGAGGACACTGATACCGGGATTGCGACCGAAGCTCTTGAGCGCAAGGCGCAGGTAGTAGCCGAACATGTTTGCTCCTTGCGGCGGCTAGGCGATCACGCCGGCCGCGCCCGGGGTCGCAGCGCGTGGCTCGTAGGCGCGGAAGTCCGAGATCTGGCCATCGACCAGGTGCACGTTGCGCTGCGCGCGCCGCGCCAGCTCGGGATCATGGGTCACCAGCAGGATGGTGGTGCCCATCTCGTTGATCTGCTCGAGCAGATCCATCACCTGACGCGACATGAGCGAGTCGAGGTTGCCGGTCGGCTCATCCGCGAGCAGGAAGGCCGGATCGCCGGCGATGGCGCGCGCGATCGCGACGCGCTGCTGCTGCCCGCCGGAGAGTTGCGCCGGCATGTGTCGCGCGCGCGAGGCGAGCCCGACCAGCTCGAGCGCGCTGCCGATGCGCTCGCGCCGGTCGGCGCCGCTCAGGCGCCGGTAGCGCAGCGGCACTTCGACGTTGTCGTAGACATCGAGGTCGGGGATGAGATTGAAGCTCTGGAAGATGAAGCCGATGCGCTCGTTGCGCAGCCGCGAGCGCGCATCGTCGGAGAGCCCGCGCACATCGTGTCCCTCGAGCTGGTAGCTGCCGGAATCGAACTCCTCGAGGAGTCCCGCGACGTTGAGGAAGGTGGTCTTCCCCGAGCCCGAGGGGCCGGTGATCGCGACGAATTCCCCGGCAGCCACTTCCAGCGAGAACCTGCGCAGCGCGTAGGTCTCGATCAGCTCCGTGCGGTAGATCTTGCTGACGTCGTGCATCTTGAGCATGGCGGTTTTCCTCGAAATCCTCTGCGTCAGTTGGAAATAGCGACTTGCGCGGCCTGTTGAGCATCGCGCATGTCGGAGATCACGACCTCATCGCCGACGGCGAGCCCGCGAATCACTTCGATGGCCGCGACCGAGGCCGCGCCCAGCACCACCGGCACGCGCAGCGCGCGCGTACCGTGCACCACATAGAGCGCGCGCGTGGTCTCGTCGGTGAATGCGCCGCGCTCGAACTGCACTACGCCGTCGCGCTCATCGAGCACGATGCGCACCGCGGTGCGCTCGTTCTGGCGCAGCCCGGGTGGCTGATTGCCACGGAACTTGACGCGCCCGATGACCTGGTTCTGACGCACCTCGGGGGAGATCGCCGTGACCGTGCCGGGCACGCGGCGGCCTTCGACGGTGACCTCGGCCTGCATGCCGGGCCTTATATCGCGTGCATATACCTCGGCCACCTGGAATTCGATCTCGAACGCGGACAGGTCCACCACGGTGAGCAACGGGGCGTTGGCGGGGACGCGCGTGCGTTGTGGCTGCGCGAGATTCGCCACCATTCCATCGACCGGCGAGCGCACGCTGAGCTGCGCCACGCGCTCCTCGAGTGCGGCCACGGTGAGCGCCTGGCGGTCGCGCTCCAGACGCCTGGTGCGCAGCTCCAGCGCGAGGCTCTCGCGCTCGAGCGCAGCGCTGTCGCGCGCGTGCTCGAAATTCAGCTTCGAGATCTGCACCTCATCGATCGCGCGAGTGTAATCGCGCTCGCTGATGACGCGCTGATCCCACGCCCATTGCGAGCGCTTCAGTTCCCGCCGCGCGGCGGTGATCCCCACCTGTGCGAGATCGGCGTGCTGCTGACTCGTGAGGATCTGGCGGCGCATCTCGATCTCCTGCCGTGCGAGGGCCGCATCGAGGCTCCGAAGCGTCGCCTGCTCGCGCTGCAGCTCGTTGTTGAGCTCGGGGCTCTCGAGTGTCGCCAGCGCCTCACCCTTGCGCACGGCATCGCCGCCGCGCACCGTGTAGCTCACGGTGCCGGGGGCGATGGCAAAGAGCGTTGGACTCACCGCCGCGACGACGGTGCCATCGGCCGCGACATCTCTTACGAAGTGCCCGCGGGTCACCGTCGCCAGCCGCAGCCGCTCGCGCGCCACCACCTGGCCCGTGCCGAGCCAGCCCTTGAAGGCGAGCGCGAGTATGAGGAGCAGCAACGCGCCGGCTGCGAGCGGCAGCGCGAGGCGGTGTCGACGCCAAAAAGGCAAGTCGCCGGCGCGCGGCGCGTCCTGCGCTTCGGTGCCGCGGATCGGCGTGCCTGCGATGACCTTGGACGCAGTATCGGTGAGAGGAAATTTCTTCAGCTGTGCGAGCTTCATGCACCACTTGCTGTGCATCGACCATGCCAGCGCACGATGGTGGAGGTTGAGTGCGCGCCAAGCAGTTGAGCGCACTCGAAATTGGACCCGGGTACGGTGCGTGCGACCGCCGCTGCGAGTGTCCGCGCCGCGGACGTGCGGACACTGCGCGGACACTCAGTGCGGACACATTGCTGCGCGCCGGCGCTTGCACCTGTGCTCGTCGGACGCGCAAAGTTCGCCCTGCCGCTTGTAAGGAGGAAACGATGGCCAATCGCCGCTCGCCCGATGCCCTGAATCCCGCCGACAGCAGCACGCGCCGCCCGGTACGGTCGCGAAAATCATCTTCCACGACGCCTGCACGTGCGCGGCTGAGCCCCGATGCGCGCCACGCGCTCATCGCCGAGAGCGCTTACCTGCGTGCGGAACGGCGCGGCTTCGCACCTGGACACGAGACCGAAGACTGGCTCGAGGCCGAGGCCGAAGTGGACGCGCTGCTCAAGGCCGAGCAGAGCCCGCGCCAGTAGCAGCTGGCGCTGCGCCCGACGGGCGTGGCGCGGGCGGTCGTAGTCCGTTCGAGTACATCACCCGGCCATCAGGGAGGACGAAGACTGCGTCGTATTCGGGCATGCGATTGATGATCTCGAGAGCCTTCTCGGGTCCGAGTACGAAGGCCGTCTTCGACATACCATCGGTTTGCGTGGCCGTCGGCGCCAGCACGGTGGCGCTGCGCACCTTGCTCGCCGAGTGCCCGGTATGCGGGTCGATGATGTGGTGGTAGCGCACGCCATCCTCGTCGAAAAAGCGCTCATAGTCCCCCGATGTGGACACCGCCGAATTCTCGAGCGGAATGCGCGTGACTACTTTGTTCGGGTTGTCCGGATGGCGGACGGCGATGAGCCAGGGCCGGCCCATGCGATCGCCGATGATGCGGCTGTCGCCGCCTGCGGTCACCAGCGCGCGCGTGACGCCGCGTGCTCTGAGGATCTCGATACCGCGGTCGACCGCGTAGCCCTTACCGATCCCGCCCAGGTCGATGCGCATGCCGGCATGCTCGAAGCGCACGCTGTGATGCTCCTCATCGAGGAGCATGTTGCGCCAGTTGACCGCCGCGAGATTCGCCCGGATCTGCGCTTCGGTCGGATGGACGTGATTCGGGTAGTCGTACAGATAGCCGACGCTCGCATACGTGATGTCGAACGCGCCCTCGGTAATCTGCGAAAAATGGGTCGACAGCTTGATGAGGTCGAACAGCTCCTTATCGACCTGCACCGGCCGCTGGTTAGCGTACTGATTGATCTGCGACAGCTCACTTTCGGGCTTGTAATGGCTCATCAGGTTATCGATGCGCCGCAGCTCGGCCATGACCGCATCGATCGCGTCGTTGCCTTTGTCCGCATCATCCGCCCACAGCTCCACGTAGCAGCGCGTGCCCATGATGGCTTCGGTGCGTTGCATCCAGTCCGCATGCGCCGGTGCCACGCAGGTCATCAACGCCAAGGCGAGCGTGCAGGCAACTCGTGTGCTCATCGCAGCGATCCTACACTGTTCGGTCGCCTTAGCT
>DASQYM010000077.1:0-24945 GCA_035639195.1 Steroidobacteraceae bacterium
ATCGCGCGCGTGTTGGGCCGCAGCAGCGCGCTCCAGGAGTCGCGCCGGTCGGCGTCGATGAAGTCGCGCTGGATGCCAAGCCGGGGGAATTCCTCGGCGACGAGATCGTGCGTGCCGCCGTACAGCCCGCTCTGCGCGAGCAGGTGATCTCCCGGAGCGAGCACCGTGAGGAGCGTCGTCGAGATCGCCGCCATGCCACTCGCCATGACGAGCGCGGCCTCGCCGCCCTCGAGCGTGGCGAGCTTGGCGTGGAGGGCGGTCTGGCTCGGGGTGTTGTTGATACGCAGGTAGCGGATGTCGTGATAGCTGCCTTCGCCCGAGTACTCATAGGTCGCCGATTGGAAGATCGGCATCTCCACCGCGCCGCCGATGCGTGGTGAGGGCTCACCCGCGTGCACCAGCTGCGTCTCGATGTGCTTGAATGGTTCGCTCATGGGAGCTCCGCGAGTGCGATTGTCACGCGGATACGCTAGCGTGTCCGTATGCCTTTATGGAGAGACACTCGCCCCCGGAGGGGAAGACACTGTGTCGCCCGCCGGCCAGTACACCCGAAGAAGCGCAGGGCGGAGGGATGAGCCGTCCCACCGAGCGCTTCTCGGCGCGCGCGGAGAATTACCGGCACTACCGCCCCGGTTATCCGGCGGCCGCTGTCGACCTGCTCGCCGCGCAGTGCGGTCTCAAGGCTGGTGCGATTGTCGCCGATGTCGGCTCGGGAACGGGCATCCTGAGCGCGCAGCTCCTCGAGCGCGGTGCCCAGGTGATCGGCGTCGAGCCGAATGACGCGATGCGCGCGGCGGCCGAGGAGCGGCTCGCCGCAGAGCCGCGTTTCCGCAGCCTCAAGGCGACGGCCGAGTCGACGACGCTGCCTTCCGACAGCGTCGACCTGTGGGTGGCTGCACAGGCGTTCCACTGGTTCGATGCGCCGCGCGCGCGGCTCGAGGCGCTGCGTGTGTCACGCAACGGTGCGTTTGGTGCGCTGCTGTGGAACGAGCGCCCGTCCGAGCCGGGCGCTTTTCTTAGCGAGTACGAGGCGCTGCTGCACAGGCACGCCCGGGAATACTCCGCCATCGCCGCGCGGCGGGCGGATGAGGCCAGCATGCGCGAGTTCCTCGGCGCGGCGATGCAGGTTGCGCGCTTTCCCAACCTCCAGAGACTCAACTATGCGGGCCTCGAGGGGCGGCTGCTCTCCTCATCGTACGCGCCCGAGCGCGGACACCCCGAGCATGAGCCCATGCTCGCGGGGCTGAGAGCGCTCTTCGAGCGCTGCCAGGAGGGCGGCGAGATCGTGTTCCCGTACGAGACGCGGGTGTATTTCGCGCAGCTCAAGGCGCGCAGTTAGGGCGCGACTTCGACATTGCTCCCAACGGCCAAGAAGTCGTGCTCGACCGAGTTGAAGACAATTCCGATGGCGCTCATTGAGCGCGCACATTGAGCAAGCTCACCAGACGCGCACGCGATCGGGCGGAGCGAGGTAGAGCTTCTGACCCGGCGCGGCCTTGAAGGCGTCGTACCACGCATCGAGGTTGCGCACCGTGTCGGCACGGTACTCCGAGGGTGCGTGCCCGTCGGTCACCACCTGCCGGCGCAGCGCGGGCTCGCGCACCTTGCGCCGCTTGCTCTGTCCGAAGCTCAGGAAGAACAGCTGCTCGGCGCTGAAACCCGCTTCGGTGGCCCCCGCGCGACCGTGCAGGCTCAGCCGCCAGGCATCGAGGGAGTCCGCGAGGCCGGCGACATCCGCGATATTCTCACTCAGAGTCTGCCGGCCGTTGACACTGATGTCGGGGAAGGGGTGATAGGCGTTGAACTGCTCGACGAGGCGTTTGCCCGCGGCCTCGAAGTGCGCGAAGTCCTCCTTGGTCCACCAGTTCTGCAGCTTACCGCTGGAATCGAACAGCGCCCCCTGGTCATCGAAGCTGTGGCTGATCTCGTGGCCGATGACCGCTCCGATCGCGCCGTAGTCCATCACGGGATCGCGCTGCGGGTCGAAGTTGGGCGGTTGCAGGTATGCCGCCGGGAAGTTGATCGCGTTCATGGCCGGGAGGTTTACCGCGTTGACGAGTTGCGGGTTCATGGCCCATTCGCTGCGATCGACCGGGCGCGCGAGCTTCCCCAGGTTGTAGCGATAGTTGAAGAGCTGCGCGCGGCGCGCGTTGCCGAAGGCGTCGCCGCGCACGACCTCGAGGCCGGAGTAATCGCGCCAGTGATCCGGGTAGCCGACACCGACCTTGAGCGTCGCGAGCTTCGCTTTCGCCTTGGCGCGCGTCGCGGGGGCCATCCAGTCGAGGCGGTCGATGCGCGTGGCGAATGCGGTCACGAGATTGCGCACCATGGCCTCCGCGCGCGCCTTGTCCTCGGGCGGAAAATACTTCGCCACGTAGAGCTTGCCGACCGCCTCGCCGAGTGCATCGTTGGTTTCCGCCACGGCTCGCTTCCAGCGCGCCTGCTGCTCCGGGGTGCCGGAGAGCGCGTGCTGATGGAAGGCGAACTCCTCCGCGACGAACGCCTTGGGCAGATAACCGCTCACGCTGTCGATGAGATGAAAGCGCAGGTAGTCCCTCCAGGTCGCGAGCGGCACGCTCGCCACCAGCGCGGAAATGCCGCTCACCGCACCCGGCTGCCATACGACGAACTCGCGCTGCTGTGCAAGTCCTGCGGCGTCGAAGAACGCCGGCCAGTCGAGCCCGGGTGCACGCTGCGGGAATTGCGCGGCGCTCCAGTGGTTGTTGCCTTTCAGGACCTCCTCGGACTCCGCGCGACTCACGTGCGCTTCCGCAATGCGCCGCTCGAGCTCGAAGATTCCCTTGGCTTTCTGTTGCGCGCCGGCGATGTGAGCGAGGGACAGCACTGCGGCGATATGCGCCTGGTATGCGCTGCGGACCTCCGCCATCTTCTGCGAGGGATTCAGGTAGTAGTCGCGGTCGGGCATGCCCAAGCCGCCCTGGACGAGGAACGGCGAGTAATGCGTCGGATCGCTCAGATCCTGCGCCACCCACAGTCCGAAGAGATTCTCGGTGTGGAGGTTGGTGTTGTTGAGAATGTCCACATCGGCCCGGAGCGTGCCCCCAAGCACACGCGCAAGGCCCGTGCCATCGGTGATGGCATCGATCTTCTTGAGGAGCGGGACGAGCGGAGTGAGCGCAAGCTGCTCGATATGTGCGGCGTCCATGTAGCTGGCGTAGTAGTCGCTGAGCTTGTGTGCCTCGCTTCCGGCCGCAGCCGATGCCGCGGCGCGGATCAGCTCGTCCGTGCGCTTCACGGTGAGCTCGTCGAGCTCGGCTGCCGTGCCCCAGGAGTCGCGGTCGGGCGGAATCTCGGTTTTCGCGAGCCAGCTGCCGTTGGCGTAGCGAAAAAAGTCATCGCCCGGCGCTACCGCCCGGTCGATGCCGGCGAAGTCGAGCCCCTTGCCGCCCGTGTCGGCGGCGCGCGAGATGCCAGGGGATAGTGCCGCGGCGAGCGCGAGCCCCCCGAGCGCAGCGCGTATCAGCGCCACGGGAAGCGGCGGCAGCAGTTGATGTTTCATATGTTGAGAGTCTACATGAAGGTCCGCGGTTGCAGCCCGCAGCACGGCGCGCGAATACTGTCGGGTAGTCGATGGGCAGCGCGACATTGCCAGCAGTAACCCGCACGACCGGCCTCGCGGCAGCGCTGCTGCTCTGCGCACCGGCGGCGTTTGCATGGGGTCCGCAGGGTCATCGCACCATCGGTGCGATCGCCGATCAGCTGCTCACTCCCGCAACGCACGCGGCGGTGCTCGCGATCCTCGCGGACGACCGCGACAAGTTCGGCAACCCCTCCGGCCGCAGGACGCTCGAGGCGGTGTCCGACTGGGCGGATGAAATACGCGGTACCGCGGCCGACCGGCCCGCCTGGCACTACGATGACATCCCGATCTGCGGCGCCGGCGATAAGGCCCGCTATTGCCCCAGCGGCCAATGCAACAGCGCGCAACTCGCACGGCTGATCGCGTTGTTGGGTGACACGCGTGCCTCCGCGCGCGAGCGCGACGAGGCACTCAAGTGGGTCGTGCATCTCCTCGGGGATATTCATCAGCCGCTGCATGCCGCCGACAACGCCGACCATGGCGGCAATCTCGTGTTGGTGGCGCTCGAAGGCGTGCATACACGCGGCCGCGACAGCCTCCATCGCGCGTGGGACAACGAGCTGGTGCAGCTCGCGCTCCATGCACGCGGAAAGCAACAACCGCCGCGCGACATCGAGGTGCTCGCGCCCGCGGCCTCGAACCTCGAGCGCGAGGTGGGCCGCGGTACCCCCGACAGCTGGGCGCGCGAGTCGAACAACCTGGCCCGAAACGTGGCTTATCGTTATCGGGGCTTCGCCTGCAACCGCGTCCCGCCCAACATCGTGGTGCTCGATGCGGCTTACCTGGCAGACGCCGAGCTCGTGGTTCGCGAGCGGCTGTTGCTTGCGGGCGCGCGGCTTGCGACCCTTCTCAATCAAACGCTGTCACCAACCGCGGGCAGCCAAAGGAGATGAGATGGATATGTCCAGCCGCGAGTGTCATGGCCGCGCTATGCTGAAAACTCTAGCGCGCCCCACTGCGCTCCTGCTCCTCGGCGGGTTGTGGCTCAGCGCGGCACTCGAAGCCGCCCCTCCCTGGACCGACTCCCTCACCCAGCAGGCGCTCGATTCCGGGTTCCTGACACGGCTGCCGCCGACGGTTTCGGAGGCCTTCGCACTCACCAAGCCGAAGGAGGGGACCGAAGTGAGGCAGCTCCTCACCAAACAGGGCCACCAGGTCCGCACCTTCAATGTCAGCGTGGCGAACCACGCCGACGTGGTGGTGCTCGATCTCAATGCCCACAGCGGCGCCACCGTGGCGTACCTGCTCTCGCCCGATGGCCAGCTCCGCAAAGCGGTGTCCTACCAGGGAAATGGCGAGCCGACTGCGTTGAGCTCGGCCGATGCGCAGGCGGGGTTCAACCGCGAGAAGCACTACTGGTCGGCGCGCGCCCAGAAGCCTTCGGCAGCCCCGGCGCCACCGGCGGCACCGGCGGCACCGGCGGCGAAGTCAGGGTCCGGCCGATGAGAGTCCCCGGGCGGGTCGTTTGAGGGGCCCTGCGCGGGTGCCGTGCTAAATTAGCCGTTCCCGAAACTTTCCAGAAGGTGAGCCGTGAACGCCGTCGAGCAGAGGCTGACAAGAAAACGCCCCGAGCGCGCCCCCGCGGCACAAACTCCCGTCGCCCCCCCGGCGCCCTCTCTCCCGGAGCTGCCGGGGCAGGCGTTCGGTGAAGGCACACGTACCGACCGTTGGTTGTTGGGGCGGCTGCTCGCCTCGCTCGGCTCCCCACCGCTCGAGCTGGCGATCCGGGGCGGGGGGCGGGTAGGAGCCGCAACCCCCGTCGCACGGGTGACCTTCGATAGCCGCGCGACGATGCTCTGGGTCCTTGGCGATGTCCCGTTGCGCTTCGGCGATGCCTACAGCGATGGCACGTTGACCGTAGAGGGTGATCTCATCACGCTGCTCGAGACCGTCTACCGGGCAGGGCGGCGCCGTGGAGGCGAGCGCGCACCTATCGCGCGGCGCGTATCACGTGCGCTGCGCCGTGCGCATCTCAATACGCCGTCCGGCTCCCGCGAGAATATCCACCACCACTACGACATCGGGAACGCCTTCTACGAGCTGTGGCTCGGCTCGACCATGGCCTATACCTGTGCTTATTACCCCGAGCCTACGGCGACGCTCGATGAGGCGCAGGTGGCGAAGATGGACCACGTGTGCCGCAAGCTTCGGCTGCGGTCGGGCGAGCGTGTGGTCGAAGCCGGCTGCGGCTGGGGCACGCTCGCGATGTACATGGCGCGCCGTTACGGGGTGCGCGTGCGAGCCTTCAACATCTCGCACGAGCAGATCCTGTGGGCGCGCGAGCGCGCGCAGCGCGAGGGACTTTCCGGTCAGGTCGAATACGTCGAGGACGATTACCGCAACATCAGCGGACAGTACGACGCGTTCGTGTCGGTCGGCATGCTCGAGCACGTCGGGCTCAAGAACTACCGGACGCTCGGTGGCGTGGTGCAACGCTGCCTCGGCGGCCGCGGCCGCGGCCTCATCCATTCGATCGGGCGCAACCGTCCGGCGCCGCTGCAGCCATGGATCGAGAAGCGCATCTTCCCCGGCGGCTACCCGCCCGCGCCCTCGGAGATGGCGCGCATCTTCGAGCCCTGGGATCTCTCGATCCTCGATGTCGAGAACCTGCGTCTGCACTATGCACAGACGCTGCGCCACTGGCTCGCGCTCTTCGAGGGAACGCGTGAGCGTGTGCGCTCGATGTTCGATGAGAAATTCGTGCGCATGTGGCGGCTGTACCTGGCAGGCTCGGTCGCGGCTTTCTCCACCGGGTCACTGCAGCTGTTCCAGGTGGTCTTTGCGCCGGGTGCGAGCAACGACATCCCCTGGACGCGCGCCCACATCTATACGAGCTGACGCGACATGCGCAGCTGTGATGTGCTCATCGTCGGCGGCGGCCCTGCCGGCTCGACTGCCGCCTGGCAGCTGCGCCGCGCGGGTGCGGACGTGCTGCTGCTCGATCGCGAGCGCTTCCCGCGAGTGAAGCTGTGTGCCGGCTGGATCACGCCCGAAGTGGTGCGCGATCTCGGCATCGGCCTTGCGAGCTACCCGCACCGGCTGCTCACCTTTCCGCGCCTGCGGGTACATCTCGGTGGCCTGCACGTGCCGGTGCCGTGCGTGCAGTACTCGATCCGCCGCTTCGAGTTCGACGCCTGGCTGCTCGAGCGCTCGGGTGTGGAGGTTCTGCAGCACAACGTGCGTCACATCAAAGCGGAAGCGGACGGATTTACCGTCGACGATGAGTTCCGGTGCCGTTACCTGATCGGCGCCGGCGGCACGCGTTGCCCGGTGTACCGGGAGCTGTTCCGCGAGCTGAACCCGCGCGAGAGCGCTCTGCAGATCGTCACCCTCGAGCACGAAATCGCTTACGACTGGTCGGATGCCGACTGCCACCTGTGGTTCTTCGAGCAGGGACTGCCGGGATATTCGTGGTACGTGCCGAAGGAGCGCGGCTGGCTGAATGTCGGGGTCGGCGCGATCGCCGAGCGCCTGAAAGCGCGCGGCCAGGATATCCGCGCGCACTGGGCGCACCTCGTCACGACTCTCGAGCAGCGGCTCGCGCCGCGCGCGCATTACGAGCCGACCGGCTACAGCTACTACCTGCGCGGGAAAGTGGAAGTGGTGCGGCGGGAGAATGCCTTCATTACCGGGGATGCTGCCGGACTTGCCTCACGCGATCTCGGGGAGGGCATCGGTCCCGCCATCCGCAGCGGGCTGCGCGCCGCTCGTGCCATCCTCGCCGGCGAGCCGTATGGTCTCGATGATGTCACCGGCTTGAGCATCGGCAGCATCGCCCGCAGCATGCTCGGACGCCTCAAGCCCATGAGCTCGGATCATCGGCCGCGGGCGCGTGGAGCGACGGGAGGAAGTGCACATGGCCTACGTCACGGTGATCAATGAGCACCAGCACGTACAGCAGATCGTCTCCGGACATCATCATCTGACCGCCGACGAGCCCGTCCCGGCCGGCGGCAGCGATGCCGGCTTTGCACCGCGCGAGCTGCTGCTTGCGAGCCTCGGCGCCGACACCGCGGTGGCGCTGCGCAGGCATGCGATGCAGAACGACTGGAGTTTGGGGAAGATCACGGTCGGCGTGCGCTGGTCGCGCGATGAGAGCGGGCGCGATCGCATCGAGCGTCGGCTGTCCTTCGCGCGTCCGTTGACGGGGGAACAGAAGGCCCGGCTGCTCGAGGTGGCCTCCGGCACTCCGGTAACCTCGGTGTTGAAGGCGGGCATCGCCATCCAGTCGACGGTCATCGACTGACCCCGGCAGATCGGTCACTTCAGGCGCAGCGCGCCGATATTCACATCGACGCGGTCCCGCGTCGTCACTTCCACTTCGGTGCGGCCACCGTTGACCAACGCCCACGGCAGCGGGATGTTGTCCGTCTGCACGGTGACCACGTGGTGCCCAGCCGCCACCGCCGGGAAATCGAAGCGGCCGTTGGCATCGGTGCGCGTCGAGAAGCGGCCATCGAGGATCACGGTGACGTTCGCCGCTCCCGCTTCCCCGGCATCGAAGCGCCCGTTCTCGTTGGCATCCAGATACACCACGCCGGTGAGGCGGCCCGAGCCTGCGCCCGGGGCGCCGCCGAGCGGCACGAAATGACCGCCGCGCGCGTCCTGGAAGCGCAGTGTGAGAAAGATGCCGCGCTGGCCCTGCCAGGGCTGCGGGACCGGAGTAGGCGGGGTCAGCGGCGAGTTCACCACCAGAGAGGTATAGGAGCCGATGCGGTTCTCGTAGTAGCTGAAAAGCAGATCCCAGCGGCGCGCGACCTGATAGGTGAGGGTGATGTCGGCGGAGGCTGCAGGGGCAGCGTGCCCTGCCACCACGTTGGCCCACTGCAAGTTGCCGTCGAGCGCAATCCGCGCCGTCAAATCGGCACCGCCGTAGGCTGCGAGCCGCACGAGCGTGGCGTCCTGCTGCGGCTGGCCGACCACGATGCCGCCCGAAACGCGCTCGACCGAAACCGACGTGGCGAGGCGCGCCCCGGGGCGCAGCGCCCAACTCTGTTGCAACGTGAGTGAGGCGTCCTGCGTCGGCTCGGCCTGCGCATAGTAAGCCTGCAGACGCCCGCTGCCCCACGCATTGATAGCGTCGAAATAGCCCTCGAGCGACCACGATGTGTTGTGACTGCCGTCGTGGGACAGTAGCAGGTTGGCGACGCCACCGATGCCGGTATCGCGCGACAACTGATAGCGCGCGTCGCCGTTCAAGAACGTGCTGTTGACGCCGTTACCTGAAACCGAAAGAACCTGATCGATGCCGGCGTCCGCTGTCCAGCGGCGACTCTGGTAGCCCACGCGGTAATAGCCGCCCTGCACGTCGCTCGCGATCAACTGGTTTCCCCAGGTGAGATGCGGATCGATCCGGAAGGCGCCGAAAGATTGCGTGTAGGCGCCGCGGTTGAGCGTGCCGTCCGCCCAGACGCCGAAGGCATTGGCGTTGCCATCGAGCGTGCCGTCGATCAGGTTGAGCTGCAGGCGATCGGTGCCGTCATGCCAGCCGGCGGCGAGCAGGCCGGTATCGGAGGAGATGCGTTGCGTTGCGACTTGAGGAACCAAATAGGAATTTGGCGGCACGTAAAAGATGTCCGCGTCGCGTGCGCCGGCATACTCCCCACCGAGCGTCAGGTGCGGAGCGGGCGACCACTCTGCGCCGAGCGTTGCTGTCGAGCCACCCAGGGTGTCGAAGCTCGGGACCCTGATGCCGTTGAAAATGCCGGGTTCGCCGCCGCCGGCGACGAACTGGAACTGGGACGGTCCGAGCCACTCGGTGGTGGCCCCTAGCATGGTGCCCGAGGAGAGCAGAAAGCGCGGCTGCTCGCGGGCGAGATCGATCAGCGGAGTGCCGAGATCTCCGAGCGCATTGTTGGCGATCCAGCCGCCATCGAAGGGCATGCCGCGCTGGTGTAACGAGAACGAGGCGCGCGAAGTGCCCGCCGCGCCGAAGCGCTCATCGGTGTCGCCGATGCGTCCGGCAGCATCCGCCGACCAGGTGCCGAAGTCCGCTGTCTCCCATTGTGCGTTGGCTACGATGCCGTTCTCATGGTAGTCCGGCCCGGCGTTGGCTCCTTGCTGCGACAGCACGCTTGCCACTGCATCCACACGGACCGAGCGCGCCAGTCCGCTCGTATCCGGGCTGCCGTAGTCACCCAGGGAGATATCCGGCGTCAGGCCGCCGCCTCCGATGAGCCGATCCGCGTACCCCGCGGGCGGTGCGGGATCGGGTGGTGGCTGCGCACCGGCGGGCGAGCTCATCACCGCCAGGACTGTTAGAGCGCACAGGCACGCAGCCTTGAGAGCGCGCGCTGCGCGGGCATTCATTTGAAATGCTCGTCGAGCTCGGTGCGCTGGTCCGACCACTCCAGCGTGCCTCGTACAGCGACCGGGAAAGTCAGGGTTGGTGTCGGGTTGTCGCTGGTGGAGGGGGTGAGAGCGACTTCGCGGACCTCGCCCGGCAGGATGGGCAGGTCCGAAGGGGTGAAGTCGAACTTCCTGCCCGAGGCGTCGGTGCCGGTCAGAAAACCGCTCATGCGCGTATGCGCGGTCCCGGAGTTGTGTATGCGCAGCGCCGGAACGCGTCGGCCGTCGAAGGTGATGGCCGTTGGCCCGAACAGCTCGATCTGCGGGGCGGCGGCGCCCACGCTCACGTACACGATGACCCCGATGCGGCCGACGATCGGCAGCTGCATGGCGCCCGCCTGCGCGATCGAGGGCTCATCTCCCTCGATCATGATGGCGAAGCGACATTCGCCGTCAGGCGCATCCTGTGGCACCTGCACCTCGAACCGATACCGGATCGTGCCGCCGGCCGGCAGCGTCACCAGTGGCCGCTCGATCGCTACCCATGGCCGGCAGCTGTCCTTCAGCAGCTCATCGTGAAAGGTGATGCCGTAGTCGGCGCCCAACACGAAGTCGGAGGTATGCACGCGGAAGCGCGAGGGCGCGTTGCTGCGGTTGGTGATCTCGATCACCTGTCGCAATGTCTTGCCGCCCTTACCGCTGATCTCGAATCGTGGTGGCGAGACGATGGCGGCAAATTCCTGCGCGCGCACGTGAACGGGATCCAGGCAAATCAGGAATACCAACACCAGGCCGAGAAGTCGCGCGATCATGACTCATCCATCTCGAAGCGGAAGTTGACCGAGTAGCCCTGCTGCATGTGTCGCGCGTCGACGGCGATGGTCAGCTGCACGACGTCCTCGATGAATGGGGCAGTGATGGGCCCGGAGTACACGATCGCCCGGCTCCCGCTGGTGAGTTGCGCTGGCAGCAGCCGCCCCTGAGTCGTCCATGAGGCGCGCATGCCGCTGGGTTGCTGAGCGGGCAGCACCAGGTAGATCCGGCCGGTGTGTCGCAGCCATGGCGAGACGTTGAGCCGCACGCGCAGCTGCACGGTGCCCACCAGCACGTTGCTCGCGGGTCCGCGCGGCGCGAGCTGTTGCCAGTGCATGGCGAGGGCCGCGTTGTAGGGCAGCGTACCCGAATCGTCGATGACAGTCGTTCTGGCCTGCGCCGCGCCAAGCCAGATTATGCAGAATGCCGAGGCCGCGAAGGTGCGCATGACGGCAGGCGGTAACCAACACCGCTCAGGGCACCGTCAGCGTGTAAAGCACGCGTCCGGTGTAGGTGCCTGCGGGCGGAAGAACCGTGTTCTTGTAGGAGAAGGTCCAGCAGCTTTCCGCCCATTGATTCTGCGCAATGCTGCCGACGGTCACGGTTGTACCGGTGAAGCTGCCGGCGGGAAAGGGCTGGGCTCCAGTATCGCCGTTACCGGCGCTGGTCCAGCTGATCTGCGAGAACGGGATCGTGTCGCCGGCGCCATCGGTCAGCGAGACCGGCACGGTCGCCGTCACGTTGGCCGTGCCGGTGCCGGAGCCAGTGGTGCGATAGAAGCCGCCGATATAGAGCTGCGCCGGGACGCTGCAGAAGACGAAGTTATCGTAGAAGCTGTGAGTCTGAGTGCTGTCTGTGGTCATCGCCTGCGCAGTTCCGTTGCCCACTGCGGCAGCGGCCACGGCGACCGTTTCCTTGTTGATCGTGGCGTTGTTCTGGGGCGTGCCGCCGGCGTCGTAAAAACCGGTGAACGAGCCCACGCCGATCTGCAGAAAGATTGTCTTCGGAGCCGCCGGCGTGATGGCCACGGTAAAGGCCTGGGCGCCTTGCACCGAGCTCAGCAGCGCGAGACAGAGCACCCGCGCGCTGAGCGCGCCTGCAATCAGCCGGAAATCAGACCCCCGGGGGCGCTGTTCCATGTCGCGCCACCCGGGGGACATGATGCACCGTGTGCTCGGTTGATTCCGTTTACGGAATCGCAGCGGTGTAGGTCACTCGACCCGCACCGGTGTTGCCGGCACCGCCGCCACCGTAGGTCCCGGCAGGCGGGACGGTTGCGTTGGTGTAGCTGTAGGCCCACTTCGCGTCGCGAGAGACGATCTTCGCGACCGCCGGCACGACCACGGAGTTGGTCGTCCCGTCCCCAAGCGGACACACTGGCAACGCTGTCGCCGATGTCAGGGTGCTCGTGGCGGTGGTGATGGTCGCGTAGCTGATGGTGTCGCCAGCGCCATCGTTGAGTGGGCCGCTCGTCGTGCAACTCAAGGTGACATTGCCGTTACCGTTGGCGTACACCGCGGCGGTCTCGGTGCCGGTGCCGAGGTCACCGCCCGTGCCAGCCAGGACGCCGGTCCCCACGGCGGCGGGAGCCGGGGCCCAGGTGATCTGGTCGACGGTGGCACTATTCGCCCAACCTCCCGCGAGGGTGCCCGTCCCGGTGCCGATCCGCAGGAACACGAACTTCGGGATCGTGATCTGGAAGTCGACGTGGGCGGTGGCGGTGAGCGCGCCGGCGCCCGTCTGAACGTTAGATTCCGCGAGGCAAAGCATCGGTGCAACTGCCGCGGCCGCGAGCAGTGCTTTGATTACCGTTGAAGTCCGCATGGCTATGAAGTCCTACAGTAGGTAAAGGAAAACCGGGAGCGAAATGCTTTGTGGAAATGCTAGCGATCCCGGCTTTGGCCGCGCCGTACATATGTCACGATTCCGTCGCCTCGCGGCGTGCAGACGATCGCACTGAGACATCACTGTCGGGAGCCGCGCGGCAGTCTGTGACGTGGCGCACAGGGTGAGGGCTGCGGCACACCGCCGGCCGCGGCGCCTCAGGGTATGGAAGCGGTGTAGGTCACGCGACCGTTATTGGTGTTCACGCCGCCGTAGGTACCCGGAGGGGGGCTGGTCTGGTTGCGGTAGGTATAGGTCCACTTGGCATCCCGCTGTACGACCTTGGCGGCCGCGGCCGGTATGGTGATGCTGCGAGTGGCGCCATCCGCCAGCGTCGGGACGTTGAGCACCTGCGCGGTGGTGAGCTTGCTCGCGACCGTCCTGATCTGCGCATAGCTGATGGTGTCGCCGGCGCCGTCGCCCAGCGCCCCGAGCGTCGTCGAGCTGAGTGTCACGTTGCCGTGATTGGCGACGACCACCGCGGTCTCGACGCCGCCCCCGAGGTCGCCTCCGGTGCCGGCAAGCGCGACGCCGTTGCCCACAGTCCCCGATGCCGGAGCCCAGGTAATGAGATTGATGTTGCCGTTCGCGGCCCAACCGCCGGCGACCGTGCCGCTACCCGTGCCTACGCGCAGGAAGATGAACTTCGGAATCGTGATCTGGAGGTCGACATGCGCTGTAGCCGTGAGCGCGCCGGCGCCCGTCTGAACGCTCGATTCGGCACGACAGAGCAAGGGTGCCGCAGTCACGATTGTCAGCAGCGCCGTGGCAAATAGGGAAGCTCGCAGCATCCCAACCGATGCTAGCGGCACCTGCTCGGAGACGGCGGCACGCATGTCACGATTTCGCCCCCGACGCGTGGGATGCCTGTCAAACGGAATCAACGGTGCAAGTTAGGACCTGGCGCACATCACCTGGCGGCGCTTCGAGATGTTCTTACAATGTGCGTCCGCCACAGCCTGCTGGCCGTGGAGATGTGCGCCGGTGTGTATGGTGCCGGTGGGTTGAGGGGAGGCCCGATGATATGTTCAAGAGCGGGTGCGGCAGCTTTGGCCGCTGCAATGTGCGGCGCAGCGCTGACGCTCGCCGCTATGGCGGCCGGAACGGAGGAGCCTGTCGCCCTCTTTGGTTTCGGCACGACAGAGGGGACGCGTCAGATCGCACTCGAGCAGCGCTTCGATGCCGCGCTCGATCCGGGGGATCTGCGCGGCTGGCTCGAGGCACTCTCGGCGGAAGCGAATCACGTGGGCTCCCCGCACGACAAGGCCAACGCCGAGCGCGTGCGCGATCTTTTCAGGCAGTGGGGCTGGGACGCGCGGATCGAGGAATTCAGGGTGCTCTATCCGACCCTCAAGCAGCACTCGCTCGAGCTCATCGCACCGACGCACTTCACGGCCAGCCTGACCGAGCCGCCGATTGCAGGCGATGCGACCTCGAGCCGCACCGACGGAGTTGCACCCTACAACGAGTATGGCGCCGATGGCGATGTGACGGGCGAGCTCGTCTATCTCAACTACGGCATGCCGGAGGACTACCGCGCGCTCGCGCGGCGCGGCATCGATGTCAAAGGCAAGATCGTCATCGCCCGCTACGGCAAGGGCTGGCGGGGACTGAAGCCCAAGCTCGCGCAGGAGCACGGAGCCACCGGCTGCATCATCTATTCGGATCCGCGCGATGATGGTTATGCGAAGGGTGACATCTACCCGCACGGCGGATGGCGTCCACCCGCAGGGGTGCAGCGCGGCTCGGTGCTCGACATGGCGGTCTACCCTGGAGATCCGCTGACTCCAGGCGTCGGCGCGACCCAGGACGCGAAGCGGCTACCGATCTCCGCGGCGCGCACGATCCTCAAGATTCCGGTGATACCGGTCTCCTATGCCGATGCACAGCCGCTCCTTGCGGCGCTCGGAGGTCCGGTCGCACCCGGGGAGTGGCGCGGCGCTCTGCCGATCACCTATCACATGGGACCGGGTCCGGCGCGCGTGCACCTCTCGATCTCCTCCGACTGGAGCCTGAAGCCGCTCTACGATGTCATCGCGAGAATTCCCGGCTCCGAGAGTCCGGAGGAGTGGCTGGTGCGCGGCAATCACCGCGACGCGTGGGTGTTCGGCGCGTGGGATCCGCTCTCCGGACAGGTCGCGATGCTGGCCGAGGCCAAAGCCATCGGTGCGCTCCGCAAGAGCGGCTGGCAGCCGCGGCGCACGCTCGTGTACGCGAGCTGGGACGGCGAGGAGGCGGGGCTCCTCGGATCGACCGAGTGGGCGGAGGCACACGCTGCGGAGCTGCAGCGCAACGCCGTGCTGTATCTCAACTCCGATACCAATGCGCGCGGCTTCCTGCACCCGCAGGGCAGCCACTCGTTGCAACACCTGGTGAACGATGTCGCCCGCACCGTGAAGGATCCGGAGACAGGCGTGAGCTCACAGGCACGGCTGCGCGCACGGGTGCTGGTGGAGGGATACGAGAAAGACCCGAGCGATGAGCGGGATGTGGCCGAGGAGAAGACGCGCGCAGCCCGCATCGCCGCGCGCGGCGGTGATCTGGCCATCGGCGCGCTCGGCTCGGGCTCGGATTACTCGGCGTTCCTGCAGCACCTCGGGATAACGACCCTCAGCATCGAGTACGAGGGTGAGGAGGACCAGGACGGCGTCTACCACTCGAACTACGATTCGTTCGATCACTATGTGCGCTTCGGAGATCCGAGCTTCGCCTACGGCATCGCCGAGGCGCAGACCGTCGGCCACATCGTGCTGCGCATGGCCGATGCGACGGTGCTGCCGCTCGAGTTCACTGCCTTCGCCGACACCATGCGCGACTATGTCGAGGACCTGCACAAGCTCGCGGACGAGCGCCGCAAGCATGTCGCCGAGCTCACCCCACTACTCGATCAGAACGCCTTCGGGCTGGCAGCCGATCCGACGCGCGTGGTCGGCCCGCCGGAGCGCGAAGCCCCGGTGCCGGAGGTGAATCTCGCGCCACTCGATTCCGTACTCGCACGGCTCAAGTCGGGCGCCACGGCTTACGATGCGGCTTATGCGCGGCTCAGCTCGGGAGAGGTTCAACTGACTGCCGCACGGCGCAGAGCACTCAATACGCAGCTTCAGTCCATGGAGCAGCGGCTCACCGATGCGGACGGGCTGCCCGGGCGCGACTGGTTCCGGCACTTCGTCTATGCGCCGGGGCTTCTGACGGGCTATGGAGTCAAGACGCTACCAGGCGTGCGTGAGGCCATCGAAGCTAGCCGCTGGGATGAGGCGAACCGCTACGCCGCGATCACTGCGGAGCGGCTCGCTGCGTATGCCGCGGGGATCGAGCGGGCGACGGCGCTGCTCAACGGAGGCAAGTGAGCAATTCACCTCAGGCGGTAAGGACGGTGAATCCTTCGCGACGTGCGGCAACGTTCAAGCGCTCGTCGAGGCACACGAGCTCAAGAGAAGTCGGGTCGTGATCCGCGGCAATCAGAAGTGCTGCGAGTTGCAGAGCATCGGCCGCACGCAGCGGGTGTGTGCGCAGCAGGCGCTCAGCCGTGCGCCGAACGGCGTCGGACGGCACGATCTCGTGCCAGCTTTCCGCAAGCGCACGCACGGCGCCGAGAGCCGCGGAAACCTCATCCGCGGTCAAGAGGCCCTCCCGCTCGCGGCGTGCGAGAGCGGAGGTAATTTCGACCGAGGTACCCCACCAGGCGAGCACTTCAGTGTCGTGCTCCAGAAGCGCAAACAGCCGCGTACGCGCCGCTTCATCGACCAGCAACGGCAGCAGGGCGGAGGAGTCCCAAAATTTCATCTTCCGCTATCGCGTTCCTCGCGCAGCGCCTCTGCCAGGCGGGCGCGGCGAGGCAGTGCCTTTGGCATAGCGGCCCGAAGACGCTTTATCGATAGCGGCCGCACCGGCGGTTTGGTCAACCCCTGCGCGCGCAGCAGCGCAAGCCGGTCGGCGCCGCGCCCACTCGATTCGATTCGCTCTATGCAGGCAATGGGGATGTCGCGATCGTATATCACGACCGTCTGACCGGCGCGCACCTTGCGCAGATAAGCGCTGAGGTTGTCCTTGAGTTTCGATACTGTGGCCTTTTCCATGTAGCTATTATAGCTATATTGCTGATAGCGGCAACTTCGAAGGGAGGACGTAGAGGCGCCGTCGATCACCCCGGCCGTTAGCATCGCGAGCCAGGGACAACGCCCGCCGGTCAATCACTTCGCGAAGAGCTGCCCGGCGATGTTGCGAAAGGACTTGAACTCGAGCGCGTTGCCGGTCGGATCGAGAATGAAGAGCGTCGACTGCTCGCCCGGTGTGCCGGCAAAGCGCGTGGTCGGCTCGATCACCCACTCGATCGGGTGCCGCTTAAGTCGCTCGACGAGCCGCTTCCACTGCGGAGGCTCGAGCACCACTCCACAGTGGGGGACCGGCACGCCGTGCCCGTCGACCGGATTGCAGTGAGAGGCGAGGCGTCCCTCACGGCCGAGTGCAGGATTCAGGTGACACACCAACTGGTGCCCATAGAGATTGAAGTCTACCCACTCGGGCGCGCTGCGTCCCTCGGTGCAGCCGAGCACTTCGCCATAGAAGCGGCGCGCCTCGGCGATGTCGCGCACTTGAACTGCGATGTGAAAAGGGGTCAGCGGCATGCCCCAACATGATACAGGGGCGACGGTCACGGCTGTCCACTGCGTACGTCAGGCCCAGCCGGATTAGTGACTCCGCGGACTGAACAGCTCGTTAGTCTCCACGGTGGCCCTGAACAGCGGCGCCGGTAAGGCGCCGCGCCGCTGCTCGAACGCAAACCCGCAAGCGAGTAGCAGCCGCTCCGACCATGCGGCTCCGATGAAGGACATTCCGACGGGTAAACCCTGCACCGTTCCCATGGGAACTGACAAATGCGGGTAACCTGCTACCGCGGCGAGCGTGGTGTAGGAGTCCGCGTTGGGGTCGCCATTCACGACGTCAACGCGCCAGGCAGCGGTGGTGGTCGGCGCAACGAGCAGATCCAAATGCTCGCCGCCCAGGAGCCGATCGATGCCTTGCTCGCGCGACAGGCGCCTGGAATCGGCGAGTGCCGCTCGGTACTTCGGATCCTCGAGTCCCGTCGTCTCGTTCGCCTGTGTGAAGACATCCTGGCCGAAGAATTGCAGCTCGTAAGGGGAGTCTCGATTGAAGGCGATGAGCTGCTCGAGGGTGCGTGTTTTGATGCCGCTCGGCGTCCGCGTGAGATATGAATTCAAGTTCGCCTTAAATTCGGGGAGCAGCACCTTTTGTTCTGCGGCCGAGAGTGGGGCGGACTCGGGCGCCTTGGCTTCGATGAGCGTCGCGCCCGCCGCGCGGAGCCGGTCCAAGGCGCGCTCGAAGACAATCTCCATCTCAGGATGGCTGGCAGCCTCGAAGCGCAGCACCCCGATGCGCTTGTCCCGGAGTGCATTGGCATCCAGCGCCGCGGTATAGTCAAGTTTGCCACAGCCCGTTGGGGGTGCAGGCAAAGCAGCAATGGCGGTGCAGCCTCCCGCATTTCCGGCCATCGCCGTGAGCAGCATGGCCACTCCACGCACGTTGCTGGCCATGGGACCTGCCGTATCCTGACTGTGCGAGATGGGCACGATGCCGCGTTGAGACAGGAGCCCGAGCGTGGGCTTGAGGCCCACAATGCCGTTCATGGACGCCGGGCAGGTCACCGATCCGTCGGTCTCGGTTCCGAGTCCGCCCGGCGCGAGGCCCGCGGCGATGGCTACGGCAGTCCCGGAGCTCGATCCACAAGCGGTTCGATCCAACACGTGCGGGTTACGCGTCAGGCCGCCGACCGCGCTCCAGCCGCTCGTCGAATGGTTGGAGCGGAAATTCGCCCACTCGCTCAGGTTCGTCTTGCCGAGGATCATCGCTCCCGCGGCGCGCAACGCGGCGATGATCGGCGCGTCTTCGCTCGCGAAGTTGGACGTGAGTGCGAGCGAACCTGCGGTCGTCGGCATGTGATCGCGAGTCTCGATGTTGTCTTTGATGAGTAGCGGAATCCCATGTAGGGGACCTCGAACGCGGTGCTCGTGCCGCTCACGATCGAGTGCATGCGCCTGGGCGATCGCATCGGGATTGACTGCGAGGACAGCATGCAAAGCGGGACCATGTCGGTCGAGGGCGTTGACGCGTGCGAGGTAACCCTTCACCAGCGCTTCCGAGGACAGGTGTCCCGCGGTCATATCGCGCTGCAGCTTCTCTATTGTCTTGGCTTCGGGCGCCTCCGCGCTCCACGCGAGGTTACACAGCCCCGCACAGATCGTCAGCCAGGCCACAGGTCGCATATATGACTTCCGTCCTTGCTTGTTGTTGTCACGCGGCATGATGCCTCGTCGAAGTAACGTTCGATGGCGAAAGATGGAGCGATTGTGGTTCTCGAAAGCAACACGGCTTCTCACTCACGGAGAATCTCGAATGCCAGCGGCCGCGGCGGCGCGCCGCCGTTACACATCGAGGCAGGACAGGACGACAGTGCAACGGCCAGATCCATTTCCGCACGCACGACAAATGAATCGCCAGGGCGAGAGCGGGGTTGTGCGAACACCAAGCTCCCGTCTTCCTTGACATGCACGTTCATGAAGAAATTGAACGCGGTCGGAAGCGGATCGGGCACTATGCTCAACTTGCGGAGCGCAGCAGACAGATTGTCATTGCAATTCGCATGGTAGCCCGTTACGCCGTATTGGATGCGATACATCTCGAGGCTACAAGGAGAATAAAGAAAATCATGCCTCCCAACGTCATCGGCCACGATGGTCAGCATCGGTTCACTGCGATCGGACCATAGTACGTTCCCCGTTGAGAGGTAGATCTTCCCGCCGTAGTCAAACGTACGACCGTTCGAAAGGCGTTGCCGTCCGTCCTGAGAGAACACAACAAGATCGCCGCTCTGTCCCCCATTAGGATCGATGATCCGCAGTTGCTCGCCGCGCTTGAGGTGCAGTCCCGCACCGCCCGCCGCAGGAATGAGTTGCATGAACGTCTCCCTTGAGATTCGCGGCCCGCTTTCGGGGTGCTCCTGAATGCCGGGATCACGAATCCGGGCAACGTGCCGCGAATGGACGACTATGTCGCGATGATGCTCGACCAAGAGGCAAGGGCATATATCCGGGCTTGGAATGATGCGCTCGACACTGCGGTCAAACAAAACAATGACAAGCCATTAAAGCCGGCGCAGATCGGAACTCTCATGCTCAATATGCGCTATCGCTTCGCGTTCTTGAAGCGCTGAGGCAGCCGACGGATAAAATCAATGATGACGCGACTGACGATGGCTGTCACCGGCGGCGCGCGCGCTGTGCCGCGGACTCGTGCAGGCGTGCGGCCGTTACGCCTGAGTGACACCGCGCCTGATGGCGTAGCGCACGAGTCCCGCGGTATCGTGGATATCGAGCTTGCGCATGAGCTTCGAGCGGTGGGACTCGACGGTCTTGGCGCTGATGCCAAGCTGCGTGGCGATGTCTCTGGTGGAACTGCCCTCGGCAATGAGCTGCAGCACTTGCCGCTCGCGCACCGACAGTCCGTTGACCGTTTGATCCCGTGAGACGTACGCCTCGGCCACCGCGCTCGCGACGCTCGGACTCAGGTACACCTCGCCGCGGGAGACACCCTCGATGGCGCGCACCAGATCGCGCGCCGCCTGGTTCTTGAGGACGTAGCCCTTGACGCCGCAGCGCAGCGCTTCGGCGACGTACTGCGGTTCATCGTGCTGAGTGAGCACGATCAAGCGGACGTGCGGGTGAGTGTGGCCCAGCTCGAGGGCGGCGTTCAATCCGTTGAACTGCGGCATGCCGATGTCGATCACGGCGACGTCGGGATTCTCACTGCGGACCAGCCGCACCGCTTCACGACCGTCCGCGGCCTCTCCGGCCACCGCGAATCCGGCGCCTTCCAACAGCTTCCTCAATCCCTGCCGCACGAGCACGTGGTCGTCGGCGAGCACCAGTCGGATCGTCACCTCAGGAGCTCCGTTGCTGACGCTCGGGTCCTATTCCGATTATACCGCGCAGCCCGCGGTGACGGCTGACAAAAAGTACCGGCATTGCTGCGGGGGGTGCCGCTTGTCTAGCATCGAGTCACGATGCGAATCTCTTCGCTCATCGGACTGTGTGCGCTCCTTCCTGCGGTATGCGCAGCGGGCGAGAGCTCGGTGCCGGGCAGCGCTGAGCTACCCGCCGGCGGCGGCCGAGAGATCGCAGCGAGCCATTGTCTCAGCTGCCACGATTCCAGCCGTCTCGTTACTCCCGGTTACAGTCGCGCCGGTTGGCAGGAGGTCATCGGCCACATGATGAAACTGGGTGTGGCGCTGAGTGCTGATGAGCGGGCGCGGCTCCTCGACTATGTGGCACGCTCTTTCCCACCTCAATCCCAGGCTGCCGCGCAGCTCCTTCCCGGGGCAACGCGGGTTTCCTTCCGAGAGTGGTCGGTGGCGACCCCGGGTGCTTTCCCGCACGATCCGCTGGCGACCGCCGATGGTGCGATCTGGTACACGGGTCAGCGCGCGAGCGTCCTCGGGCGCATCGAGCCGCGCAGCGGCGCCATCCGCGAGTTTCCGACGAGCGTCAAGGACTCAGGTCCGCACGGGCTGACTGCCGACGCGGCGGGCAACATCTGGTTCACCGCCAACTACGCGGGCTACATCGGGCGGCTGGATCCGGGCAGCGGCGCGATCACCGCGTACCGCATGCCAGATGCCCGGGCACGCGATCCACATACGCCGGTGTTCGATCAGAGCGGGACGCTGTGGTTTAGCGTACAGGGCGCGAACATGATCGGGCGTCTCGATCCACAGACCGGCGCGGTGCGGCTCACCGAGGTGCCGACGCCGCACGCGCTGCCGTACGGGATCGCGGTGAGCTCGAAGGGGGTGCCATTCTTTGCCGAGTTCGGCAGCAACCGCATCGGTAGAATCGATCCGCAGACATTCGCAATCCACGAGTACGTGCTGCCGCAGGCGCATGCCAGGCCGCGCCGGCTCGCGATCGATTCTGCCGATGTCATCTGGTACACGGACTACGCGCGCGGCTTTCTCGGCCGCTTCGACCCGCGAAGCGGCGCGGCGCGCGAATGGGCATCGCCCGGCGGTCCGCACTCGGAGCCATACGGCATTACGACGCTCGATGATGCCATCTGGTACAGCGAGTCGGGAGTGACGCCGAATACTCTCGTACGCTTCGACCCCAGGACGGGCGCCTTCCAGAGCTGGCCGATTCCCTCCGGTGGCGGCGTCGTGCGCAACATGATGGCGACACCGGATCACACGGGACTGGTACTGGCGGAAAGCGGTGCCGGGAAGTTAGCGCTCGTCGAGCTCCACTAGCGGCCGCCGCAAATTGCAGCGCACCCCGCGGGAACGGCGGAACACGCACAGACAGGAGCGCACGAAACCTGCGTGCGGATCTTCCTACACACACGGTCACATCAGTGTCGTGAGATCGCGACTCCGTTTGGCGCCCGCCGTGCGCCTGCTCGCCCGCGCCGCGGACTCTCGGTAGAGTGCGCGGTGAACCGCACCCGGCTCTCTCTTCCCCGGAGAGCCGGGTGCTGGGACCGCAGGAGCGCACGCATGATTCGAATACGTGGAGCCACGGATTCCGATGTGTCCCCGCTGGGGAGACTCTTCGATGAGTACCGCCAGTTCTACAAGCTGCCGAGCGACCTCGAGAAGTCCACCGGGTACCTGAACGCGCGGCTCGATGCCCACGATTCCATCGTGCTGGTGGCCGTGGACGAGTCGGAGCACCTGCTCGGCTTCACGCAGCTGTATCCGACCTGGTGCTCATTGCTCGCAGGTCCGGTGTACGTGCTCTACGATTTGTACGTTGCGCCTGGCGCGCGACGCCGCGGCATAGGGCGGGCGCTGATCCACGCGGCCACCGAGCGGGGCCGTCGCGATGGCAAGCTGCGCATGACGCTATCCACCGCAAAGACGAACGCCAGCGCGCAGTCGCTCTACGAGTCCCTCGGATGGGAGCGGGACGATGAGTTCTATGTCTACAACCTGAGCACGGCCTAGCGCCGGCGCGCCGCCGTTCTGCAGTTACTTTGTTTTGGATGTATCTACAGGCCGATCAGCCGCCGGAGGGGCCGGCGCCGGGCTGCAATCTGCCGGCGCTAGCGCTGGTGGTGCGTGTGCGCTCAAGGTCAGCCTCGGTGTGATCGCTGTCAGCGCCCGTACGTAGGCGTCGGTAAACACGGTCGCGCACGCGCGTGACAGATGACTGTATTCGGGCAGGTCGAGTCCCTGCATCGCCGGGTAATCGTTGAAATGCACGCCACGCACCTCGGCGCGTGCCAGCAGAGTCTCCCAGCCGCGGGCACGCGGCACGGTCTGCTCCTCGAAGACCCACAGTTCCGGCGCTGACGGCGGTCGCACGAAGATCACATCCCCGCCGCGCGCCCGAATCTTCTCAACCGCGGTCCGTGTTCGTTCCACCATTGCAGTGATGGTCTCGATGGGGATCGGCGGCACGAACCGCTGCCAAGCGGCCCGCTGATGAGCGCGCAGGCGCACGTCGTTCTCGTCGCGCCACCAAAGACCTGACTGTCGATCATCGCTCGTCGTACGGAGCTTCCAGAGTATCTCGTTTACTGGCAGCACCACTCCCGGGCGCCAGCCTTCATCCATCTGACGTACCAGAGTGTTCAGCCGGTACTTGTCGTCGAAAAATGCGAGACGACGCGAGAGACCCCGATGCAACAGGAATGAAACCCGCACCGCCGGCGACTCGAAGCGGTAGCGCTCGAGCGCTCCGGCGCCGAGGCCTGCACCGGGGCGGAAATACGAGCGGTCTGCGATGCCGACGATCGCGAGGCCGTGGAAATGGGGCGCGTCCGCCAGGTTCTCGAGATAAGGCAGGGCGTTGCTGCCCGCGATTGCAAGTTGCACTGGCCGCACACCGGTGAGCGCGGCGAACCGGTCGAGATCAGTGTCGAAGAGAATGCGCGAGTCGCCGACAATGGCGATCGCGTTGCCATCGGCATCGAGGCGGCGTCGTTGCTCGGCCCAGAAGGAGGCGCCATCGTCCAGATCGCCGGCTTCGAGGCCGAGCGCCCGCATGCGCCGCTCCCAGCCACCGATAGCGAGCAGGAGCAGCGATGCGGCGACTGCGAGCATGCGCGCCCAGGGTTTTGCCGGTATGTCCCGCAGCGGTACCGGCTGTGCGATACCCGGGCGGTCGGAGGCGGTCAGGCGGATGAAGCCTGGACGGGGGCTGGCGATGTCAGAACTGGAAATAGATGAAGGCATTGCCTGCCCCCTGTTCGATGACGATCGCGAAGGCGAGCAGCATCCAGGCTCCCGTCAGGAGTGGTGTGGGCGTGCGCGCCAGCAGGCTCTCGAGCGTGCGCGTGCGCATGAGCCAATGCGCACTCACCAGGCCGCCGACGATGGCGGCCACCATGAGCAGCTCGATTCCCGGCAGTATGGGCTTCTGCGCGGCGCTCAGCCCGAACATGCCGCGCAGGATCAGCCAGGCCTTTGCGAACGTCTTGGCGCGAAAGAACACCCAGGTGAGCTGCACCAACACGTACGTGAGGAGTCCAAGCGCGACGAGCGCAATGGGTCCTGGCTGGTAGCCCGCGAAGCGCGCGCGCAGCCAGCGCTCGGCGGCCAGGTAACTGCCGTGCAGACCGCCCCAGACCACGAAGGTCCAGCTGGCACCGTGCCAGAGACCGCCGAGCAGCATGGTAGCGAAGAGGTTGAAGTAGGTGCGCGCCGTGCCGTAGCGGTTGCCGCCGAGCGGAATGTAGAGATAGTCCCGCAACCAGGAGGAGAGTGTGATGTGCCAGCGCCGCCAGAAGTCCGAAAAGCCGATCGCGGCATATGGAAAGCGGAAGTTGTCCGGCATGGCGAACCCGAGACACATCGCCGCGCCGATCGCGGTAGTGGAATAACCCGCGAAGTCACAGAAGATCTGCCCGCCGAAGGCGAGCGTGGCCGCCCAGGCATCGAGTGCACCGGGCTGCACGTCCGCGTCGTAGACGCGCTCGGCGATCGGTGCGAGAAATCCGTCCGCGAGCACGACTTTCTGGAAGAGCCCGATGGTCATGAGGGCCAGCCCGAAGCACAGCTGCTCGGCGCTGGCGCGGCGCGGCAGCTCGAACTGCGGCACGAGCTCGGTGGGGCGCATGATCGGCCCCGCTACGAGATGAGGAAAGAAGGTGACGAAAAGCGCGTAGTCGAGGAAGTTGCGTGCCGGTAGCGCGCGGCGCAGGTAGACATCCAGCGTGTAGGACATCGTGGCAAAGGTGTAGAAGGAGATGCCGACCGGCAGCACGATCGCATAGTGCGGCGGCTGGTAGGCAATGCCGAGCGCGTGCAGCAGCGCGGTGAAGTTCTCGAGCAGGAACTGTCCGTACTT
>DASQYM010000078.1:0-56864 GCA_035639195.1 Steroidobacteraceae bacterium
CGCTCCTGGACTGAGACCGGGATTGCTGCGTCGCCTCACGTAGCTTGCCGCGAAATATGCGAGTCCGCCGATGAGATCCAACGGTTGCGACTAGCGCTCATCAAGGCGTGGGATTGCGTGAACGAGCTGCGGCGGGCCGCCCAGAACCTCGAACACTCGCTGGCTGCAGCGATCAACCACTCGCCGCCCGCACAGGACCTCGGACCGGGCTCCGCGAGCCTCGAAGTCGCCTTGCACCGCGGCAGCCGCTCGAACTGAGCGATCTCGCCGCGCGCTGGCCGGAGAGCTCGCAAGCGCGCAACCTGACCCATCGGCTCGTATGTCTCGATGCGGGGCCACCAACAGCCACTGTCGCGCTCTGCTTTTCTTCTCTATGACAAGTACTTACACGACCTCTCTCTAACCATTTCTGTCGAGATTCCAAGACCAGGCAGCGCCTGCGCGGGGCGCAAGTCAACCTTCGGAAAGAGCTGACGGGAAGCCGGAGTCTGTGCTGTGATCTGCGCCGGGAGTTCAGTAGGCGGGACGCCAGGACATTCCAACGAGTAATTTCGGGGGCACATTGTGATCACACTACACTCATTGGCTTACAGCACGGCCGCCACGATCGGCAGGCGTCAGTTTCTCGGCGTTGCAGCGAGTGCTGCCGCGTTACTTCCAGCGCGTGCCTTGTGGGCCGAGGTTTCCGCCTCGGGTGCCGTACCTTCGCAGGTGGCGGCTGTCTCCATTGAAGGAAAACCCGTCACGCTGACCGCGGCCGAGGTGAAGGAGCTTCGAGCAAGCCTCAAGGGCAAGCTCCTTCTTGCGGGAGATGCCGGGTACGACGAGGCGCGGCATGTGTGGAATGGCTCGATCGATCGACACCCCGCACTCATCGCGCGCTGCGAAAGCCGCGAAGACGTCGTGCACGCCGTGCAGTTCGCGAGCGCCCACTCCCTGCTGACCGCCGTGAAGGGCGGCGGCCACAGCATCTCCGGGCAGTCTACCTGCGAGGGCGGCCTGCAGATCGATCTGTCGCCGATGCGCGAGATCGAACTCGATCAAGCCAAACGCGTCGCCCGCGTGCAGCCCGGCGTGCTGCTCGCCGGACTCGATGGCAAGTGTCAGGCAGCCGGGCTCGTGACGCCTCTCGGTACGGCGGCCGACACCGGCGTCGCAGGCCTGACGCTCGGAGGCGGCCAGGGTCGTCTCATGCGCAAGCTCGGGCTCTCGTGCGATAACGTTCGTTCGTTCGAGCTCGTCACCGCGGACGGCAAGGTTCGGCATGTCAGTCCCACCGACAGTCCGGACCTGTACTGGGCGCTGCGCGGCGGCGGTGGGAACTTCGGAGTCGTGAGCAGCTTCGACTATCGGCTGTACCCGCTGGCTCATCCGGTTCTCGCCGGCGGCCGCATGTATCCCTTCAGCCAGGCACGTCCGGTGCTCAAGGGATTGACGGAGATGGCTGCGAACGCACCCGATGAGCTCTACCTCTCGGGCGCGGTTGTCAATGAATCGGGCGAGGGCCACCTACCCAAAGGCACATACGTCGCGCTCGAGTTCCTCTACAGCGAAGCCCCGAAAGACGGCGAGCGCTTCCTGCCCGCGCTGGACAAACTCGGCAAGCCGCTCAACGACACGATCGCAACCAAACCGTACGTAGTGGCGCAGAACGGTCCCACCGGGGCGGCACCGCCGGCGCTGCCGCCCGGACTCGGCGTGTACGTGCGATCGGGGTTCACGCAGAGCCTGTCCGACAAACTCATCGATGAGACGATTCATGCCTTCGAGCACGGACCGCCCTGGCTCGATGAGATCGGGTTCGGTCCAATCGGGGGGCAGGTGGCGCGGGTCAAGCCGGATGCGACGGCGTACTGGAATCGCGAGGCACAATATGAGTTCCTCCTGATCGGCGCCTGGGTCGATCATTCGCAGGACGAACGCAACATCGCCGTCATGCGCGACATGTGGAAGGCTTTCGAGCCTTTCATGCAGGGCTACTACGTGAACACCGAACCTTCTGCGGCCGAGGCGCGCCTGAAGGCGACGTACGGTGATAACTACGCGCGACTCGTGCAGTTGAAAAATCAGTATGATCCGAAGAACCTGTTCCGGCTCAATGCGAACATCAAGCCGACGATGCACACTTGAGGGATAGGCTTAGCAGGCAAACGTCGACCAAAACGAGAAGTCGCGGGCGTCGCCGGCGAGATCACCACAAGCCATCGTCACCGCTCGCTGCGGGCGCCGGAAGCTCCGGCGCGGGACTCACCACCGCACCCTGAGCCGCGGCCCGCCGGCGCATCGACAGGTATCCGAGCAGCAGCGCGAGGAGGCCGCACGCGGCGAGACTCGCGCCGGCGTCGACGAGGAGGCTGCCTTCGACCCCGCGCCACGCGTCGCCCCAGCCGTCGACGACGACCATGTAGGTATTGGGGATGTTGAGCACGGATACGATCACGCTGAACGTGGTCGCGGCGAGCGGATTGCGATGACCGATCGTCTCGAACGCGATGGCGATCGAGGTAGTGATGGCCGCGGACTGAAAGACATTCTCGCCGATCAGCGCCGTAGCGAAAGTCAGCGGTGTACGGGGAAGCAGCACGAGCGCGAGCGTGAACAGCGCGCCGACGATGCCGATCGCCAGGTACAGATGTCGAAGGGGCAACGCCCGGTCTATCAACGGGAAAATCAGGCAGCCTGCGATGCCGGCGAACAGCACGCCCGCGCCACCCACCGCGCCGACGAAATGGGCCGACGCGCGAAAGTCGCTGCCAAGCCCCCCGAGCAGGTTGGTCAGCGCGAATGACGAGGCAGGCGTGACGAACATTGCGACTGCCAGCAGCACCTGCGGCCGGCGAACGACGCCGACTACCTCGCCGAAGAACTGGCGAAAGCTCTCGCTCGCGAGGCGCCGGTCGGGGCCCGGGGCCGCCATCCAGGGAAACACCGCGATCGGCAGCACCAGCAGCACGGCTGCGAGCGCCAGGACTGCCGCGATGGGGGAGTAACGCTGCATGACCTCGCCCGCGATGACCGCCATTGCGCCGCCACCGCTGATATTGGCGATGGTGACCCAGACGCTCAGTGCGCTGCGCTCTTCTGGTGCGATGATGCTGGAGAGCCAACCGCCGAGCGCGCTTTGATAAAGATTCGCGGCAAAGAACCCCGTCACCAGCAGGATTCCAGCGAGGACGACGTCGTCGAGGCGGAGCAGCCCGAGCGACAGCAGCACGGTGGCGACTACCACGGTCACCGTCGAGTACCAGCGACGGCTGAAGCGCACATCCAGTATCGGGCTCGCGACGATCGACCACATGCCGGGTGAGATCGTCACCGCGGTCAGCGTCGAAATCGTCGCCTCCGCCACGTGGCGGGCGTTCAGCAGTTGCGGGACCGAGATCACCAGGATGCCGCCGTACATGCCGAAGGGCGCATTCGTCAAACCCATCAGCCACAGGGGTACGCCGCGCCGACGCTCGGCTGAGCCTGTCGACCCGTCGCCCGCATCCTGGCTCACGGTGACTCCCAACAGCCCGAGAGCGCTGACCGGTACAGCGCATCGATTACGCGCATGTTGGCAATCGCATCCTCGATCGGGAACTCCTGCGCCGATTCGTTATGGAACGCCGCGGCGGCAAGGTCGCATTGCAGCTCATACTGATCGACCCGCGCGAACTTCTCGACCACGGCCGAGCTGCCGTCGAGGCTCGCGCCCGAATCGATCACGATCCGGCAGGCGTGATCCTTCGGCGGCGTGAACGGCACCGCTATCTCGATCCGGCCCTGCGTACCGAGCACCACGACCCGCTGATAGAGCGCGAGTTGCAGCGCGCTCGTGAGAAGCAGCTGCTCGCCACCGGGAAAGGCGACGAGTCCGCTGGTCAGTCGGTCGACCGCGAGCGCCGGATCGCGGTCGAGGAGGGCGATCACGCGCACAGGTTCGGTGCCCAGGAGGTAGCGTGCCGTGACGATCGGGTAGCAACCGACGTCGTAGAGCGCACCACCACCGTACTCGAGGCGATTGCGCACATTGTCCGGGCTGGCGACTGGAAACGTGAACGCCGACTGCAGCGCTCGGACCTTCCCGATCCGACCCTCACGCACCAGGGAACGGACCCGTTGCCATTGCGGATGGAAGCGCACCATGAAGGCCTCGATGACGCGCTTGCCGCTGCGGTCGCGGGCCGCGACGATCGACTGCGCTTCTACCGCATTGAGCGCGATTGGCTTCTCGCAGAGCACATGTTTGCCGGCCTCGAGGGCCTTCACCGTCCATTCGACGTGCAGGTGGTTCGGTAACGGATTGTAGATGGCCTCGATCTGTGGATCGTCGAGCAGCGCCTGGTAGCTGCCATAGCTGCGGCCAATGCCAAAGCGCGCGGCGACCTCCCGCGCGCGCTCGGCATCACGCGAGGCAATGGCCGCGATGACGCCGCGCTTGCCCGAGAGGATGGCCGGGATGACGCGCTTGATGCCGATGTTCGCGGTGCTGAGGATTCCCCAGACGACCTTGCTCATATGCTCCTGTCCGCCCGTAGGTGCAGCGTTCTGCGATAGCGGCCGAGAGTGCCCGCCGGTGCTAGTCCCGTAATGTATAGCAACCACCAGGTGCCAGCCGGCCCATTCCCGTTGGCGGGTGCAGGGCAATCAACGGCTCCCGAACGGCCAGATCTTCTGTGGTTACTTCCATGCGCGCTGTGACAAGCGCAACTGCCGCCTCGCTACTTCGCGAAATTACAGTCGTCGCGCGCACGTGTCAGTCTTAGAGTGGCTCGAGCCTGATGGGAGCCTCATAACATGACACCACAGTGTCTGTCCTCAGGTGCTTTTTCCGATGCCGTTTCGGCTGCAGGCTGCTCGCCGGTTGCGCCGGCGCGTTTGGCCTCACTGCTCCGGCTTCCATGGCTTCGGTCACGTCACTGCACTACCGAGTGGTGGAGGAACGGTACAGCCATCAGTGGAGCGTTGAGCAGCAGCTACAGGACCGCGCCCACGGCGTTCGCCGATTCTGGCGGGCCGGATGGCGATGTATTTCAGCCCGAGTGTCGGCACCAGCTTCTACGTCGGGCCCGGCAACTGTGTACATCCTCCCACCACCGATGGGGTGGGCTGCGCGTGGTCCTTCTCAGAAATCCCGCTCGCGAGCACGGCGCTCATCACAGCGTATGGGTCCGACTTCTATGACAACTTCTCTCAGGACCTGCTGAACAGCGAGTGGCTAGGGTCTGCCAACAACTTGTCGCGCATTACGCGCTCACTGGACTGCGCGTGAGAAATCCCTTTACCTGAGAGTCCTCGGTCGGAGGGTTGCCACGACGCTCGATTGCCCGGCTTGCCCGTTCTTCCCTCGGGTCCGTAGGCAGTATTGCGTCGGTTTGATGACCTCGAATCAGCTCTCGCGCAACCGAATATGGCTATCTCTACTTAGCCCCTATATGCCCAGTTCGCATAACGGTTCCGTGACGCGTGCATGCGCGGCCCGAAGATGGGCGCGATGCTGACATTCCGCATCACTCGGCCTGCTTACGGGTTACCTCTAGTGCGCATAATGTATATTATGTTAAATCTCGGATATTACAGGATCCTTGGGGCGTCCACCGCTCCGCAGCGGTCACCCTCCGCCACCTCTCCGAGGATCACGGCCCGATCCACGCCTCCCAGGACCCGGGCCGCGGCGCCCGGCGCGCAAGACGCCGGGCGACCGCTGATCGAGCTTCAGCTCAGCCAGGTGTCATCGGCATTGCGTGCCCACTCATCGACCTGCTTGCGCGCGGCATCCATCGCGATGCCGTAGCGCTCCTGCACCTTGCCCACGAGCTCGTCGCGGCGGCCGTTGGAGGCCGTGAGATCATCGTCCGTGAGCTTGCCCCACTGTTGCTTGGCTCGGCCCCTGAGCTGCTTCCAGTTACCCTCGACTCGATTCCAGTCCATGTCTTACCTCCTTGGTGCGTGAATCGATCCGTCGTGTGTTCGACATTAACGGCACCGGTGGCGTGGTTTGAAGATCCGATGCACGGCTTAAGCCGTCGGAAGGCGCCTACGCGGAGAGCTGCTCGCGCGAGCGCTGCAGCATCTCCATGAGCTCGAGACGATCTGTCAGCCGCCGGCGCTTCAGCAGTCTTCTGGGCGGTTGGAGCCTGTCCTTGCTTCGGCCGGTGCACTCCTGGGACGCTCCTTCGCAGCAGCGTTCGCTCAGCGGCGAGGTAGATTCGCAGGCGCTGAAGGTGCGCGCCGGTCGGGTCATCGAAATTCTCGAGCGCCACGTCGAGACGGGCTATCTGGTCGGTGGCGTGGCGCTCATTGGTCGTGGCGGTCACGCCCACGTGGTGGCCGTCGGTGATCAATCGTTCGAAGCACCGCGTTTGATGCAACGGGATAGCCTGTTTCGCATCACCTCCATGACGAAACCCATCATTGCAGTAGCGACGCTGATGTTGGTCGATGAGGGAAGGCTGCACCTCGGTGAGCGCATCGACAATTGGCTGCCCGAGCTCGGCCACCGGCGCGTGCTGCGCCATATCGGCAGTGCTCTCGATGACACGGTGCCGGCGAGGCGCGCGATCACGGTGGAGGACCTGCTCACCTGCCGCTGCGGCCTTGGAGTCGCACCGAATGCGGCGGAAGACTCGCCCATACAACGCCGGATCGCGGAATTGAAGCTCGCCGGATTCGGTCCTCCCGAGTCCGCGGCGGCGGTGCAAGCGGATGAGTGGCTGCGCCAGCTCGGCACACTGCCGCTCATGGCGCAACCGGGCGAAACGTGGCTCTACAACACGGCCTCCTACATCCTCGGCGTTCTGATTGCTCGCGTGGCGCACAGGCCCCTGCCGCAGCTCCTCGAGGAACGCATCTTTCGCCCCCTCGGCATGCGGGACAGCGGATTCACGGTGCCTGCCTCGAAGAGTGCGCGCTTCGTGAGCGCCTATCGCCTGGAGACCGGTCGCCTGCGGCTGTACGACGAGCCTGCCACGAGCCCTTGGATGAGTGCGCCCGTCTTTCCCGATGCGGGTGCGGGACTCGTCTCCACGGTGGATGATTTCTTTGCGTTCTCGCATCTCCTTCTCAACCAGGGGCGCCCCGGCGGCGTGCGCCTGCTCTCGGCGCAGGCGGCAGCGGACATGACGCGCGATCACCTGAGTATTGTGCAGCGCGCGGCCGCAGCACCCCTCATCGGTAACCGCCGCGGGTGGGGATTCGGCGTGGCGGTGGTGACGGAGACCACCCCGCAAGGAATCCCCGCAGGTGCCTATGGCTGGAATGGCGCCTTCGGCACGAGTTGGGTGGCTGATCCGCTCTCATCGACGAGCGCGATTCTGTTCACCCAGACGCTCTTCACCTCAGCGATGCCGCCGGCAGTGCACCAGGAGTTCTGGGCCGCAGTGTTCGCGCCGCCTGTGCTCTAGGCTCGATCGCAGATGAAACGGATTGCGGCACCGCGGCGCTCGTCGTCCGCGAACGCCCCATGGCGATCCGTTCATTACACTGCAAAGAGATGCTCGACTATTGAGCCTAGGATTCTCCACCGGCCTCATCGCCGCTGCGGATCAGCGACGGGAGCCGCACCAGGTGGAATACGAGGTGAGCGACGCCCACGACGGCCACTCGCTCTCATTCCACGTGACCTGCCATGCAGCCTGGCAGCTCGAGTGCCTGGATCACCTGTCCCGTTCAAAAGGCACCCCGCAGCACCCATAGCCAGCTTCGCGGCATCGACGCCGGGCCCTTGCGCCGCCGCGCGAACGAGTCGGCTCGCGGAAACGCGACCCGGATCACGCATCGGCGCCGCTTGGCTCCCGACAGGTGCGACTCAGTTCGCTGCCCCGTGGCAGCGCAGCATGTTGGAATTTCCCCGTTTTCTGTCAAGTTGAGTGCAGCGGGAGCGTCGGGCAGCCGACGACGAGGCCCCTCCGAAATGAGCACGGTGTCACATTCGCAGCGCGGGGTTTTCAGCCGCGGCGCGCGCCGATGAAAGCCGCCAGCGCCGCGGGCGCGGCGGACGAGACCACCGTTGCTGCGCTGCTGGAAGCGTTCGCGACCGCCGACAGCCTGTTCCGTAACACACTCGAACATGCCCCGGTCGGCATCGCCTTTGCCGATCGCGCTGGCACGTACCGTCACTGCAACGTCGCCTTCTGCTCGATGCTCGGTTTTAGCGCCGCTGAACTTGCCGGACGCTCGATTGCCAGCATCACTGCAGCGGAAGATGTCGCCGCCACCACCGAGGGCCTCGGGCGCCTCTGGCGTGGTGCCATACCCTATCTCGACATCGAGAAGCGCTACGTGCGCAAGGATGGCAGCACGCTCTGGGTGCGTGTCTCGACCTCACGCGTAAGCGGCGACAGCGGCTCCGAGTGCACGGTGGAATTCCTGCGCGACATCTCCGTGCGCAAGCGCATCGCCGCCGAGCTTCTGCAACATCAAACACTCCTGGCCACAGTGATTGCGGAGCTGCCGCTGGCTCTGCTCGCTTGCGACGTCGATGGTCGGATCACTCATTACAATCGCTCGGCGGTCGAGCTGTTCGGCATTGCCACATCATCGACCGGCGCCGCCCGCCCCGCCTACCCCATCGCCTCCCAGATCTTTCGTCCAAACGGCAAGACGCCGGTGCCGCGCGAGCAGCGACCGCTTGCCTGCGCGCTGCGCGGTGAGGACGTCACCGATCTCGAGCACGTCATTGTGACCCCTCAACAGGCGGTGCGTACGGTCCTCTCGAGCGGTCGGCGGCTCATCGGTCCAGGCGGCGAGCCGCTCGGGGCCGTAGTGGTCGCACAGGACATCACCGAGCGGCGTCTCGCCGAGCAGGAGCTCGAGGAGGTGCACAAGCAGCTGCTGGTCGCCTCACGCCAGGCGGGTATGGCGGAAGTCGCCACCAACGTGCTGCACAACGTCGGCAATGTGCTCAATAGCGTCAACGTCTCGGCAAGCCTGGTCGCCGAGCGCATCAAGAAATCCAGGTGCGCCGGCCTCGCCCGGGTTGCCGCGCTCCTCGGCTCGCAGAGCGACCTGGCAACGTTCATGAGCGGCGCCCAGGGCCAGCATCTGCCCGCCTACCTGCAGCAGCTCACGGATGAGTTGCAAAGCGAGCGCGACTCCTCGGTGGCGGAGCTCGCCGCGCTGCGCGCCAATGTCGAGCACATCAAGGAAATCGTCGCCATGCAGCAGGGCCATGCGAAGCGCGGCGGCATCACCGACACGCTCGACATGCGCCTGCTGGTCGAGGACAGCCTGCGCATGAACGAAGCCGCTTTCAGCCGCCACGGCGTGACGATCGTGCGCGACTTCGCAGAGGTGCCGCTCATGCAGGTGGATAAGCACAAGGTGCTGCAGATACTGGTGAATGTGATCCGCAATGCCAAGTATGCCTGCGCCGAGATGAAAGGCGGCGACAAGCGCGTCACGGTGCGCATCCGCGCCAACGCTTCCTCCATCGTGGTGGCGGTCATCGATACCGGCATCGGCATCCCGCCAGAGAACCTCGAGCGTATCTTCAGCCACGGTTTCACCACGCGTGTCGACGGCCACGGCTTTGGCCTGCACAGTAGCGCGCTCGCTGCCAAGGAGATCGGCGGCTCGTTGCATGCGAGCAGCGCCGGTCCGGGCCAGGGCGCGACTTTCACGCTGACGCTGCCACTTGCGCACGCGGAGGCTCGCCATGGCCACTGACGCGGACCTGCTGATCCACCGCCTGCTGATGATCGATGACAATCCGCGCATTCACGAGGACTACCGCAAGATTCTTGCCGGGCGCGATGAGGTGAGCGTCTCGAGCGCCGAAGCGGCGCTGTTTGGCGAGCAGACGCAACAGCAGGGGCCCACCTTCGATGTAGACTCGGCCATGCAGGGGCGTGACGGCGTCGAGCGCGCGCGTCGTGCCCTCGATGAGGGCCGTCCCTATTCCGTCGCGTTCGTCGACATGCGCATGCCGCCCGGCTGGGACGGGCTCGAGACGATCGAGCAGCTCTGGAAAATCGACCCTGAAGTGCAGGTCGTGGTGTGCTCTGCCTACACCGACTACGACTGGCTCGAGCTCCTGGCGCGCCTCGGTCACTCGGATAAGCTCATTGTCATCAAGAAGCCCTTCGAGCCGATCGAGATCCTGCAGTCAGCGAGCGCGCTCAGCCGCAAGTGGCAGAATGCCCGCGCCCTCAGGCACCACATCGACAGTCTCGAGCGCGCGGTCACCGATCGCACCCGCGGCCTCGAAGCCGCCAACCGTCAGCTGCGTCACCTCGCCTCGCACGATGCGCTTACCGGGCTGCCGAACCGGCTGCTGCTGGATGATCGGGTCGCGCAGGCCGTTGCCCAGGCCAACCGCCAGGGCCATGAGTTTGCGCTGCTGGTGGTCGACCTCGATCGCTTCAAGCTCATCAACGATTCCCTTGGGCACCGCGCCGGCGATGATCTGCTGCGCGAGGTCGCGCAGCGGCTGAAGAACGCCGTGCGCGCGGTCGACACCACCGCGCGGCTCGGCGGCGACGAGTTCGTGATCCTGGTCGACGGACCGGTGACGCGCGCCGAGGCGGTCGCGGTCGGGGCGCGCGCGATCGATGTAATGCGCCCGGCGATGCGCCTGCTCGGCATCGATGTGCATGTCTCCCCGAGCATTGGCATCTCTTTCTACCCCGGCGATGGTGCGACGGTCGACGCACTGCTCGCGCGCGCCGACGCCGCGATGTACAGCGCCAAAGAGCGCGGCCGCAACAACGTCCAGTGCTACGCCGAAGGCATGACGACCGCCACCCAGGACCGGGTGCGGCTCGAAAGCGAGCTGCATGAGGCGCTGCGCAGCGGGCAGTTCGAGCTGCACTATCAGCCCAAGGTCGACACTACCAGCGGGCGCATCAACAGCGCCGAGGCCCTGATCCGCTGGCGCCATCCGCAGCGCGGGTTGGTATCGCCCAAGGACTTCATCCCGGTTGCCGAGGAGTGTGGATTGCTCGATCCCATCGGCGAGTGGGTGCTGTTCGAAGCGTGCCGGCAGGCGAAGGCATGGCAGCAGGCGGGCCTGCGGCCGATGCGCGTAGCGGTGAACCTCGCGCCCTCGCAATTCCGCCTGGTCAATCTGGTCGAGCAGATCCGCAAGGCACTCGAGGCGGCGCAGCTCGAGCCGCAGTATCTGGAGATCGAGCTCACCGAGAGCGCGGTCATGAGCGATGCCGAGGAGTCGATCGTCATCCTCGAATCGATCAGCCGCATGGGTGTCCTGGTCTCGGTCGATGACTTCGGCACCGGCTACTCCAGCATGAGCTACCTGCGGCGCTTCCCGATCGACAAACTGAAGATCGATCGCTGCTTCGTCACCGAGATGACGCGGCGTCCCGAAGATGCATCGATCGTCCGCGCGATCATCTCCCTGGCCCATAGCCTGCATCTGAAGGTAATCGCCGAGGGGGTGGAGACACCCGAGCAGCTCGCCCTCCTCACCGACCTCGGCTGCGACCAGTACCAGGGCTTCTACTTCAGCCCCGCCCTGCTCTCCGCTCAATTTGTGGACCTGGTGAAGAACTCCGCCGCGGTTACCCCCTCGCTCACCGAAGAAGAAGCGGCTCAGACCCACAGCAAGCTCGCCGGCCTCTGAGGCGAGGCGCGGACGAGGACTCGGGGCGCAAGCACCACCTGCGCCGTGCACTGCCGCCGCGGGCTTTCCCCGAGGCACGTGCCGAGCGTGTCATACAACCGTCATGCAACTCCTCCAAGCTTCACATTCGTTCACTCGGGCGACCAGGGCTCGCAGTTCCTAGGGCAACAGTTTGTTGTAGTTCGGACACAAGCCGGCAACCTTTATCTTTCTGACGTTGCGTGTGGAATACTGTTTCGGTTCGGTCCAGCGGCAAGAACCATAAAAATCCAACCGGCACAGGAGCAAATCCCGTGGCTACGACCAATCTGCCGATGTACGAATCAGGAATCGACCGGGCCCATCGCCGTGTCATTTTTGCCTCAAGCCTGGGCACGGTCTTCGAATGGTATGACTTCTATCTCTACGGATCTCTCGCCGCGATCATCTCGAAGCAGTTTTTCTCCGGCGTGAATGAGACGACGGGGTTCATCTTCGCGCTGCTTGCCTTCGCGGCTGGTTTTGCCGTGCGTCCGTTCGGCGCGCTGGTGTTCGGGCGACTCGGCGACATGGTGGGTCGCAAATACACCTTCCTGATCACCATCGTCATCATGGGCCTCTCGACCGCACTGGTCGGCCTCCTGCCAAGTTACGCGCAGGTCGGTGTCATTGCCCCCGTGATCCTGATTGCACTGCGCCTGCTGCAGGGGCTCGCGCTCGGAGGTGAATACGGGGGAGCAGCGACCTATGTCGCGGAGCACGCGCCACACGGCAAACGCGGCCTGTACACCAGCTGGATCCAGACCACCGCGACCCTCGGCCTGTTCCTGAGCCTGATCGTCATCCTCCTCACCCGTTCCTTCCTTGGGGATCAGTTCGATACCTGGGGCTGGCGCATCCCGTTCCTCATCTCCGTCGTGCTGCTCGGGATCTCGGTTTACATCCGTCTGCAGCTCGCCGAGTCACCCGTATTCCTCGAGATGAAGGAGACGGGTACGCAATCGAAGGCACCGCTCACGGAGTCCTTCGCGCGCTGGGACAACCTGCGCATCGTCGTGCTGGCGCTCCTCGGGGCAACCGCCGGGCAGGCGGTGGTCTGGTACGGCGGACAGTTCTATGCCCTCTTCTTCCTCACGCAGGTGCTGAAAGTCGCCGCCCAGCCGGCAAACCTGCTGATCGCGGCGGCGCTCGTGATCGCCACTCCATTCTTCGTCGTCTTCGGCCGGCTTTCGGACCGCATTGGACGCAAGAAGATCGTGCTGCTCGGCTGCCTGCTCGCAGCGGTCACTTACGTGCCGATCTTCAAGGGCATCACCCACTTTGCCAACCCCGCCATCGAGAGCGCTTCGGCCCGCGCGCCGGTCACGGTAGTGGCGGACCCGAACGCCTGCACCTTCCAGTTCGACCCGGTCGGCAAGAAGAAATACGTGCAGTCCTGTGACATCGCCAAGGCGGCACTCGCCAAGGCGGGAGTCCCCTATCGCAACGAAGCGGCGCCGGTGGGCACGGTCGCGCTGGTGCGCATCGGCGATGCGCAGGTGCCCTCGATCGAAGGCGGTCGTATGTCGGCGGGCGAATTCAAGACCGCGAGCGGAGATTTCTCCAAGACGCTCGGCGCGAAGCTCAAGGAGGTCGGTTATCCAGCGAGCGCCGACCCCGCGCAGATCAACTACCCGATGGTGCTGGTGCTGCTCGTCATCCTGGTGATCTACGTCACCATGGTCTACGGGCCGATCGCTGCGTGGCTGGTGGAGCTGTTCCCCGCGCGCATCCGCTACACCTCGATGTCACTCCCATACCACATCGGCAACGGGTGGTTTGGAGGCTTTCTGCCGCCGATATCGTTCGCCCTGGTCGCGTTGACGGGCGACATGTACTACGGACTGCGCTACCCGATCATTGTGGCGCTGATGACGGTGATCATCGGCGCACTGTTCCTGCCGGAAACCAAAGACCGGTCTATCAGCTGACTTCAGACAACCACGACTCGATTTCGGAGGATTCCCAGTGAGTAAGCAAGCGTCCTCGACCTTGGGTGGCTGCGGTACGTGCGGGGTAGCGCGTTTCGCAGCCCTTTTGGCGCTGACATTCGCGGCAGCCGGCATCGCGCAGGCACAGACTGCCGCTGCGCCTGCCAAAACGGAGGACAGTAGCCTTACCTGGAAGGGCATAACGCTCTATGGCATCGTCGACATCGGTCTGACGTACCAGACGCACGGGTCTCCGGCGAGCGATTACTTTCCTAATGGTACGTACTCGGTCATTCAGAAATACCACGCAGATAGCTCGATCACCGCCGTGACCCCGAACAACCTTGCGCAGTCGCGCATTGGACTCTCGGGCAATGAGCCCATCGCCGGGGACTGGGCCGGGGTATTTCGTCTCGAGACCTTCTTCAACCCGCAGTCGGGCAATCTCAGTGACGCCCTGAAGTCGTTGGCGCTCAACAACGGCAAGGCGCTCAGCTCCTACACCACCGGGGCCGACAGCAGCGTCGCGGGGCAGGCGTTCGCTGGAGCCGCCTACGCCGGCTTAAGTTCCCCCACGTTCGGCACCCTCACCTTCGGGCGGCATGTTTCGCCGCTTGCCGACGGCATTGCGAAGTACGATCCGATGGGGGCAAGCCAGTCGTTCTCGCTGATCGGCGAATCCGGCGTCACAGCGGGCGCGGGTGACACCGAGAATCGCCGGTTCGATCAGTCGCTGAAGTACACCCTCAAGTACAACTGGCTGCATGCCGGAGCGCTGTATAAGTTCTCTGGCGCAAGCGGCTCAGCCAATACCGCCGTCCAGGCCACGCTTGGCGCGGAGTACGCGGGGCTGTCCGTCGATGCCTACTACGGCAAGACGTACAACGCCGTCGGCGCCGCTTCGCTAAGTGCCGGACAGGTGGCGAGTCTGCAGAGCAACTGCACCGCTTCGATCACTCCGCCGGCGGCGCCTTCCGCGCAGTGCTACTCGGTGAGCAACGCGCTTGCCGGAACCATTTCCGACAACACCGACTGGTCGCTGATGGGACTCTATAACTTCGGCGCCGTGAGGCTCTATGCGGGGTACGAGCACGTCAGCTTTGCCAACCCCAAGACCCCCTCTGAACCGGGGCAGCCGATCATCGGCGGCTATGTGCTCGCCTTCGTCAACAACACGGCATTCCCCAGCGACAAGATCCTGAAGATATTCTGGGCTGGGGCGAAGTGGACGGTCACACCGGACCTGGACCTCACGGTTGCGTACTACGGCTACAAACAGGACGCCTACGGCACCGGTGCCGACGCCGGCTGTTCGAGCGTCGCGCACGGCACATGCAGCGGCACCGAAAATGTCGGCTCGTTCGTAGCCGACTACCGTTTCAGCAAGCGCTTCGACGTATATATCGGCACCATATGGAGCGAAGTGAAGGATGGTCTGGCGAACGGCTATTTGCTGACCAACGACAACACCGGCAGCACCGCTTCGACGCTCACCACCACGGCCGGTCTGCGCTTCAAATTCTGACCAACGCCGCCTGTACTGACTCTCCGGGACTGATTTCGGTCAGCCCCGGAGGCCGGCGGCCGCGGGTGCCGAGAGCCTCACGCGGCGAATCCGGCTCGCCGGTGTGCCGCGCGCGCGCCGCCGAGCACCTTAGCCAGGCACTGGGCGAGGTCTACGGCCGCGAGCGGCTTCATCAGTACGGCGTCTGCCCCGGCCGCGGCCGCTGCCGCATTCAGATCCTGGCCGCCATAACCGCTCACCAGTATGGCAGGAAGATCCGGGCGCACCTGCCGGAGCTCGGCGAGCAGCTCGAGACCTGACATCTCCGGCATGATGGCATCGGTAAGCACCGCATCGAAGCGTTGCGGCGCGTTGCAAAACACGCGCAGCGCTTGCTGCGCGCCGACGCAGCCGACCGGTTCGTAGCCGAGCGAGGCAAGCACTTCCTCGGCGAGCGATACGAGGCTTTCCTCGTCATCGACGACCAGCACGGTTTCGCCGTTGCCGCGCGGCGCCGCGAGCGGTGCCGGCTCCTGCGCCGGCTCGTCCTCAGTGAGCGGCAGGTACACGCTGAAGGTGGTGCCGGCGCCGTCGTGGCTGGCCACCTCGAGCGCGGCACTGTGGTCGAGCACGATCCCGTGGACCAGTGAAAGGCCGAGGCCCGTCCCCGCGCCGACCGGCTTGGTGGTGAAGAAGGGCTCGAAGATGCGCTCGACCTGCTCCGCGCTCATTCCCGGCCCCGTGTCGGTCACCGCGATGCACGCATAGCGGCCAGGCTGCAGTCGTCCAACGGTGCAGTCACGCGCTTCGCTCATCTCTACGGCGCTGGCCCGTACGCGCACCTCACCAACCGAGCCTACCGCCTGCACCGCGTTGGTGATGAGGTTCGCGAGCATCTGGTGCAGCTGCGAGGCATCGCCGGCCACCACCAGCGGCCTCGGCGATACCTCCATCGCAACCGTCACCGCAGGTGGCAGTGCCCCGCAGGTGAGGCTGTGAACCTCGCTCAGGATCTTCTGCAGCGATACCGGCCGTGCGCTGCCGACGCCGGGTCGGCTGAAAGCGAGGATGCGTGCCACCAGCTCGCGGGCGCGGTTCGCCGCCACGACGATGTTGTCGATGTAGCGACGCTGGATGCTGCCGGGTCCGCTCTGCTGACTGGCAAGCTCGGCGTAGCCGAGCACTGCGCCCAGCACGTTGTTGAAATCGTGCGCGATCCCGCCTGCCAGCGTGCCGAGCGCCTCGAGCTTCTGCGACTGGTGCAGTTGCGCGGTGACACGCTCGTGACGCTCGAGCTGCCTCAGGAAGGCAATGAGGAGGAGCGCCGCAAGCAGACTGATGACCAGGGTTCGCGCGAAATTCTTCCACGCCTTGCTGCGCCACACGGCGAGAGTGTCGCGCTCGCTGCGACCTACCAGCACTACGGCCGGGTATCCGGGTACGCGCCGCAGGCTCACCTGCGTGCGGCCGAGCTGCGGGTCCTCGACGGTCGTGTGCAGTGCCTCGGCCGTACCCAGGGAGCGCAGCGCCGGCAGCCAGGGCGAGGGGCGCGGGCTCACCTCCGAATGCTCGCGGCTGACGAGCGTCATGCCATCCCCGCGCAGCAGCTCGATGGAGCTGCCGGGACCGAGATCAAGTGCCTGGTAGAAGCGGCGGATATAAATGACATCCACCGCCGCGCCCGCGATCCCGCGGAATCCTGGCCCGGGGAGGCGGCGGCTCAGCACGAAGGTGGGCTCGCCGGTGGCCCGGCTGATGAACGGCTCACTGACGAACAGCCCGAGATCCGGCTGCGCACGCTGGGCGAGATAGTACGAGCGATCGCTGAGATCGCTCTTGGCGCCAGTTGGTGCGGTGCTCAGGTGCAGTTGCCGCGCAGGATCGAACAGAAACAGGTTACGCACCTGCGGTACGCCGCTCATGTGCCGCAGCAGCAGATCGGGAATGCTCTCGCGATCGGGCGAGCCCGGCGTATCCGGATCGAGCAGTATCGCCTGCCGCAGAATCAGGTCGGTGGCCTGCAGGGCGCGGGCTGCCTGCTCGGCGAGCGCCCCCGCGATGTTGTCGTGCTGGCGCTCGGCGAGCGCGAGTGTCTCCGTGCGGTCGTGCAGCGTGTCGAACAGCGTCGACAGCGACACCGCGGCACATACGGCCGCGACGATGAGCACCAGGCGCAGCCTGAGCGAGCGGCGGCGGTCGCCTTCGCGCCGTGCGGCCTCCGCCGTGGTGGCCAGTGTCAGTGAGACAGGGTCAGGTCGAGAGCTGCCCATAGGTCAGTGCGCGTGAAAGGCTTCGCCAGGATGCGCGTCGCTCCAAGTCGCAGCGCCATGGCATCATTTGCCATATCCCCCCGGGAGAAGCGTCCCGAGGCCAGCACGATCGCCGCCCGCGGATAAGCGCGCCGCCAAGGCAAGAGGATCTCATGAGCCTGCTGCTGACATGCCACGTCGACCAGTATCGCATCGATGTCGTTCACCGGCTGCGACGCGGCTTCGGGCCAAACCGCCTGCACGCCGGCCGCGGCGAGCCATTCACCGATCAGCTCGCGATGCAGCCTATCATGCTCCACGATCAGCACGCGCTTCACGGTTGGCTCCCGCGGTGAGCCCGGTGCTGCGGCCGCATGTATTGGTGGTCGACGACGAGGAGTCGCTGCGGCGGCTCATCGATGACTACCTGGTGGCGAACGATTTCCGCGTGACGGCGGTGGAGAACGGCGCGGGGTTGCTGAGTGCGCTCGGCAGCGAAGTCATCGACCTGGTACTGCTCGATCTGCGTCTGCCCGGCGAGGACGGCATGCAGCTGCTGCGGCAAATACGCGGGCAGTCGCAGATCCCCGTCATCATCCTTACCGGACGCACCGAGGAAGCCGACCGGGTCATGGGACTCGAGCTGGGCGCGGATGACTACCTCACCAAGCCCTTCAGTCCCCGTGAGCTCCTCGCACGCATCCGCACCGTGCTGCGCCGGGCGCATGCGGGACAGGAGGTGCATGGCGCACCGGTCTGCCGCGCTTACCGCATTCCTGGCTGGGAGCTCAACCTGCGTACCCGGCGGCTCACCGCAGCAGATGGCGCGCAGGTTGCACTCAGCAACGGCGAGTTCAACCTGCTGGCGGCGCTCCTTTCCAGCGCCAACCGCGTGGTGACGCGCGATCAGCTGATCGAGATGAGCCGCCGCTACGACAACGAGGTCTATGACCGCGCGGTCGATGTGCAGATCCTGCGGTTGCGGCGCAAGCTCGAACCCAATCCCTCCGAGCCGCGCATCATCCTCACCGAACGCGGTGCCGGTTATCGCATTGCCGTTCCCGTGGAAGCGGTCTACTGAGGTTCGTCCCATCATCATGAGTCCGTGAGGCTGGCGCGGCGCGCGACGCTACGGCGGCGCCCGCGCACAGCAACGGAAAGTGTCGTTGCCTCCTGTCGCCTGCACTTTGCAGCGCGCATTTCACCTGTAACGCACCTGTGTTGGCGTGTAACCGGCCGGCCGGCCGGCCTGCGCTATCGTAGCGGGCGCCATGTGGATCGTCCGGCTCGCGCTACGGCGCCCTTACACCTTCCTGGTCCTCGCCATTGCGATCACGCTGCTCGGCGTGTTCGCGATTCTGCGCACGCCCACGGACATCTTTCCGAACATCAACATTCCGGTGGTCGCCACGATCTGGCGTTACACCGGTCTGTCGCCCGAGGAGATGGCGACCCGCATCGTGCTCGGGACCGAGCGCAACGCCCAGACTACAGTCAACGATGTCGAGCACACCGAGTCGCAGAACGTCAACGGCACTTCGGTGGTGAAGTACTTTTTCCAGCCGACCGTCAACGAGGAGCTCGCCTACGCGCAGATCACCGGCGTCTCGCAGACCAATCTGCGCTCGGCTCCCCCGGGCACGACGCCACCGTATGTGCTGGCGTATAACGCCTCCTCGGTGCCCATCCTGCAGCTGGCGCTCTCGAGCGAGAGACTCTCGGAAGCTCAGCTGTTCGACCTCGGCAACAACATCATCCGTGTGGGCCTCGGCACCGTACAGGGCGCCTCAATGCCTTACCCGTATGGGGGTCTGCAACGCCAGGTGCAGGTGGACCTCGATCCCGCTGCGCTGCGCGCGACCGGCCTCTCCGGCAACGACGTCACAGCGGCGATCGCTGCGCAGAACTCGATCCTGCCGGCCGGCACCCAGAAGATCGGTGACCGCGAGTACTTCGTCACGGTCAATGCCAACCCACGCACGGTGGCGGAGCTCAACGATCTGCCGATCGCCAATCGCAACGGCAGCGTGATCTACGTGCGCGACGTGGCCTACGTGCGCGATGGCTACCCGCCACAGACCAATATCGTGCGCCGCGACGGACACCGCGGCGTGCTGATGAGCGTGCTCAAGACCGGCGGGGCCTCCACACTCGACATCATCAAGAACATCAAGGAGAAACTGCCCTCGCTCCGTGAGCAGCTACCCCCGGGGTTCAACGTGGACCTGGTGGGGGACCAGTCGCTGTTCGTGCGTGCCGCCATCGAAGGGGTGGTGCGCGAGGCGGTGATTGCCGCAGCGCTCACCGCGCTCATGATCCTGCTGTTCCTCGGCAGCTGGAAGAGCACCTTGATCATCGCCGTGTCGATTCCGCTGTCGATCCTCACCTCGATCATCTGCCTCTCGCTCCTGGGGGAGACCATCAACATCATGACCCTCGGAGGCCTCGCGCTCGCGGTCGGCATCCTGGTCGATGATGCGACGGTGACGATCGAGAACATCAACATGCATCTCGAGCAGGGCCAGCAGGTCGAGGAGGCGATCCTCAACGGCGCCCACGAGATCGCCCTCCCCGCTCTGGTGTCAACGCTCGCCATCTGCATCGTGTTCGTGCCGATGTTCATGCTGGCGGGCATCGCCCGTTACCTGTTCGTGCCGCTCGCCGAGGCGGTGGTGTTCGCGATGCTGGCCTCCTACCTGCTGTCGCGTACCCTCGTGCCGACACTTGCCAAGTACTGGTTACAGCTGCATGAGGGCCATACGAGCGCACCACGGCATGCTGCCCAGCGCCTGCAGCGGCGCTTCGAGCAGTGGTTCCAGTCCACGCGTGAGCGCTACCGGACGCTGCTCGAGCGCGCTCTCACCGCCGGTTCGCGCTTCGCGCTCCCCTTCCTCGGCGCGATGGCCGCGACCGCGCTGCTCGCCTTCCCGCTCGGTCCCTTCCTGCCCGGGCTCGGGCAGGACTTTTTCCCTAGTGTCGATGCGGGGCAGATCAAGCTGCACCTGCGCGCGCCGACCGGCATACGCATCGAGATGACCGCGGCGCTGTGCGACGGCATCGAGGCGACCATCCGCAGCATCATTCCGGCGCGCGAGATCTCCACCATCGTCGACAACGTCGGCCTGCCCTACAGCGGCATCAACCTCTCTTATTCCACCTCGGCACCAGTCGGTCCGGGTGATGCCGATATTCTGATCAACCTCGCCTCCGACCATCATGCGACCGAGCCCTACGTGCATGCGCTGCGCGAGAAGCTCAACGCGCTGTATCCCGGCACCAGCTTCGCTTTCTCACCGGCCGACATTGTCAGCCAGATCCTCAACTTCGGCCTGCCCGCCCCGGTCGATGTGCAGGTGTCCGGTTTCAACACCACCGAGACGCGCAAGTACGCCAACGCCATCCTCACGCGCATGCGCACCATTCCGGGCCTTGTGGACGCTCGCATCCAGCAGCAGTACGACTACCCGACGCTCAATGTGGATGTCGACCGCACCAAGGCCTCGCTCCTGGGGCTCACCGAAACCGAGGTGGCCTCGGACCTGCTCGTCTCGCTCTCCGGCAGCTCGCAAACCACGCTGTCCTTCTGGATCGATCCGAAGACCGGCACGCAATACCCCGTGGTTGCCCAGACACCGCAGTTCCGCCTCACCTCGCTCACCGATCTGGCGACGACTCCGGTCACCTCGGGCGGCGGCGGCCTGGACGCGAACCTTGCCAATGGGGGCGGCAGCGTAGCCAGCCCCGCGCCGAGCAGTGCGGCGGGCGGTGGCGTTCAACTGCTCGCCAACCTCGCGACTTTCCGGCGCAGCGAGTCCCCCGCGGTCGTGAGTCATTACAACTCCGCCCCGGTCATCGATATCTATGCGGGCCTCGAGCGCACCGATCTCGGCTACATCGCCAAGCAGATCCGGCGGATCGTGCAGGACACGCAGTCGCTGCGGCCACGCGGTGCGCAGGTTACCGTTCGTGGACAGGTGACGACCATGACCGAGTCGTTCACCGGCCTGCTCCTCGGCCTTGCGGGCGCGGTGGTGCTGGTCTACCTGTTGATCGTGGTCAACTTCCAGTCCTGGCGCGATCCATTCATCATCATCACGGCGCTGCCGGCAGCGCTTGCCGGCATCGTCTGGATGCTGTTCCTCACCCATACCCCCGTGAGCGTGCCCGCGCTCACCGGCGCGATCATGTGCATGGGCGTCGCCACCGCCAACAGCGTGCTCGTCATCAGCTTCGCACGCCAGCGCATGGACGCCGGTGATGACGCCACCCATGCAGCCCTGCAGGCGGGGTTCACGCGCTTCCGGCCGGTGTTGATGACCGCGCTCGCGATGATCATCGGCATGCTGCCGATGGCGCTCGGGCTCGGTGAAGGCGGCGAGCAGAATGCCCCACTCGGGCGTGCGGTGATCGGCGGCCTGGTATTCGCCACGGTCGCCACATTGTTCTTCGTGCCCACCGTATTCAGCATCATCCACGGACGCCGGAGTGTCTGATGAATGATGTCTCGGCAGACCCGCGGCCGGCAACCGCGCTGGCTTCATCCCACCGGCGGTACCTGTGGGTAGCCATCGCGCTCGTGCTGCTGCTCGCGCTCTGGGGAATACTCAGCCGCCTGGTGGTGCGCCATGGTCTCGCGCGCGAGGCGCGCGAAGCGTCCGTGCCGACGGTCATCACCACCAAGCCTCACCGCGGGCCGTCCACCGACACACTGGTGTTGCCGGGGAGCGTGCAGGCTTATTACGAGGCGCCGATCTACGCGCGCACCAGCGGGTATCTGAAGACCTGGTATACCGACATCGGCACCCCGGTGAAGAAGGGCCAGTTGCTCGCCGAGATCGAGACTCCGGAGGTCGACCAGCAGCTGCGGCAGGCGGAAGCGGATCTCGGCACGGCGCGCGCCAATTCCGAGCTCGCGCGCACCACCAACGAGCGCTGGCAGGGTCTGCTTGGCACCCAGTCGGTGTCGCAGCAGGACGCGGACCAGCGTGCCGGCGATGCCGCCGCCAAGGCTGCCGCGCAGGCGTCTGCCGCCGCCAACCTCGCCCGGCTGCGCGAGCTCGAAGGCTTCAAGCGGGTCGTGGCGCCTTTCGATGGCATCGTCACGCAGCGCAACACCGACGTCGGTGCGCTGATCAACGCCGGTCAGACTGCCGGCAGCGCCCTCTTCCGCGTGGCCGACACTCATCAGCTGCGCATCTACGTACAGGTGCCGCAGGCCTATGCCGCCCAGGTTCATAGCGGAATGAAGGCGTCGCTGGAATTCACCGATCACCCTGGCCAGCAGTACGCGGCAGCCGTGACCTCCACGGCGCACGCCCTGGATGCCACGGCGCGCACACTGCAGGTGGAGCTGCAGATCGACAACAGCGGCGGCGAGCTGCTGCCGGGCGCCTACGTACAGGTCACCTTCTCCCTGCCACCGGGCCCCGGCAACCTGCGCGTACCGGTGAACGCGGTGATCTTCCGAGGCAAGTCGCCACAGGTCGCGACTGTCGATGAGGCCCAGCGGGTGAGGCTGCGCGACATTGCCGAGGGACGCGACTTCGGCACCGAGGTCGAGGTGCTAGCAGGAATCAACGCGAACGACACGCTCATCCTGAATCCACCGGATTCCATCGCCGATGGCGCCGAGGTGCGCGTGCAACCCACTCAGCCGCAGCCGGCCGCTGCACCAGCGGCGGCGGAGCATTCGTGAGACTGCGCCACGGACTCGCCCCCGTACTCGCGGCGGCACTCTTTGGCTGCTCGCTCGCTCCGCACTACGAGCGGCCCTCGACTCCACAGCCACCACCTGGCTACAAGGAGGCCGGCGACTGGAAGGTCTCTTCCCCGGCCGATACGAGTGCCCGCGGTCACTGGTGGACTGCGTTCCGTGATCCCGATCTCGATGCGCTCGAGGCGCAGGTCGGCACCGCCAACCAGAGCCTGAAGGCAGCGCTGGCGAGCCTCGAGCAGGCGCGCGCGCAGACGCGCATCGCCCGCGCGGCGTGGTTCCCGACGCTCACCGCCCAGGCCGCGGTCACCCGCAGCGAGGTCTCGGTCTACTCCCAGGGCTACACGCCCGGGAACACGCGTACGGGGAACGCCTTCCTGCTGAGCGGCGATCTTTCCTACGAGATCGATGTGTTCGGGCGGGTGCGCAACACGGTCGCCAATGCGCGTGCCAATGAGCAGGCCACCTCGGGCGATGTGGCCTCGCTCGACTTGTCCCTGCATGCCGAGCTCGCCAGCGATTATTTCGTGCTGCGCGGACTCGACGTCGAGCAGCGCTTCCTCGATCAGACGGTCGCCGATTACGAGCGCGCGCTGCAGCTCACGCAGAACCTGTTCGCCGGCGGCGCGGCAGCCGTCTCCGATGTGCAACAGGCGCAGGCGCAGCTCGAATCGGCGCGCACTCAAGCCGCGGACACGCGCCTGCATCGCGCGCAGACCGAGCACGCCATCGCGGTGCTCATCGGCCAGCAGCCGGCCAGCTTCTCGCTCGCCGCGCGCACCGAGGAGCTCCTGTCGAGCATGCCGGAAATCGACGTCGGTCTTCCCTCGCAGCTGCTCGAGCGCCGTCCGGATGTGGCGGCGGCCGAGCGGCGCGTCGCTGCAGCGAACGCCAGCATTGGCGTAGCGCGCGCCGCCTACTTCCCGGTGTTCGATCTGATGGCGCAGCTCGGCTCGCAAGCCACCACCGGTGCGACCTGGCTCACTGCGCCGAGCGAATTCTGGTCGATCGGGCCGCAGGCCGTGCTCACACTCTTTGATGGCGGATTGCATCGCGCCCAGTCTGCAGCCGCGCACGCCGTCTACGATCAGCAGGTCGCCAACTACCGCGGCACCGTGCTCACCGCCTATCAGGACGTGGAGGACAATCTGGCCGCTTTGCGGCAGCTGCAGCGCGAAAGCATCAGCCAGGCGGAGGCGGTGAAAGCGACCCAGGGCGCGCTCGATCAGGCCAACCTGCGCTACAAGGGCGGCATCGTCACCTACCTCGAGGTGGTCGCCACGCAGAACGCCGCGCTTGCGGCACGCCTCACGGCAGTCGACATCGACATCCGCCGCGCGACCGCCACGGTGCAGCTCGTGAAGGCACTGGGCGGGGACTGGAATCCCCCCGCAGCACAGTGAGCGGTGGGATTACCTGAGGTAGGCATGCACGATATCGATCAGGTGCTTCGCGCCCCGCGCGCGTCCGCGGTCGCGATCGCGGGCGGGGTCGGAAACGTGCATGCGGATGTGATCCTCCAGCAGCTCGGCCATGAGGCTGTTGGCGGCCCCTCGCGCTGATACCGTAAGCTGCATCACCCGGGCGCAGTCGGCATCCCCTTCCAGGGCACGCTCGATGGCGTCCACCTGCCCGCGCAGCCGTCGCACGCGCTGCAGCAGGCGTGTCTTGTCCTCGATGGTATGTCCCACGCCGTGTCCTCGGAAGCTGGTATAGGATGGGGGGTATAGTATAGAGGTGTCCGCCGCAAATATACTCTCGCCCGCTCGCGCGGCGCAGCACGCGCGCAGCTGGGTCGCCATCCGATGCAGCTGGCTGCTGACAGGCGGGTCGGAGGCACGCAGTCCGACAACCTGATAGCGGGCTCGCCGGGGAATCGCTCGACGTGTGGCTGATATCGCCGTCAAGGACTTCGATCATCCCGCGCTGCATCTGCGACCGATCGAAGGCTATGTGAAAACACCCTGAAACGTCGATAGAAGAGAATTAATGGGTTAGGAGTTTCACGGTCCTTGAGTCGATACATCGAGGTCCACGGGTCGATTCCGCTGGACGATGGCGCGCTGACGATGAGAAGAATTCCAACAATCCCCTGTCTGATCATCGGTGTGTGCGCACTGGGCGAGGCACACGCAACAACCAAGGGATTGAGCCAGATCGTGACACCGGACCTGCAACCGGAGGGTCAGCTGTCACTCAGCTTCCAGGCTCAAGGGCGAGACATTGGCAATCCGTATCAGCTGCAGGCGGAGATCGGCCTCACATCATGGCTGGAGGTGGCGCTCTTTCAAGGGCTGTCGCCGAGCGAGCAGGTTTTCAACGCGCAAGCGGGCTTGGTCCAGCACGGACCGTGGCTGCTGACCACCGGATTCATTAATTGGTCTACTCGCGGGTCAAATCCGCAGCCGTTCCTGGAGGCCGGCTACTACACGCCCGAGAACAAGTGGATGGCCGGTCCGATCCGGGTTCACGACCAGACGCAGCTGCTGCTCGGCTGGGCACATGATTTCAACGAAACGTGGCGCTTTCAGCTGGATTATCAAAGCGGGAATGCCAACTATTTCACCGTGGGCTTCACCTGCAATGTAACAACGCGTCTGCAATTCAACCCAGCCATATACTTCTCCAACGGGTCTCATACCGCGCTGGGATACATAGTGTTTACCTACACATTCCCTGTGTGGACACCGTGATGGATCGTCCCGCAAACCGGTGTGGTATACAGCACCCGGGCTTCAGCCGCGATCGGGACCTGCTGCGCTTTTTCGCGGTGCGGCTGCATCTGGAGTATTAGTCGCAGCGACGAAGTCGATGAACCCACGCTCTACCTCGGTGTGGCTCAATTGCACACGCACAGTGTCGCCTACATCGAGTCCCTCGAACCCTTTGACTACACGGCCCTCGGCGAGCGGATGCGAGATGCGCACCCAGGTCCCGCGGTCGGACGCGCCGGTCACCAGGGCATCGAACTGCTCGCCGATGTGTGCCTGCAGCAGCAGCGCCGCGGCCGACTTGCGTACCTGGCGCTCCACTTTGGCGGCGTTGCGCTCCTGCACCGTGCAGTGCTCGCCGAGCGAGCCCAGCTCCTCATCGCCGTAGGGCGCTCGGGCACTCGCGAGCGCCGCCTTGAGCAGCCGCTGGGTGATCACATCGGGAAAGCGGCGATTGGGTGCCGTCGCATGAGCATAGTCCTCCAGGGCGAGTCCGAAATGGCCTGCGCACGACTGTCCCGGACGTTTCAGCACGTACTCGCCGGCACCGAGCAGCTTGACGATGGCGAGCGACAGGTCGGGGAATTGCGCGGGCGCAGCCTGCCGGCGCCTCACGAGAAACGCGTTCAAGGCGCGCGCGTCCGCCGCGGCGGGCAGTGTCTCGCCGCAGCCGCGCGCGAGTGCGACGATGCGGTCCCAGCGGGCAGGCGCAGCCAACGCACGCCGCAGCGATGAGCGTGCACGGCTCTCGAGGAAGCGTGCCACGATCCCGTTGGCGGCGATCATGAAGTATTCAATGAGCTCCTTGGCGCGATTGCTCTCGTCGGGTTTCAGATCGATGAGTGCGCTGCCCTCATAGACGGCACGGGCCTCGAGCGTGGTCAGGGTCAGCGATCCCTGCGCCTGCCGCACACGCTTCAGCCGCTGCGCCACGCCATCCTGGATGCGCAGCTGCTGCTCCATGCCTGGAACGGCCGCGACGCGTGGCGGAGGCGGCGCGCGGCCCGCGAGCCATGCGGCAACGCTGTCGTACGCGAGCTTGGCGCGATTCACCACCACGGAGCGGTAGATATCCGAAGCGCCAATGCTGCCGTCGGCCGACACCGTCATGTCGATCACGACGCTCAGCCGCTCCTGTCCCTCGGCGAGGCACGTCAGATCGGTGGACAACCGCTCTGGAAGCATCGGAAATACCTGCGCGACGGTGTACACGGAGGTGGTGTTGGCGAGGGCATGAGCATCGAGCGGTGAGCCGCCTGTGACCGACGCATCGACGTCGGCGATGGCGATGAGGATCTGCACCGCATCGTTCTCGAGCGGCTGCGCCACCGACAACTGGTCGAGATCGCGCGACTCGTCGTTGTCGATCGAGCACCATAGGAGCGCGCGCTGATCGCGAATCTGCGGGGCGCGCTCCATGGCGGGAGCCGCGATCGCACGCAGCTGCGCAGCGGCTGCGGCCGGCAGGTCGGGTTCGAGACCGTGCTCGAGCATGGCGCGCCGCGCCAGGCTTTTGAGATCGAGGGACGGACGCGCGGCTCCTGGCATCCCGAGATGATATGCAAAAGGCGAAGGACGCCGCAGTTTCGGCTGCGGCGCCCCTCTGCTCGAAGCGAGGCCTCCTGCCTGCTCCGATTGGTGCGCGTTACATGCTCGGCATCATGCCGGTGTAGTAGATGATCACGTATGCCTTGAGGGGGCCCGCCGTCGCGGGGGCGACCGGCGCCTGCGGTACGCCATAGACCTTGACCGGAGCACCCGCTGCGAGCGCAGTGGTAATCGCGGCGAGGCCGCTGCTGCTCGTGATATCGATGCGGCTCACGGTCACCAGACCGCCGGTGCGGTCAATCTGGTAGACGAGTGTCGCCGAGCCCATGGTGTCGCTGAGCTCTACCGTCACCCCCAGGTCGCGACGCCCCCCCCACGCGGGCAGTGCACCGACCGTGCCGCCGAAGTTCACCGCCCCGCCGGCGGCGGCGGCGAAGCTGTCCGTGGCGCCGTTACCGAAGGTGACCGTGGTGGGGCCGCGATGCGCACGAACCTGCCGTTGAGCGCAGATTGGTTGCCGAAGTCACACAGGCCCCATCATTCGCGGATGCATCACTCATGGTCACAACAGTGGCCGTGAGACCTGTAACGAGCGCGCTGCGGACCGCGCGACGCAACATATTGCGCTGCATAGCCAACATCCTTATTTCGGTTGATTCGCTGCGCCGGGACTCCGGCTGTGCCCGCTAAAGCGGCCGAGGATGACGTTGGTTGACTTGCTGTTGTTGACTGTTAGCTGCAGCAGGCGTCCGAGCCCGGTGCCGCGAGCCGACGACACGCCAAGCAGCGCGTGCGCGCGCTCCTCAGTCGGCCTGCTGCAAGCTCTGTGTTAGGTGTTGTTTTGCCCGCGTGCACGCCGTCGCGACGTCTAGCCCGGCGGCTAGCCCGGCAGCGATCGCCGCCGCGAGCTCACAGCCGGTGCCGCGTCGTACCGTGGCGATGCGCGGCGCGCGCAGCCACCGTGGCACAGCATCGCGCAGCAACAGCAGATCGGTGGCTTCGGGTCCGGTGCGGTGGCCGCCCTTCAGCAGTACCGCCTCGGGCCCGAGAGCGAGCAGCGCACGCGCCTGCCGCAGCAGCTCCGTTTCGGTCTGCGCAGGGCTGCTGCCGAGTAGCGCTGCCGCCTCCGGAATGTTGGGGGTGAGCAGCGTGACGCGCGGCAGCATCGCCGTGCACAGGGCTTCCCGCCCCTGCCGATCGAGTAGCTCGCCGCCGGAAGAGGATGCCAGCACCGGATCGAGCACGATGGGCACCGCTGCCGCGGGAAGACCCGCGCATACGGCGCGCACGGTTGCAGCTGTCGCGAGCATGCCGATCTTGAGCGCATTCACGGGGCCGGTGGCGCAAGCTGCGGCGAGCTGCGCACGCACGAGCTCCGGGGGCACCACATGCACCGCGTAGAGCCGCGCATCCGACTGCGCGGTCACCGCCGTCACGACGCAGCGCGCCTGGGCGCCGAGCTGTGTCAGGGTGCGCACATCGCGCGTCACACCCGCTCCGCCACTGGAGTCGGAGCCGGCGATGACGAGGACGGTAGTCACTCGCCGAGCGCGATCAGCGCGAGTTTGTCATGTCCGCGGCTGCGCAGGGTGCGGGCAGCGCGCCAGGCGCGCAGTCCGCTGCGGCAGCAGAGCACCACGCGCGCCTCGCCGGGGAATTCGAGCGGCGCATGCTCGAGCGCCTCGACCTCTATACGCAGCGCCGACTGAAAGGGCGAGACCGGCGCCTCGTTGAGGCTACGCAAATCGATCACCACATCGCCGCCGCACACCTCGGCCGGCGCGATGAAAGGGATCGGCGCTTCGGTCGGCTCACGTGCCGTGGCGAAGGAGAAGCCGCCTACGTGCAGCGTGCGCAGATCGAGCGACAGCATTCGTCCGCGCACCGACGGCGCCCAGTCGACAAGCAGCGCAAGGGCGAGATGCGCCTCGAGAGTGCCGAGCACCCCGACTGCGGTGCCGAGCACCCCGGCCTCGGCACACGAGCCGGCGGAGCGCGGCAGCTCGGGAAAGACTGCGCGGTAACTCGGCGCGCCGCCGCAGAAGACTCCCACGTAACCCGCGAGCCCGAGCACCGAGGCACTCACGAGCGGCTTACACAGGCGTTGACAGATATCGCTCAGCAGGTACGTGACTGCGAAACTGTCGGCCGCGTCGATCACGACGCTCGCGCATTCCACCAGGCGCGCGGCATTGACCGAGCTCAACCGCTCGCACAGCGCCTCTACGTGCGTGGCGGGATTCAAGGCTGCGAGTGCAGTGCGTGCCGCAAACACCTTCGGCTGCCCGATGTCGCTCATGCGATAGAGCGGTTGACGATGAAGGTTGGATTCCTCCACCCGATCGTGATCGACAACGATCAGTCTGCCGACACCCGCGGCGGTGAGGTACTGCAGCGCGGCGCACCCGAGCCCGCCCGCACCCACGATGAGCGCCGACGCGGCCGCGAGCCGTGCCTGGCCCGCCTCGCCCACCTCTGGGAGAGTCTCCTGACGGCCATAGCGATCGCTCACGGTCCCTCCGGCCGCGCTCAGGCGCTCAGCTGCTCGCGCCGCACCGCGCCGGCCGCCGCGAGCCACTGGCACACGCGCTCTTCCGGGTCGCGCGCGCGCACGACGTCGGTCACGACTGCGGCCACATCGGCGCCGGCAGCGAACACTCCGTCAAGCCGCTCGCGGGTGATACCGCCGATCGCCACCAGCGGAATCGCGCCGATGCGCCGCTTCCACTCCGTCAGGCGCGCCAGTCCCTGCGGCCGCCATGGCATCGCCTTGAGCAGGGTCGGATAAATCGGCCCGAGAGCCACATAATCCGGTCGCAGCGCGAGGGCTCTCGCGAGCTCGGCCTCATCATGCGTACTGACCCCCAGCCGGACACCCGCACGGCGCAGCGCCGGGATATCCGCGCTATCGAGATCGCCTTGTCCGAGGTGCACGAAATCGCAGCCGCACGCGAGCGCAAGCCGCCAGTAGTCGTTCACGACGAGCTGCACTCCGGCGGCACGACAGTGGCCGCGTGCATTCTCGATCTCCACCCGCAGCAGCTCCTCGGGCTGCTCCTTGATTCGCAGTTGCACGAGACGCACGCCCGCGGCCGCGAGACGCACTATCCAGGCGGCGCTGTCGACGATCGGATAGACCCGCGGCAGGTTCATCCGCGAAATGCCGTGCCGATGAGTGGGCTCGAGGGAACCGCGAGATCACGCGGCTCGATCGGCCCCGCCGCGCGCGCCGCGAGCCCCGCCTCGATCGCCTGCGCGAAGGCACGCGCCATCTGCACCGGGTCGCGTGCCTGGGCTACCGCGGTGTTGATGAGCACGGCGTCGAATCCGAGCTCGAGCGCCTGCGCCGCGTGCGAGGGGACCCCGAGTCCGGCATCGATGATGAGCGGCACCTCCGGGAAGTGCGCCCGCAGCGCCTTGAGTCCGAACAGATTGTTCAGTCCACGGCCGGAGCCGATCGGCGCACCCCAGGGCATGAGTACCCTGCAGCCCGCGGCGAGCAAGCGCTCCGCGACCACCAGGTCCTCGGTGGTGTAGGGAAATACCTCGTACCCCTCGGCGCACAGTGTGCGCGCCGCATCCACCAGCCCGAACACGTCCGGCTGCAGCGTATCGTCCTCGCCGATCACTTCCAGCTTGATCCAGGACGTGCCAAACACCTCGCGCGCCATGTGGGCGGTGGTGACCGCTTCCTTCACCGAATGACAGCCGGCGGTGTTGGGCAGCACGCGCACTCCGAGCTCGCGAATGAGCGACCAGAACGCCTGGCCGGCACGCTCGCCGGCGGATTCGCGCCGCAGCGAGACCGTGACGACCTCGGCGCGCGCCGCTCTGACCGCATCCGCCAGCACCGCAGGGGCTGGATAACGTGCGGTGCCGAGCATCAGCCGCGAGGTGAGCTGCGTCTGGTACAGCTGCAGCATCAGCCCCCCTGCATCGGCGCCAGCACTTCGAGCCGGTCGCCCTCGCTGAGCAGCGTGCCTGGGCGCTCGCCCGCGGCGACGAATTCGCCGTTGACCGCGGTAGTCACGACACTGGTGCCGTAGCCGAGCTCCTCCAGGGCGCGCGCGAGCTCGGCGGAACGCGTCTCACGCCAGGCGCCGTTCACCAGAATCTTCATCATCCATCACCTCGGGATAGTGGCGGCCTTCGAGCAGCACATTCGCCGCGCGCCGCGCCAGCGCCGGCGCCAGCAGGAAGCCGTGCCGGTACAGTCCGTTGACGTGCAGTGCGCCGTCGGAGCGGCGCAGCCGGGGCAGATTGTCGGGAAAGGCGGCGCGCACACCGGTGCCGATCTCGATGATCTGCGCCTCACCGAAGGCGGGGTGCAGCGCATAGGCCGCCGACAAAAGCTCCAGCATGGAGCGGGCGCTGATGCGCGTCGCCTCATCGCTCTCGATCATGGTGGCGCCCACCATGTAGAGTCCCTGTCCGCGCGGCACCACGTACAGCGGCAGCCGCGGATGCAGCAAGCGCAGCGGACGGGTGAGATGCAGCTCTGGCAGCCGCACGAGCAGCATTTCCCCCTTCACACCGCGCAGGTCCGGCAACTGACAGCGCGCGGCGAGCCCGCTGCAGTCGAGCACCATCCGCCCGGTGCGCGCCGCTGCAGACACCCCGAAGCGGATGTGGACACCGCGCTCACGCAGCTGCGCAGCGAGCGCGGCGAGCGCGGCCCGCGGATCGAGATGGCCCTCCTCGCGGAAATAGAGCCCGTGGCTGAAGCGTCCGCCGAGATCGGGCTCGAGCGCGGCGATGGCTTCCGCGCCGACGCTCTCGCAGTGCGCGGTCCGGCGCGCGAACTGCAGCAGCTCCCCGGTGTCGCGCGGGTGCGCCACCACGAGCGTGCCCTCGAGGACCGTGCCGGCAAAGTGTGCGCGCCACCAGGCAAGACTCTCGGTGCCGAGCTGCGCGATGAGCGGCGCTGAGTTCTCGCGCTCACACCAGGGTGCCAGCATCCCCCCGGCGAACCACGAGCAGCCTGCCCCGGCAAGCTGTGGAGCGCGCTCGAGGAGCTCAACGCTCGCCCCGCGCTCGCACAGCTCGAGCGCGCAGCTCAGCCCGGCAATGCCGGCACCGACGATGGTGATTTGCACTCTCGTCAGCTCTCGCTACCGTGCGCCGCGCGCTGCGGCGGCTCCACGTACAGCTCGCCCCCCGCAGCGCGGAAGCGCGCGGACATCTCCGCCATGCCGGCGCTGCGGGCCTCGGCGCGCACCTCGTGCGAGATCCGCATGGAGCAGAATTTTGGCCCGCACATCGAGCAGAAGTGCGCGAGCTTGTGCCCTTCCTTCGGCAGCGTCGCATCATGGAAAGCGCAGGCGGTGTCCGGGTCGAGCGACAGGTTGAACTGGTCCTGCCAGCGGAAATCGAAGCGTGCGCGCGAGAGAGCATCGTCGCGGGCGCGCGCTGCCGGGTGTCCCTTGGCAAGATCCGCCGCATGTGCCGCGATTTTGTAGGTGATGACTCCGGTCTTCACGTCGTTGCGATCCGGAAGCCCGAGGTGCTCCTTGGGCGTCACGTAGCAGAGCATGGCGGTGCCGAACCAGCCGATCATCGCGGCCCCGATCGCGGAGGTGATGTGATCGTAGCCCGGAGCGATGTCGGTGGTGAGTGGCCCAAGCGTGTAGAACGGCGCCTCACCGCAGGTGGCGAGCTGCTTGTCCATGTTCTCCTTGATCTTGTGCATGGGGACGTGGCCCGGTCCCTCGATCATCACCTGACAGTCGTGCGCCCAGGCGATGCGGGTGAGCTCCCCGAGTGTCTCGAGCTCGGCGAACTGGGCCGCGTCATTGGCATCGGCGATGGAGCCGGGGCGCAGCCCATCGCCAAGAGAGAAGCTCACGTCGTAAGCGCGGCAGATCTCGCAGATTTCGGCGAATTTCTCGTACAGAAAGCTTTCGCGGTGATGTGCCAGGCACCACTTCGCCATGATCGAGCCGCCGCGCGAGACGATGCCGGTCACGCGGCTCACGGTGAGTGGCACGTAAGGCAGCCGCACACCCGCGTGGATGGTGAAATAGTCGACGCCCTGCTCGGCCTGCTCGATGAGGGTGTCGCGGTAGATCTCCCAGGTGAGCTCCTCCGCCACGCCACCCACCTTCTCGAGTGCCTGGTAAATCGGCACCGTGCCGATCGGCACCGGTGAGTTGCGCAGAATCCATTCACGGATGGTGTGGATGTTGCGTCCGGTGGAGAGGTCCATCACGGTGTCCGCACCCCAGCGGATGGCCCACACGAGCTTGTCGACCTCTTCCGCGGTCGAGGAGCTCACCGCGGAATTACCGATGTTGGCGTTGATCTTCACCAGGAAGTTGCGCCCGATGATCATGGGCTCGGACTCCGGGTGATTGACGTTGGCCGGGATGATGGCGCGCCCCGCCGCCACCTCGGCGCGCACGAATTCCGGCGTCACGTAATCGGGGATGCATGCCCCCCAGGAGTTGCCATCGCGTGCGCAGCCTGCGCGTGCATCGCGTCCGAGATTCTCGCGGATGGCGATGTACTCCATCTCCGGAGTGATGATGCCCGCGCGCGCGTAGGCGAGCTGCGTCACCGCCAGTCCACGCCGCGCGCGGAGCGGCGCGCGCTGCAGAGGAAACTCCGGCGCCGGCCTGCCGCCGGCGGCGAGACCATTGTCGATCGGCTGCACGCGCCGTCCGGGATAGGACTCGAGGTCCGCGCGTGCGAGGATCCACGGTGTCCGCAGCCCTGGGAGCCCGCGCTCGATATCGATGGTCACCGACGGATCGGTGTAGGGACCGGAGGTATCGTAGACGGTGAGCGGCGGCTCAGCGCTGGATGGGTGCAGCTCGATCTCGCGCATGGGCACCCGCAGCCCCGCATGCAGGGACCCGGAGTGGTAGATCTTGCGTGAGGCCGGCAGTGATTCGGCGACGACGTGCAGCAATTGCGCATTCACGGTGAGGCTCCTGAGCAGTTCACAGGACCCAGCGGCATGCGGCGTGGTAGGAGGTGCGAATCGCCCGCATCGGTCCGCGGGCCCGGGTGCACTTGCAGAGAAACTTTCCTACGCCAGCATTAACTGGATCAGGTTCAAGGGTCGCCAGGATGCGCCGTCTCTCTCCTCGGCGCCTGCTGGCCTCTCAGCCCCCTGCCGGGGCTCCCCTAGCCGGCGCGAAAGTAGTACGAGTCACGCGCAAGGTCAATCATGCGCGTGACCTTCGCCGCACTGCGTGAGATCCACGGATCGGTGAGATCCACGGATCGCATGGAGCTTTCCTGGTCTCGGGACGCGCGCGCGCATCATGCCGTTATTATTTGCGCGCGCACGCTGCTGAGCTCGATGCGCGTTTCCGGTGCACGCGACGAGCAAAACGCCAGGCGCCTCAGCGCAGGCGGCGCGCGCATCAGCGCGCGCCGCCGCCTTCACCGTCCCTGGTTACACCTCCCACATTCTGTCGTGGGCGCGGACGCCTTCAGGCCGGGCGGGTAGCGCCGTGGCTCGCCTGTCCGCCTTTGCGCCCCGCTTCGGCTGCAAGCTCTGGATGTTGCGAGAAGCTGCGCTTCTCATCCGGCACGCTCTGGCCGCCTTTGCGCCCGGCAGTCGCCGCGAGCTCGCGGTTCTGCGAGAAGCTGCGCTTCGCGCCCGGTACGCTCTGGCCACCTTTGCGGCCAGCTTCCGCGGCGAGACGACGATTCTGGGAGAAACTGCGTTTCTCGTCCGGCACCGCCTTGCCGCCCATGCTGGCAATCTGGCGCTGCCGTTCGGCGTTCATGGAAGCGAAACCACGATGCGAAATGCGTCCTTCATTCACTGTTCCTTCAGCCATCAGTGCTCTCCTTCAGACTCGCGGGCCCGGTGTCCCCCGGGCACTCAAGTGTGATCCGGTTCACAAAAAGGGGGTATCAACGCAAAGCATACGCCTGGAACGTGTTATGGAACATCAGGGGAACCCTGAGCGGCGCGGTCAGCGCCCGCCTACTTTGGTTGTGAGAGTCAGGGTGTAAGGCGGTTTATAACCAGGCTCACTACACCATCTCGCCCCACTTTGTAACTCACCTCTCCGAACGGATCGCCGCTTGCGGCCATCGGGGTGCCCGAGCGGGCGATTCGGGCCACCACCTGCACGCTTTGACCGGCGGAGAAGGCACGCCCGGGAACCATGGAGTCCGCGGGGCTCAGCGCAACACTCTGGGGAAAATGACTCTCTAAGCGCTTGACGGCCAAGGGAGGTCCGGCCCCGGTAGGGTCGCGGACGAAAACAAACAGCGGCGCCGCTCCTGCCGCTGAGGCGAATGAGGGCGCCAAGGTAACATTGACCCGCACCACGGGCGGGCCTTCCTGCGACCCAACGGAGGTGGAATCCGCCTTCCGGGACTGACCCTGTTGCACCGCAGCGGTCGTGGCCCCCGTTCCCGACAGTTTCTCATCGATAGCCGTGATCTGTTGCTCGATCATGGGCCGGATCGCCTGCGGGGGATCGAGCTCGAGTAGCTTGGCGAAGCGTTGTCGGGCGAGCGGCAGGTCGCCGCGGCGCGCGGCGACCGCGGCCCCGAAGAACAATGCCTTGGCCGAGCTGGGCTCGAGCCCGAGCGCCTGCTCGAAGAGCCGGCCCGCGCGCCCATCGAGCTCGCTCTCATCGCTGAGCGCCAGCGCCTCACCCTCACCGCTGAGCGCCTCGGCGCTTTTTCCGTCGCTCAGTCGAACGGCACGGCCAAATGCGCGCACCGCCAGCGGATACTCCTGCAACATGGTGTATGACCGTCCGAGCATCAGCCAGCCGTTGAGATCGTTCGGATCGTGCTCCAGACGGCGAGCGAGCCGCGAGACCATGCTCGCGGGCGAGTCAGCCGCGGACGCTGCCGGCCATGGCCAGTTGCTCCAGGTGACGTAGAGCGCGGCCGAGCCCACCACGAGCAGCCCGGCGGCAGCGAGTGCTGTCCACGGAGCGCTCGCCGCCGCGCCGCGCCGGAGTAACGGGATTGCGACCGCGACGACACTGGCCACGGTCAGCGCCGCAGCCAGCAGGACGAAGGTGATCATCAGCTCGGTCCATCCTCTTCGAGAGGCTCATGATCACCGGGGAGCAGCCGCGTCCGATTGCGCACCACGCGCCAGCACACGAGCGCCCCGATCAGCAATAGCGCCCCCGGCGCGCCCCACAACCAGGCGTTGCGCAGTGAGTAGCGCGGCCGGAACAGAATGAAATCCCCGTAGCGGGCAGACATCCATGCACGGATCTGGTCGTCCGATCTCCCGGCGAGCAGCTGATCACGCACCTCGCGGCGCAGGTCCGCTGCCAGCCCCACCGGGGAGTCCGCAAGAGACTCGTTTTGACACTGCATGCACCGCAGCTCGTGAGTGAGTGCCAGATAGCGCGCCTGGAGAGCCGGGTCCGGCAGCTCGGTGGGATCGACGGCAAAGGCACGTGCGGCCGCGAGTGCGACCCCAGCCACGATCAAGAGCCCTCGTACGGCACGCCTCATTACGAGGTTCCTGCCGACCTGCCCGAGACTCTCGGCAGGATCTCGCGCGTCCAGGTGTCGGGAGTGAGCGCGCCTACGTGCTTGTAGACGACGATACCTTGCGGATTCACGAGAAAGGTCTCCGGAGCGCCATAGACCCCCCACTCGATGGCTTCCCGCCCGCTGTGATCGGTGCCCACCGACTGATAGGGATTGCCGAGCTGCTTGAGCCAGTCGAGCGCCTGCGCGTCATCGTCCTTCCAGTCGAGGCCGATGATGGGTACGACGCCGGCGCGGTGGACCTGCAGCAATGTCTCATGCTCCTCACGACATCCCCCACACCAGGTACCCCATACGTTGAACAGGTACCAATGGCCCCTGAGGTCCGCCGAGCGCACCTCACCTGCGGGATTGGTCAGGTTGGGAAGAGCGAACGGGGGAGCGGGCTTGCCGAGCAGCGGAGAGGCAATCACACCCTTCTCGGGGGAATGGCGGATTCCGATGGCCAGCACCACGGCGAGGAGTACGAAGATCCCAAGCGGCAGCAGGAAGCGGCTCATCCGGGCTGCCCTGCGGTGGCCCCGGCGGGCGCGGTCGCCGCGGCGCGGGCCGTGCGGTAGCGTCGGTCGGATGCCGCCAGCGCCCCTCCCACCGCCATGATGAACGCCGCAATCCACACCAGGCTCACGAGCGGACGTATCTGGATGCGCACACTCCAGCGGCCGGCGCCGAGATCCTCACCGAGCGCAAGCAGCAGATTGTTGCCCCGGTGCATGCGAATCGCCGTCTCGCTGGTGACCTGATGCTGTACCCAGTACTGCCGCTTCTGTGGTGTGAGGACTGCGACCGGCGCTCCGTGGTGCGTGACGGTCAGGGTGCCCGCCATAGCGTCGTAGTTGGGACCTTCTACCGCACGGACGCCATCGAAGCGGAACTCGTACCCACCGACCGTGGCTTTGCCACCGGGCGCGAGAGCGACATCGCGCTCGATGGTGAAGGACTGCACGGTGGTGAGCGCGAGCACCGCGAGCGCAAGTCCGACGTGCGCAATCGTCATCCCGAGCACGGCACGCGAAAGGGTGAGGCCGCGCCACCACCGATCGATCGGATCCACGAGCGATGACAGCAGAATCCATATTCCGAGCGTCGCGCCGATGAGGGTGAGCAGACCGCCGCGCGCAAAAATCCCGAAGACGCAGCCGCAGCCGAGCACTGCGGCCACTACGAAGGTATAAAGCAGCACGCGCTGACTGTCGCGCAATCGGCCGCGCTTCCAGTTCGCATGTATGCCTACCGAGAGCAACGCCAGCAGCGGCAGCATCGAGACCATGAAGGTGGGATTGAAGTAAGGCGGGCCGACCGAGAGCGTGCCGAGCTTCAGCGCATCGGAGATCAGCGGCGCCAGGGTACCGGCAAAGACCGTGCCGGCGGCGATCACCAGCAACACATTATTAAAGAGCAGAAATGACTCGCGCGCTCCGAGCTCGAAGCCCGCGCTCGAGCGCAGCAGTGGCGCGCGCCACGCATACAGAGTAAGCGCGCCGCCGATCATGATGATCAGGAAGACCAGAATGAATATGCCGCGCGTGGGATCGGCGGCGAAGGAATGCACCGAAACCAGTACCCCGGAGCGCACGAGAAACGTGCCCAGCAGGCTCAGCGAGAACGCCAGGATCGCCAGCAGCAGCGTCCAGCTCTTGAAGAGTCCGCGCTTGTCCGTCACCGCGAGCGAGTGCACGAGCGCCGTGCCTACCAACCAGGGCATGAAGGAGGCGTTCTCCACCGGATCCCAGAACCAGAATCCGCCCCAGCCGAGTTCGTAATAGGCCCAGAAGCTGCCGAGCGCAATGCCACAGGTGAGGAACGCCCACGCACTGGTGGTCCACGGCCGCGTCCAGCGCGCCCAGTTCTGGTCGAGTCTGCCTTCGAGCATGGCCGCGCAGGCGAAGGCGAAGGCCACCGCAAACCCAACGTAGCCGGTGTAGAGAATCGGGGGATGCACGGCCAGACCTGGATCCTGCAGGATCGGGTTGAGGTCGCGTCCATCGGGCGCCGGCGGGTCGAGCCGCAGGAAGGGGTTGGAGGTGGCGAGGGTGAACAGCAGGAAGCCGAAGCTCACGACGCCGAGCACACCGAGCACTCGCGCCGCAAAGCGCGGCGGCAGCCGACCCGAGCCGAGCGCCACGGCCACGGTCCACCCCGCGAGCAGCAGAATCCACAGCAGCAGGGATCCTTCGTGTGCGCCCCACAAGGCCGTGACGCGATAGAAAAGCGGCAGCGCGCTGTTGGAATTCTCGGCGACGTAGGCGACGGAGAAATCCTCGCTCACGAAACTCGCGATGAGGCACGCCGCCGCGGTCGCGACCATGACCGCCTGGCCGGCAACTGCTGCGCTCACCGCGCCGCTCCAGCGATCGCGCCCCAGAGCGGGTCCCGCGATGCCGAAGAATGCCTGCAGGCCGGCCAGCAGCAGCGCAAGAATCAGGGCGAAATGACCGAGCTCGGGCAGCATGCTCAGCCTCCAGAGCCCGCGCTTGCAGTCGCGCCGCCGGCGGGCTCCGAGCGTGAATCACCGTGGCGGCGCTTCAATGAGCGGGCCACTTCCGGCGGCATGTACTTCTCGTCGTGCTTGGCGAGCACCTCATCCGCGACGAAGGTGCCGTCGGACCTCAGGCGGCCGTGCGCCACGACGCCCGCGCCCTCGCGAAAGAGGTCGGGCAACACCTTGTCATAGCTTACCGTCACGTCGCGATTGAAGTCGGTCACCACGAAGTGCACCTCGAGACTGCCCGGTGCACGCTGCAGGCTACCCTCCTTCACCATGCCACCGAGACGGAAGCGCTCACCTGTGGGCACCTGCCCGGCGGCCACCTGGGTGGGATCGAAGAAGAAGGTGACATTCTGGCGGAAGGCGCTCAGGGCCAGCGCGCCGGCGATGCTGACTCCGGCCACGATGCCGAGCACCAGTGCGAGGCGGCGGCGGCGAGGAGTCAAGGAACTTCTCGCTGCATCTGCAGGCGCCGCCGCGCCTCGGCGCGCGAGCGCTCGAGCGCGCGGCGCGCCCAGAAGATGTTCAGAAGGATCACGGCAAGTGTCACCGCGTAAGCGGGCCAGACGAATGCCGCATATCCACCCATGTCGAAAAATGCTCTCATGCGCGCACCACCTCCCGAATCCAGCTCGCCGTGCGCTCTCGCGCGAGCACCTCACCGCGCAGCCGCGTGAGCAGGAGCGCGATGAAGAACAACGTAAAGCCCAGCAGCATCAGCAGCAGCGGCACCAGCATGCCAAGCGGCATGGCGGGCTTCGCCAGCCGCATTACCGACGGTGCCTGGTGCAGTGAGTTCCACCAGGTCACCGAATAATGGATGATGGGAACGTTCACCACACCAACCACGGCCAGCATCGCGCTCGCACGATCGGCCCGCTGCGGGTCTTCGATTCCCGCGCGCAGACCCATATAGCCCAGGTACAGAAACAGCAGCACCAGCTCCGAGGTCAGGCGCGGGTCCCATTCCCAGTAAGTTCCCCACATCGGCTGGCCCCAGAGCGCTCCGGTCACCAGCGCTGCGACCGTAAAAGAGGCGCCGATCGGCGCGCAGCTCGCCGCCACCGCGTGCGCCACCTTCATGCGCCAGATGAGCCCGATTGCCGCCGCGCCCGCCATGGTCACATACACCATGAGTGACATCCAGGCACTCGGTGCATGGACGTAGAGGATGCGGAACCCATCGCCCTGCAGGTAGTCGGGCGGCGCGAGCACGAGTCCGCCCCAGAGGCCGGCAGCGATGCACAGCGCCGCAGGCCACGCGAACCAGCGCGTGAGACGCGCCGCGAGCGCATAGACATGCGGTGGAGAAGCGAGCCGGTGAAACCAGGTCCAGTTCATGACGTGCGCCCGCGCTACTCCAGGCTGATCCGTACCGCCGCCGCTGCAGCGAGCGGTGCGAGGGTGCCCCCGAGCACGGCGAGCGCTCCGAGGAGCTCGAGCGGTGCCACAAATGATGCACCATGGATCGCCAGCTGTGTCGCGCGCGCTCCGAAGATCAGCACCGGCAGCGACAGGGGCAGCGTGAGCAGCGAAAGCAGGGCCCCGCTGCGCTTGATGCCGAGTGTCAGCGCCGCGCCGATCGAGCCGATGAGGCTGAGCGCGACACTGCCCACCGCCACCGCGAGCAGGATCCCCGGAAGCGCGCCGGTGCGGACTCCGAGTGAGACTGCGGCAAGCGGCGCCATGAGCGCGAGCGGCAATCCGGTGAGCAGCCAGTGTGCGATTGTCTTGGCAGTCATCAGCGCCGTAAGCGACTGTCCGGAGAGCGCGTACTGCTCGAGCGTGCCGTCATGGGCGTCGTCCCGGAAAAGGAACTCGAGCGCGAGCAGCGAGCCAAGCAGCGCTCCCACCCACACTACCCCGGGCGCCAGCTCGCGCAGGCGCGCAAGCTCCGGTGATATGGCAAGTGGAAACAGTAGTGTCACCATGGCGAAGAAGGCGAGCGGCTGTACCAGTTGACCACGCTTACGGAGGGCGAGCTGCAAATCCCGCAGCAGCGCAAGGCGTATCGCCTCGAGTGCGCTCGCCCGATGGCAGGCTGCGGTCCGCATTTCGGGGTCCGCTGGAGCGAGCGCGGCGAGCGGCTGCGCAATATTGCCGTCGCTGCGATTCACGCGGCGAGATCCAGACGCGTCACGTTGGGTACCGAGCTCGGCAGCCCCTGATGCACAGCGGCGACCACGATGCCGCCGCGTGCAAGCTGTTCGCGGACGAGCTCCGCGACGAGCGCGCGCCCCTCGCCATCGAGATTGGTGGTCGGCTCATCGAGCAGCCATAAGGGGACCGCAAGCAGCGTCAAGCCGGCGAGCGCGACGCGCCTGCGCTGCCCGGCCGATAGGGTACGAGCGAGCTGCTCGCACCAGCTGCGCGCACCTACGCGCGCGAGTGCGGCATCGAGCTCCGAACGCTCGAGATGCCGCCGCACACCAATCCAATAATGAAGATTCTCACGCGCCGTCAAATCGGCCTTGAGAGGCGGCTCGTGCCCGAGGTATGCAAGCGCTGCATGAAATGCCGGCAAGTCGTGGCGCACGTCCTCGCCGTTCCAGAGAATGCGGCCCTGCTCCGGATAAACGAGTCCGCACAGCGCACGCAGCAGGGTGGTCTTGCCGGCGCCATTGGCGCCGCATACTTCCAGACAGCCACCGCGCACCACTGTGAAGCTCACTCCGCGAAGCACATGGCGATCTCCCCGCCACAGGTGCAGATTGTCGACTTCTATCGTGTGCTCCGGCATTGCGCGCTCTTGAGACCACCGCCAGCCGCCCAAGTTAGCTTCGTCCGGGAGTTCGCGGTGTGTCAGACTCCGCGTCCACTGAGCTCGGCCCCAGGCGTAGCAGTTAAGTCTCGCAAATTCAGTGAGTTAAGGCCACAAGTAAATGTGTCGCATGCGGGCGTCGCCGGCACGGCTGCGCCGCACCCGCTGAAGCTCCCCTGGCGCCTCAAAGGCCTGACGTTTAACACAAGGGGCTGCGTCCGGCCACGTCTCCACATAGGCGTGGTCACCGGGTCAGAACTAACAGCTGCCAGTGGTCCGATGTCGAAAGCTGACCGGCGAATCGCGCCTTATCGCTGCGAATGCAATCCCGCAGCCCTGTTGCATCAACCAGCCCCAACATGGCGACCGGTGTCGAGCTATCGACGCACGAGACCAGCCCGGAGGCAGCGATGGGGCGGGAAGGTTCGAATGTCCTGTCCGTTGGGCTACGGCTCAGCGCGCGCGAACGCGCCCGGCTGCTCAAACCGTTCGAAGCGCAACTGCTGGAGGAGTTCGCTCGCAAGAGATGAGACGGGATCACTGAAGTCGCGCAACAGTCAGTGTCCGTTTGGCCACTGTCACTCGCCATACCCGGACGTTACGCTCACTGCCTCGTTCCAGGAGGGAGCGACATCCCGAAAATGAGCTCGCTCACGGCTGTAAGCGACTGCAGTGAGCGAAGCGAGGGCGCGTAGGACGGATCCACGTACTCTCGCTGGAGTGGCTATCGCGCGTTCCTACCCCCGCGCGCTAACAGATTGGCCCACCGGGTGTCCTCACCAGAGATCCGGCGGGCCTATTTCTCAGACAGTCATGTCCCTGGCGCCGACTTCGATGCGGCCGGGATGGTGAGTCCCACACCCAAAGACCAAAGAAGTGTGAAGTTGCTTAGGGGATGAGAACATCGAGGGTCGGCTGAGCAGGAGTGGCTAGTGGACCAAAACGATCGGGCCTGGAGACTCGCGGCAGCGGCCGAGGCCGCCTGGAAAGGCGACGCAGGTGCGCTCGATCGAGCGTTTGTAGAGCTGCAACCAACGTCTGAAGAAGTGGCGCGTGCGCACTCTCTCTGCCTCACTACCGCGCCGTTCAATTCAATCGAGGGCACCCGGCTCATGCTTACCACCCGCCTGCAGGTCCTGCTGACTCAAGAGCACGTTGCGGCGCAGCGACGTATGCGTCGCTCGACCAATATCCTGATCGGCGTCCTTATTGTTCTGGTTGTGATCCTGGTACTCCTCGGCGGTTTCGAGGTCTGGGAAGACTTGTACAAACCAGACTGAAGCCGAGGAAGGGGACGCCCGGAGGCCGGACCCACCGCCGAGTCGGCAGTGATCAAGAGAATGACTCTACCTCAGCTCTACTGCGCGAGTACCTGCTCTAACTTGTCTGCTGCATCGCGCCCAAATCGACGAGTCACTCGACGCAGCAGGTCAAGGTCAACCGGCACCTCGGCGCTTTGAAACGCTGACTGGGCATCCAGGATGTCCTGGGGACCTCCGGCGAAACACTTCATCGCTATGAGGTCTTCACGCCCCACGACGCGGAGATTCTCTCCGGCGAACGGCACTTCCACGGTGCGAGAAAATACTTCTGGGTCCAGGCCTCTAAGTCCGCCGAGAAGTTCGACTCGATTGGTATGAGCGTCCGTGAGAATCAGCGCTGCGGGGATTGGGTCATCAATCCCGCCCTGGCGCAACTCGGTCCCAAAGCCGGCCCGTTCAAATAGCGTGCGCAGCCTTGTCAGCCGGCCAGGTGTTGTGAAAAGTAGAGCGTCTGCGTCAAGCGACGCACGCACGGCACCGTGTACGGAAAGGGCTAGGGCCCCGATCACCGCACAATCGACGCGCTCCCGTCGCAGTATTTCAATTACGTCGAGGAGCAGGATCGCAGATTGGCCAGCACGGCTAGTTCTCACCGCCTCATTACCACACCCCTGCGGTCAGTCTCAGCGGCTCGGCCAGCGGAGTGAAGCGCAGCCATGAGCTGACTATGTTCCAAGAACGCCTCGACGCGCTCAGTCGGAGTCAAACGACGCGCGGACCGGGACATTGATTCGCGGACGTCCCGTGCAAGCTTGGAGTTGGAACGCAATGACACTGGCTTTCTTGATACGAAAACACCAGCTTCTTCGGGCTCGCGCCCCGTTTGCAGAGTGACGGGCAGGCGCGCGCGCACGGCGATTCGAATCAGAAGCTCGAGTGAGAGATCCGAAACACGGCCATTCATGATCTTGCTCAACGTAGGCTGAGGCAGCCCTAGATGCTTAGCGGCCGCGAGCTGGTTTACACCCAATGTCTGAACGCAACGAGTGATTTGGAGCGCCATATCACTGCGCAATGCCTGAACCGTAACAACTTCGGACCTGAGCATGTGCCTACTCGACCTCTTTATAGTAAATCTATTATACGCGCTGGCGCTGCTAGAATCTACCCTTGTCGATCAATCACTTATTCAAGAGACCAAGACATAATGCAATCGAGTGTGAACGCCTGGGCTTCGCTCTCGCGGCCGCACCCAGGTCACTCAATCGCCGGATCGTACGATCCCAAGCGCCGCCGCCCCGCAGTTCGCTCTTGTCGAACCAGACCTCGATGTCCGCGGCTCGAAGCGCGGTCGCGATCCGCCGCGTACTCAATCCTTCGGAGAAAGATTATAGCTGAGCGCGCCGTCGCTCTCGCTGATCCTGCCTTCGGCAATCATGCGGTCGACAAACTCCTCGATCTGCGCTGTCGGCACCTTCTTCGACAGATGCGAGTACAGGGAGGCGACGAGGCCGCGGCGCTTGCGAGGCCGACGATTGCGCTGCAGGCCGTCGAGCCAGGTCGAGGCGCGCTGCCAAGCCAATTCCGGGACGGCTCCTGGCATGGATGCCCTGCTGGCAGGGCTCTCTACTGAGGGGAACGCGCCGCCCAGGGACGCCGTGCGTCGCACGTTAAAGCCGCGGTTCTTCAGGTGGGCGATGAGTGGATCAAAGCCGGTGTCCTTCGAGAGGATCACGCATTGGGTGTCCCGATTCCGGGCCAAGTATTCGCCGAGGTAGAAAGCAATGTGGAAATCAAGGGCATTCTTGCCCTGGCCCTGGATGTTGATCGGCACGAACAACGGCCCCAGCTTCAACGCGTCCCGCAGAAACTCCGTCGAGACCTTCTTCTGCGACGCGCCGAAGAAGAACGGCACCCGCACGCCGCTCGGAATGGCGCCAAGGTCCACCTTGCTGACGTTCTCATAGTCCACGAGTAGAACACGTTCGCTGTCATCAACAGGCATGGCATTTGGTTCCGTTTCGGTTCATTTTTGATTCACACCAGAGGCAGTCGGACGGTATCAGAAGCCACCGTGGTGCCTGGGGCCGGAATCGAACCGGCACGGGGTTTCCCCCAAGGGATTTTCTTACCACTGCAGCTTTCACCGCTGCACGCCGAGGCCATGCATTTGTGGTCTGGACTTTACCTTTGCCATCCCGCGCTGCTCGTCGTGCAACACGGATTAGGCAGGGGCCGTCAAGTCTCTACACTTTCCTTGGGGGCAGCGATGCCGAAGCACTCGCCCGAACAACTGAAGGACGCCGTGCGCGCCAAGCGCCGAACCAAGGCTTAGCTCGGTATTGCAGCCACCCTGACGTGCTGCTGTTCCACCGACTTTGACCCCATTCACGCCGGTCGTTTCCGAGCCGGGTGCTCAATTTGCTCAAGTCCCTTGCGTCTACCAGTTTCGCCACCCAGGCGTGGGTCGCGGGCGAATTGTATCGAAAGGGTCAGAGGTCGCCCAGTTTCCGCGTGCAGAGCTGACACGCAGAACGGGCCGCCGCAATAGGGGTCGCGCCGGCCCGTGCGCTCACCGCAGTCGCAGGTGTTGGCGTCAGGGCGGGGGCTGCACCTCCGGCACGAGCGCTGAGCGATGCAGCTGCCGCATCCGCTCCTGTACCTGCGGCGGTACGAGCACATGGCCCTCGGGGCTGCCGAAGCGTCGATCCGCATCGTGTTCCGATGAGGGCGCAAGGATCGCCACGAACGCGTGCACTTCATTCCCGCAGGCATTGCCGCTCACCACGCAGGCAAAGCCGGTGACCTCGCCATGGTCGTTGATGTCACCGCTTGCGAGAACCATCAACGGCGAGTCTGCCGGCAAGAGCTGATTGACGTCGTACACCGTGCCGTTCTGCCACAGCACCATGCGCGAGCCCCCCGCCGCGGGGAATGACGTGCCGACGATCTGCCCGAAGTCGTTGATGCCGGTCGCCTCACTCAACACGTCACCGGGATAGCGGGGTAGCTCCCGGACGCCGGTGACGGGATTCCAGATGAATGCCTGGAAATTTGGCGTCAACTTGCCGTTCACCACATCCCCCGGCTTGTCGGAGAAACCAACCACCGTGCCCACGTTATTGATCGCCATCGGCGTATTCCACCCCTGCCCTCCCAGCGTCGGCAGCTTCACCGGGTGTCCGTTCAGCCACAGCACCGCATGACGGGCGCTGAAGCGGCCCACGGCTACGCCACAGTCCCCAGAGATGCCCACCACTTCGCCGGCGTCGTTGATCGCCGTTGCGGCAGAGGTCGCATCTCCCGGCAGCGGCGACAGCACGCGCTTCTCGCCCGGCGCGGGTCCCCATTCGACCGCCTCGAACTGCAGCACCTGCGGGGCGATGCACGTCGGCTCGTGGAACGCAGTCTCGGCCCAGCCTACGGCGCGGCCGGCGTTGTTGATTCCGGTTGCGAAGCCATTGTTGCCGCCCAGCAGCGGCAGCGCGCTGAGCGCCCCGTTCTGCCACAGGAACGGCAGGCAAGTGTGCCCATGCATGTCGAGAAATGCGCCGCAGGAGAAACCGCTCTCGGCAAGCGGATCCGTCATGTCGCTCTCGGAAATGCCGACGATCAGTCCATGATTATTCTTGACGGGCCACTCTACGCCGCTGCTCGCGCCGCCGAGCGTGCCGAGGTCGATGACGTTGCCCGGGCTCCAGAGCACCGCGTGCGTATCGCCCGAGGCGACGGTTGATGTCCCGCTTGCCCAGCCAAGGTTGCTGATGCCATTCGCTCCGGCGTTGATTCCTGCGATCGGCTGGGTGTCGTACGCGATGTACGCCGGCTGCATCGGCTGACCGGCGGCGGCCTGCGCCGCGAGTGCGCCCAATGCTACCGCCGTGCCTAGCGTGAGAGTCACGAGTGCGGTGCTGCGTTTCATGAGTCCTCCCCTGGTCAGACGGCCCTGTTGGTGGCGCCGGACTCTAGAGCGGTAACCGCCGGCAGCACGGACGTTTTCGGACCTCGAACCGATGAATCGACGTCCGAAAGTGGCGGATGCTTGGCGGGAAAGCGCGGCCACAACCCGCGCCGCGTCACTTCATCCTGCGGGGAGCACGCGCTGGTCGCACGCCGTGAACGTCCTGGCGCGCGTGCCCCGTTCAAACCCCCTCGCCCGCAGTAGCATCGAAGCTTGCAGGGATAGGTCCCTTGCACGCGCATCGGGCTTGAACCATGGAAATCTGAACCATGGAAAGTCTCAGCTGGTCGAGCCGCAGCCCCATCGGGGTGATCGTCATCTCGGTCTTCATCGGCCTGATCGGGCTGCTGAGCCTGAGCAGGCTGCCGCTGCAGCTGTTCCCCGACGTCAACCGCCCACAACTCTCGATCCGCATGGGCTGGCGCACCGCCTCGCCCGAGGAAGTCGAGTCCGAGCTCCTCGAACCGCTCGAGAACGTCATGCAGGGTCTCGCGGGGATCGAGGAAATCGAGGGCAATGCGCAGGCCGAATTGGCGCAGCTCAATCTGCGCTTTGCCATCGGCACCGACATGAAAAACGCGCTGGTCGAGGTCATCGGGCGGCTGAACCGACTGCCCCCGCTGCCACGCGATGCCGACCGGCCGGCAATTTCACTGGGCGGCGACGGCAATACCAACGAGACACTGACCTGGTTCTTCGTGCAGCTGCTCCCAGGTACCCCGGGGACAATCGAGGCGCAACGGCGCTTCATCGAGGACACCGTGCGGCCGCGACTCGAATCGATCCCCGGGGTCGCTGCGGTCGAGGTCAATGCAGGTCCGCCCGATAACGTGCGCATCACGCTCGATCTGCCACGCGCAGCCGCACTCGGCATCGGCGTTCCCGACATCGCCAACCGCGCGGCGAGCGCCAACAATGTCTCCGGCGGGCTGCTCGATGTCGGACGGCGCCAGTACACCCTGCGCTTCACCGGGCGCTTCTCCCCGGAGCAGCTCGGATCGCTCGTGCTGAGCTGGCGCGATGGACGTCCCGTGCACCTTGCGGACGTGGCTACCATCGACGTCGCACCGCCACCGCGCCAGTTCTTCGCCTACCAGAACGGCAACCCAGCGGTCGGGATCCAGGTGCTGCGCGCCAACGGCGCAAACGTGCTGGCGACGCTCGATCAGGTGAAGGCGGCCGTCGCCGAACTGCGCGAAGGTCCGCTCGAGGCTCGTGGGCTCGGCATCGAGCAGTCCTTCGACGCCTCACTCTTCATACGGCGCGCGGTGCACCTGCTCACCGAGAACCTCATCGTGGGCGCGCTGCTCGCGCTCGTCGTGGTCTGGTGGTTCATGCGCGAGTGGCGCGTGACCCTGCTGATCGCGGCCACCATCCCGGTGTGCCTGTGCGCCACCTTCGTAGTGCTCGATCTCTTCGGGCGCAGTCTCAACGTGATATCGCTGGCCGGTCTCGCCTTCGCCGTCGGCATGGTGGTCGAGGGAGCGATCGTCGTTTCCGGAAACGTCGTGCGTCTGCGCGAGGAAGGTATTCCCCTCGAGGCAGCCTGCCGCAAGGGTGCGCGCCAGGTCGCCGGTGCGCTGCTCGCCTCGACCGCCACGACGGTGGCCGTGTTCGTGCCCGTATTGTTCCTGAAGGACGTCGAAGGACAGCTGTTCGGGGATCTGGCACTCACCATCTCGATTGCCGTCGCCATCTCGATCGTCGCTGCGCTCACACTGCTGCCGGCCGCGCTCGGCTTCGTCCTGCGCCGTCCGCTGCGACCGAGCGGCTACGGTGAGGGCTGGCCCGCGCTGACCGAGTGGATTCTGCGGGTGACCAACACGCGCAGCCGACAGCTCGGCTGGGTGGTCGGGCTGCTGATCGTGCCGCTGCTGCTCGCCTGGTGGCTGCTGCCCCCGCTCGATTACCTGCCGCCGGTGAAGCGCGCCGCCATCGACTCGTTTTTCGACTTCCCGCCCGGCATGAGCCCGGAGGCGATCAATCGCGAGCTGCTGCCGACACTGCTCGAGCGCATGAAGCCCTACATGGACGGCAGGCTCGAGCCGCATCTGAAGAACTGGTACATCCTGACCTGGCCGGGCGGCGGCACCATCGGAGCGCGAGTCATCGATGAGCGGCGTATCGGCGAGCTCGAGCAGCTGGTGCGTCAGAACATCACCGCCGGCCTGCCAGACACGCGCGTCTTCACCGTCGAGGGGGACCTGTTCGGCGGCATCGGGGGCTCGGTGCGTTCGGTCGGCATTCACCTGCAGAGCGAGGATACGGCCGCACTCAACCGCGTCGCCGTGGAGGGTCGTGCGCTGCTCGAGAAGATATTTCCGGGAGCGGCCGTACAGAGCTTCCCCAACCCCGAGGATGTCTCGCTCGAGCTGCATGCCGCCCCTGATGACCGTCGTATTGCAGAGGTTGGCTGGGACCGTGCGACGCTCGGCACCGTGGTGCGGGCGGTCGGTGAGGGTGCGTGGCTGGGTGAGTACTTCGATGGCAAGTCCCGGCTGCCGATCATGCTGCGCTCGAGTGGCGGGGCGACCCCCGAGGATCTCTCGAACGCGCCTCTCATGACCCCTTCCGGACTGGTGGTGCGACTCGGGGATCTGGTGCAATTGTCGACCGAGCCGGGACCCCCGGCGATCCGACGCCTCAACCACCGCCGCGCCGTGACCCTCACCATTGACCCGCCGCCGACGCTCTCGCTGGAGAGAGTCCTGCAGATCATCGACACGCAAGTGCTGCCGCAGCTGCGCTTGCACATGCCTGCCGATGGCGCCATGAGTCTCGCAGGCAGCGCAGACGGTCTCAGCCGCACGCTCGCCGCGATGAGCCGCGTGTTCGTCATGGCGCTCATCGTGCTGCTGCTGCTGATGACGGTGCTGTTCCGCTCGCTGCGCGACAGTGTCATCGTGCTGCTCACGGTGCCCCTCGCGCTGGTGGGAGGGGTGCTCGGTCTGCGCATACTGGATCTGGTGAAGTTCCAGGCGCTCGATCTGCTTTCGATGATCGGCTTCATCATGATGATCGGGGTAATCATCAACCACGCCATCTTGCTGGTGGCTGCCGTGCGCAGCGTCGAGAGCGAGGGCGCAACCCTCGAGCGGGGGATACGCGCCGGTCTACAGCAGCGCCTGCGGGCCATTCTCGCGAGCACCCTCACCGGCGCCCTCGGTGCGCTGCCCATGGCGGTGAACCCCGGGCCGGGCAGCGTCATCTACCGCGGCCTCGCGGCCGTGAACATCGGTGGCGTGGTACTGAGTCTCGCATTCAGTCTGCTGCTGATACCGGCGCTGATGCGGCTCCTCGCGCCGCGCCGCGCCGCTGCCGCGGTGAGCGCGGCGCCGGCGCTCGCATCCTCTGCTGCATCATGAGAGCGGCCCTTTACACGCCGCTACTCCTGATAGCCGCCGCCCTCGGCGCCGCTACCGCCGGTGCCGCAGATGCCCCCGCGCAGGCAGAGCGTCCGGTGGTCGAGGTCGGCACGGTGAGTGTGCGGCCCGTGACGGTTGAGAGCTGGATTCCGGGCTCGATCGTCAGCCGCTCCGATGCGCGCATCGCCAGCATCATCGCCGGTCGCGTCGTGTGGATCGCGGAGGTGGGTGCACCGGTCACCCAGGGCGAAGCGATCGCGCGGCTCGATGACACGGTGCTGCGGCTGCAGCTCGAGGACCTGCGGGCACAGGTGGCGCGGGCCCGCGCGCAGCAGCAGTTCAACAGCTCACAGCTCGAGCGCTTCAACCGCCTCGCCGCTACAGCGGCGCTCAGTGCCAGCCAGCTCGAGGACGCGCGCGCGCAGCGCGAAATGTCGACCGACGATCTGACACGCGTCGAGGCTCAGCTGCGGCAGGTGCAGTACGACATCGACCAGTCGGTGATTCGCGCGCCCTTCCCGGGAGTCGTCACCGAACGCTTCATCCAGCGCGGCGAGTACCTGCAGACGGGCGCTGCCGCCGTGCGCCTGGTCAATACGAGCGACATCGAGGCGCGCGCGACCGCAGCCCTCAGCCTCGCCGGTAATGTCCATGCGGGACAGAGCGTCACGGTGCGCGATCACGGAATCGAAAAAAGCGGCCGCGTGCGTACGGTCGTCCCGGTAGGGGACGATCGCTCGCGGCAGTTCGAGGTGCGCATCACGCTTGCGAGCCGCGAGTGGCTGGTCGGGACACCCATCGAGGTCAGTCTGCCCTCCGCTGCCGTGCGCACCGCCGTGACCGTGCCCCGTGATGCGCTCGTGATCCGTCAGAACCACTCCTATGTGTTGCGGCTCACCCGGACCAACACTGTCGAGGAGCTCGATGTGACCCCCGGGCCCGGTATCGCCGATGTGGTCGAGGTCCATGGCCCGCTCGCCGAGGGCGATCGGCTCGTGGTTCGCGGCGGAGAGCGGCTCGCGGCCGGCCAGTCAGTACGGGTGGTGGACCCCACGCATCGGGCGGCGACGCAGCTGCATCCGGGGTGAGGAGTGGCGCGCCGCGCGGCCGCCGCGCTGCCTATCCGGGTATTCCCGCGGGCCACTAGGCTCCTTTCAACGCCTGCGCGATCGCATCGAAAGACCGTGCGGTCGCTACATCCGCGGCCGTGAGCCGGTCGCGGTTGCGCAGCCGCGTACTAGCGCCGGATTCGAGCAGACGGGTGACCACGGCGCTGTTACCGCCGCGCGTCGCGATGATGAGCGCAGTGTCCCCGAAATCATTCTGTGCGTCTTTGTCCGCGTGGCGCGCCAGCAGATGCTCGACGACGCCCACATCGCCCGCGCCGGCGGCAAGCAGCAGCGGAGTGTCGCCATGGACGGTCCGCGCGTCCACGCGTGCACCTTGTGCGAGCATGAGATCCACACTGCCTGCCGCTCCTGCCGCGCATGCGGCGGCGAGCGGCGTCTCGCCCGCGCCGTCGGCGTGGTCGGGGTTAGCCCCGTGCTCGAGCAGCAGTGCCACCATCCGCGCGCGACCGGCGTGCGCCGCGTGCCAGAGCGCCGTACGGCCCGCCTTGTCGATCCCTTCCACCGCTGCGCCCGCTGCGAGCAGCGCGCGCAGCTCATCCGGGTTGTCGGCTTCGACCGCCAGCATCAGCGCGCTCACCCCGCGGGCATCGCGCGCCTCGAGGTGAGCGTGAGCTCTGATGAGAGCGCGCACGATATCCGTGTGCCCCGCCTTGGCTGCGGCTACCAGCGGTGGCTCGGGGTCCTCTGGCCGACCGTCGGCAGAGACCCCACGGCTCAACATCGAGTTGACGATGTCATCGCGACCCGCGCGTGCCGCCGCGAGCAGCGCGGAGGCGCCGCGACGGTCGGCGCTGCCGGCCTGCGCACCATGCTGGAGAAGCAGCCCGACGCTTTCCGGTGCGCCGGCTACTGCCGCGACGCTGAGCACCGGCACCCCATCGGGCGTTGCGGCGTTGGGATCCGCCCCGCGCGTGAGGAGCAGCTGCAACAGTTCGGGCGACGGACGCGTTGCGGCCACTGCGAGATCTGGCCAGCCGGAGTACAGATCGCGGCCCTGCCCTGCTCGCTGCACGGAGGTGACCGCGCTTTCCTTGACGGGACTGCGCTGCAGGGCGGTGGCACCTTTCTCACGCAGGCGGCCCGCAACCTCGACGGCATCGGCGGCCTGGGCGAAATCGAGTGCCGACCACTCCTGCTTGTTGCGCGCTGCCACGTTGCTGCCCGCTGCGAGCAGCCGTTCGGCTACCGCGACGCTGCGGCCCGTCGCGGCGTGCATCAGTACGCTGTTGCCGCTGGCATCGCTGGCACTGACATTGGCGTGCGCCGCGAGGAGCACATCGACCGAGTCCGCGCTGCCGGACCGCGCCGCCAACATAAGCGCCGTCATGCCGTGCTGGTCGGTCGCATCGACACCGGCGCCCCGCTGCAGCAGCAGCCGCAGCGCTGCTGCCTGGCCTGCCTCGGCCGCGCGCGCCAGCGCCCCGCGTCCGAACTCATCCCGCTCCTCCACCATTGCGGGAGTCGCCAGCACCTCGAGGCTTGCGAGATCGCCGCGGCTCGCGGCGAGCCAGAGAGCTTCGCGCCTCACCTGCGGATCGCGGATCTGAGCCGCTGGAAGGATCAACGAGTCGCCGGTCGTGGGCGAGTGCGGCACTGTGGACGAGAGTTCGCGTGACGGCGCCTTGAAGCCGAGCTCCCGCGCTCTTGCGAGCCAGCGCGCTGCGCCCTGGGGATCCGGCGGGTCGGCGGACGCCGCGAGCGATGCCAGGCTGAAAGCCGCGCGCGCGCTGCCGCGCGCGGCCGCCTGCTCGAGCAGTGCCCGCGCCTGCACGATTTCTCTGGGGCCGGCGAGACCGTTGAGGTAGAACGCCGCCAACAGGTATTGAGCGTCCGCATTTCCGGCACTTGCCAGACGCTGCAGATCCGTCTGCGCCGCGCTGAAGTTCTTCAGCCGGATGGCCGTCTTGACATCCTCGAGCGGATCCGGCGCCCGGGGGGAGGCCGTCGCTGCGGCGGCGCAGAGGCCGAGCGCTGCCAGCAGCAGGGTGCGGGCTCTAGGCGCTGCCATATTTCGTCTCCACCGTGATGCCGATGCGGCGCAGAAAGTCCGACGGCAGCACCCCTCCCGCACTGACTATCACCGCATCGTTACGCACCTTGAGTAGCTCGCCGTTGCGCTCGATCGCGACCTGCTCGCGCTCGATCTGATGGACCTTCGACTTCAGCAATACCTGCAGGCGCTTGGCCTGCGCGGCCCGCTCGATGCGCTCGCGATTGCGCGCCTTGGCTCGATCGAAGGCCTCGCCGCGGTAGGAGAGCACCACAGCGCCACCGCCGGCCTCGGCGACCGAAGCCGCCGCCTCGAGCGCGCTGTCGCCACCGCCGACCACGAGCACCTGCTGTCCCTGGTACTGCTCCGGATCGACCAAGCGATACACGACCTTGGGCAGATCCTCGCCAGGCACCTCGAGCTTGCGCGGCGTCCCGCGCCGGCCGATCGCGAGCAGCACGCTGCGCGTGCGGTACTGCCCGCGGCTCGACTTGACGGTGAACCCGGCCGCGTCGCGCGTGATGTCATCGACGCGCTCCTGGTAATTGATCTTCACGCCGGTCTTGCGCTCAGCCTCGCGCCAGAATTGCAGCAACTGCTCCTTGCTCGTCTGGCGAAAGTTGATCTTGCCGATGAGCGGCACGATGGCGGGCGCGGTCATGACCAGCTTGCCGCGCGGATACTGGAACACGCAGCCGCCGAGCGACTCCTGCTCGAGGGTCACGCAGCGCATCCCGCCAGCGAGCGCCGTGAGCGAGGCGGCAAATCCCGCTGGCCCCGCACCGACGATCACCAGATCGAGCATGTCGCCCGCCGCCTTGCCGCGGCTGCGGATCGCCTCCACCGCCTGCCTGCCCTGCTCGAGCGCGTTGCGGATGAGTCCCATCCCGCCGAGCTCGCCGGCGATGAAAATTCCGGGCACGGTCGACTCGAATGTCGGGGTCACGAGCGGAATGTCGACACCGCGGCGCTCACTCCCGAACACCAGCTTGATCGCCTCGACCGGACAGGCGCTCTTGCAGGCGCCGTGCCCGATGCAGTCGCCGGGATTGATGAGCGTGGCGCGGCCACGGACGATGCCGAGCACCGCATGATGCTCCTGCTCGGGGCAGGCCTTGAGACAGGAGCCGCAGCCGATGCAGCGCGCGGGATCGATTACCGGATGAAGCGAGGCCGGCTCGGCCGCGCCCGTGCGCTCATGAATCTGCGCGCTGCGCTGCTCGAGGCGCTGGCGCCTCAACAAATGCCACGCCAGCAGCAGCAGGCACGGCAGGCCGTAGATGAGGTAGGTCAAATAATCCACGCGCTGAACCCTAAACCCGCAGCCGCAGCGCACCAGTCCTGTAGAGGCCGCGCGGTGTCCGGAACCTCATGGTCAACTTCGGACATAACGCCCACTCCGTGACGTAGCTCACAAGTGCACGCGAGCCGCTGCTGCATGTAACACAGAGTTAGATCCTACACTCTGACACCGTATCCGGCTGTGCGGCCTGTTCATTTCAACCTTGTTTTGTCGGATGTTGGCGACAAGTCTGTCGTAACCAACAGACATGCGGAGAAGCGCGGGCGCCACGTGTATCGTCGAAGTGCGGCAGTGTGCCGCGTTGGCAATGACAAATGTCAGGTCAAGTCGTGTTTCCCGTTGGCTTCATCCCCGGCACACTCACCGGTGTGATTGCGACCGTGCTCACGGCGCTCCTCTGGCGCCGTGCGCGGCCCGCGCTTGCACGCCTGCGTTATCTGCTCATCGCGGGCCTGATCGTTAGTTTCGCGGCGGCCGCCGGGGCCATCTATCTCGCCATCGGCCTGCGCGCTTCCACCCCCGGCGCTGCGAGCGCCGCGATTGCCGCCGCGCGCCCACACTCGGATACCGCGCCCGGCGCGGACGCTCCCGGCCGCTCGATGGAGCTCGAGGTGAGCGCGCTCGAAGCGCGCCTTGCACGCGGGGGCGGCTCGGAAGCCGACTGGACGTTGCTCGCCCAGGCATATGAGTTTCTCGGCCGCCCCGAGGATGCGCGCCGCGCGCGCGCCCATATGGCCCCCGCGTCGGCCCCACCGGTGGCGAGCATGAGCCCTGCGACGCTCGCAGCGGCGGCCGCCGCGACTGCGTCCGCGGACGGCGGCACGCTGCCGCAATCGGCCGCTTCCACCGCAGCAGCGATCGCTGAGCCGAGCGCATCGGCTGCTGCGCTCGAAGCGCGCGTGCGCGACCATCCGGCCGATGCGAACGCGTGGCTGGCGCTCGCTGAGCTGCGACGCACGCAGCGCGACTACGCCCCCGCACGCCTCGCCTACTCCAAAGTTTCGAGTCTCGGTGCAATGTCGGCGCAGTCGTGGGCCGACTACGCCGATGTGCTCGGCTCACTCGCAGCCGGATCGCTGACCGGCGAAGCCGCCGGCGCCATCGACAACGCGCTGCGCCTCGATCCCGACAATCCCAAGGCGTTGTGGCTCAAGGCAAGCCAGGCGCACGAGCAGCATCGCTATGCCGAAGCGCTCCTCGGGTGGCGCCGGCTGCGCGCGCTGTTGCCACCGGGATCCCCCGACCTTCAGATCATCGAGGGCAACATTGCCGAGGCTGAGTCGCTCGCCGCACGAGCGCCGGTGGCGGCAGCGGGGTTCAGCCAACCGACGGGCGCGCCGGCCAGCGCGCAGGTTTCGGGCACCGTATCGCTCGATGCCCGCTTCAGCGCCCGGGTACCTCCGGATGCGACGCTCTTCATCTACGCCAAGGCGGCGGACTCTCCGGGACCACCACTGGCAGTGCTGCGTCTCACCCCCGGTGCCTGGCCGGTGAGCTTCCGGCTCGATGACTCAATGGCGATGCTTCCCTCGCGTCGCCTGTCGCAGTTCGAGAAGGTCATCATCGAGGCACGTATCTCGCGCACGGGTCAGGCGGCACCTCAGAGCGGTGATCTGTACGTGAGGAGCCCGGTGGTGCAGCCGGCCGCGGCAGGGAAGCTCACGCTCCTCATCGATCGGGAAATCAGCTGAGGCCCGCGATGCAGGCACGCGTGCCGCCCAAAGGGTCTGCAGATCGGGCACCCGCCATCTCGCGCGCGGCAGCCTCGCCGGCCGCGCATGCGGCTGCGCCGCCGCCGGTAACGCCGCGCCCCGCGCCGGCTGGCCAGGTGATCGCCGCGCGGGCGCGCGCGGCGAGAACCGCCAATGTACGCGCGCC
>DASQYM010000079.1:0-18104 GCA_035639195.1 Steroidobacteraceae bacterium
AGCTGCGGCGCGCCGCGCCTCTTCGAGCTCCTGCATACGCGCTTCGGTGCGGAAATAGCTTCGTGGCACAAGCGTCACGCCCTGCTCGAGCGCAAACTCCTCCGCCCCGTCGGCCACCAGCAGCACGTGCGTACTCTTGTCCATCACCAGCCGTGCGAGCTCGATGGGATTCTTCACGTGCCGCACCGCGGCCACCGCGCCGGCGCGCGGACCATTACCATCCATGATGGCAGCATCGAGCTCGGCATCGCCGTCCTCATCGAGCACCGCGCCGCGTCCGGCATTGAACTGCGGGTCGTCCTCCATGCGCTTGACCGCTGCAATCACCGCGTCGAGGCTCGTGCCACCGCGTTCGAGTACTTCGTAGCCGGCATCGAGCGCTGCCGCAAGACCCGCACGGTAGGAGGCTTCGCGCTGCGCTGTCATCTTGGACCGTTCGATGACGCCTGCACCTCCGTGGATGACGATGGCGATCGGTGCGGTCGACGCTGCGGGCGCCGCGGACGCAACGCCATGGAGCGCCACGGCGAGCAGCGCAGCAATGATCTCAGTGAGCCTGCGGCGCGACATCGTTTCCTTTCAGGCTATGATCGAATGGATTACCACGACGCGCGCATGCGGCCGCACCTTCAATCCGAACGGTAGATCTTAAGGTGAAAACCGCGGTGTCGCAGCGGATACGCAGTGTTCTGGTCGCCAACCGCGGCGAGATCGCCATCCGCGTCATGCGCGCCGCGAGCGAGCTCGGGCTGCGCACGGTCGCGGTGTACTCGCACGAGGACCGCTTCTCCCTGCACCGGACCAAGGCCGACGAATCCTATCTCGTCGGCCGCGGCAAGGAGCCGGTCGAGGCTTACCTTGACATCGAGGAGCTGCTGCGCGTGGCGTGCGAGGCGGCGGTCGATGCCATCCACCCCGGCTACGGATTTCTGGCGGAGAACCCCGAGTTCGCGCGCGCCTGCGGTGCAGCCGGAATGTGCTTCATCGGACCTGAGCCTGAGACACTCGCCGTGCTCGGCAACAAAGTGGCCGCGCGCGAGCTGGCGGTCTCGGCCGGCGTTGCGGTGATGCCCGCGAGCGGGCCGCTGCCCGAGGATCCGGCCGCGTGCGCGCAGGCGGCCGAGCAGCTCGGCTATCCGCTGATACTCAAGGCGAGCTGGGGAGGCGGCGGGCGCGGAACGCGCGTGGTGCGGGATGTCGCGGAGCTCGCCGAGTTTCTGCCGGTCTGCCGGCGCGAAGCGCAGGCCGCCTTCGCTGACGATGAGCTCTATCTCGAGAGGCTCGTGGCACGCGCGCGGCACGTGGAGGTGCAGATCCTCGGCGATCTGCACGGGACGCTGGTGCATCTGTTCGAGCGCGACTGCACCGCCCAGCGGCGCCACCAAAAGGTGGTCGAGCGCGCCCCAGCGGTATTCCTGAACGAGGCACAGCGCGGGAAGCTGTGTGCCGCTGCGCTCGCCATCGGCCGCGCGGCCCGCTACACGAGCGCCGGCACCGTCGAGTTCCTGCTCGATGCCGACGACGGCCAGCATTACTTCATCGAGGTCAACCCGCGCATCCAGGTCGAGCACACCGTCACCGAGTGCGTCACCGGAATCGACCTGGTGAAGGCGCAGCTTCGCATTGCCGGCGGCGCCCGTATCGGTACACCCGCGAGCGGCGTGCCGGCGCAGGCAGACATACGCTTGAGTGGTCACGCGCTTCAATGCCGCATCACCACCGAGGACCCGGAGAACAACTTCGTTCCCGACTACGGCAAGATCGCGGCGTACCGCAGTCCGGCTGGCTTCGGCATCCGGCTCGACGCCGGCACGGCCTACACCGGCGCCATCATCACCCGCTGGTACGACTCGCTGCTGGTGAAGGTCACCGCGTGGGCGCCGACGGCCGAGGAGACCATCGCGCGCATGCACCGTGCGCTCGCCGAGTTCCGCATCCGCGGGGTAGTCACCAATCTGCGCTTCCTCGACCAGCTCATCAGCCATCCGCGCTTCGCCGCAGGTGAGTACACCACGCGCTTCATCGAGGAGACACCGGAGCTGCTGCAATGGCCGCGCAAGCGCGACCGCGCCACGCGCATCCTCAAGCTTCTCGGTGCGACCATCGTGAACGGCAACGCCGAGGTGCAGGGCCGCGCGCGCCCGGCGCGGCTCACTGTCCCGCAGCTGCCGGCCGGCCAGCTGCCGGCGATTGTGCCCGGCAGCAAGCAGAAGCTCGATGAGCTCGGTGCGCAGGCGTTCGCGCAGTGGATGCTGGATGAGCGGCGGGTCCTCATTACCGACACCACCATGCGCGATGCGCACCAGTCGCTGCTCGCCACCCGAGTGCGCACCTTCGACATCGCCGCCATCGCTCCCTATTACGCAGCGCTGCTGCCGCAGTTGTTCTCGCTCGAGTGCTGGGGCGGCGCCACTTTCGATGTGGCGCTGCGCTTCCTGCGCGAGGATCCCTGGGAGCGGCTCAGCGCGTTGCGCGAGCGGGTGCCGAACCTGCTGCTGCAGATGCTGCTGCGCGGGGCCAATGGGGTCGGCTACACGCACTATCCTGACAATGTCGTACGCTTTTTCATCGCGCGCGCCGCCGCGCGCGGCATCGATGTCTTCCGCATCTTCGACTCGCTCAACTGGGTCGAGAACATGCGTGTGTCCATCGACGCGGTGCGCGAAGCCGGCAAGCTGTGCGAGGCGGCCATCTGCTACACCGGCAACCTCAGCGATCCAGCCGAGCGTAAATACACACTGGACTACTACCTCGAGCTCGCGCGCGAGCTCAAGCGCGCCGGCACCCACGTGCTCGGCATAAAGGACATGGCCGGCGTGCTGCGACCGCGCGCGGCGTACGAGCTCGTCAAGGCACTCAAGGAGGAGACGGGACTGCCCGTGCATCTCCACACTCATGATACGAGTGGCATCGCCGCGGCGAGTGTGCTCGCGGCGGTTGCCGCGGGCGTCGATGCGATCGATGCAGCCATCGATGCCATGAGCGGTCTCACCTCGCAGCCGAATCTCGGCTCGCTCATCGAGGCGCTGCGTTTCGGGCCACGCGACACCGGCCTGGATGCCGAGGCGGTGCGGCGGATCTCCACCTACTGGGAGCAGGTGCGCCGGCAATACATCGCCTTCGAGAGCGACATCCGCGCCGGCGCCTCTGAAGTGTATGTCCACGGCATGCCCGGTGGTCAGTACACCAATCTGCGCGAGCAGGCGCGCGCGCTCGGCATCGATGAAGCGCGCTGGCCCGATGTGGCGCGGACGTACGCGGAGGTCAACGAGCTCTTCGGCGACATCATCAAGGTCACCCCGACCTCCAAGGTCGTAGGGGACCTGGCACTTCTCATGGCGAGCACGGGCATCACGCGCGCGCAGGTGCTCGATCCTGACACCGCGGTGCCTTTCCCCGAGTCGGTGGTACAGCTGCTGCGGGGAGAGCTGGGCCAACCCTATGGCGGTTTCCCGGCAGGCCTACAGCGCAAGGTGCTCGATGGAGCGGCGCCGCTGGCGACGCGCGCCGGCGCTGCGCTCGCGTCCATCGATCTCGACGCCGAGCGTGCCGGGCTGCAGCGCAGGTCGCCGCATCCGGTTACGGAGCAGGATCTGGCCTCGTACCTCATGTACCCGCAGGTGTTCGAGGACTACGCCCGCAACCGCGCGCTGTACGGCGATCCCGCGATGCTCCCGACGCCGGTGTTCTTCTACGGCATGGAGCCCGGACAGGAGATTTCGGTCGATCTCGAGCGCGGGAAGACCCTCATCGTGCGCTACATGGCGATGAGCGAGCCGCACGAGGACGCTACCCGTACCGTGTTCTTCGAGTTGAACGGCCAGCCCCGCTCGGTGCGCGTACCGGATCACCGCCAGGTGGCCACGCGCCCGCCGCCAGCCAAGGCCGCCGCCGGAAATCCGCAACATGTGGGTGCGCCGATGCCGGGGGTAGTGTCGACGGTCGCGGCGGTGCCCGGAGCGCGCGTGTCGCGCGGCGATGCGTTGCTGACACTCGAGGCGATGAAGATGGAGACCGCAGTGCGCGCAGAGATCACTGGCGAGGTTGCGGAGGTGTTGGTGCGCCCGGGACAGGCGGTGGAGGCGAAGGATCTGCTGGTGGTGCTGCGCGCTGAGGCGCGCTGAGGCGCGCTGAGCACTCACACCGTATCCCTGAGAGGCACGCCGCAATCGGCGAGCTTGTCGAGGTTGGGGCGCGCATGCACCGGGATCAGCTTGCGCGCCGCCATCTGGTCCTTGGGCGTGTTGACGCTGTCGAGAGCCACCAGCTCGCCATTGCGCAGATAGCAGACGCTGAAGCTGCGGGCGGCGGGCGAGCCGCGCACGATGGCGGTGTCGTAGCCGTATCCAACTCCGATGATGATGAGCTTGAGATCGAATTGGTCCGACCAGAACCACGGCACCTTATCGTGCAGCGTGTGAGTGCCGAGCAGGTTCAACGCCACGGTGGTGCCCTGCTCGAATGCATTGTCGACGGACTCGAGCCGCAGATGCCGGCCGTACTGACGGTTGAGATGGCTCGCGCAATCCCCGGCGGCGTAGATCGCCTCATCCGCGGTCCGGCAATACGCATCCGTGACGACACCATTCTCGCATTCGAGCCCGGCGGCGCTCGCCAGCTCGTCCGCGGGCGCGACTCCGACTCCAGCGATCACGAGGTCGGCGGGATACTCACCACCGCTCTCGGTGAGCACGGCGCGCACCCGCCCGCTGCGGGCATCGCCATGCAGCGCGCGCACGCTCTCGTTGCAGCGGATGTGCACGCCGTGACGCGCGTGCTCGGCCTGATAGAAGGCGGACACTTCCGGGCTCGTCACCCGGCTCATCACGCGCGGCGCCATCTCGAGCACGGTGACCTCCATGCCCCGCTCGCAGGCAGTGGCGGCGACTTCGAGGCCGATGTAGCCGCCTCCGACGATGACCAGGCGTCCCCCCGCGGCGCACTCGCTGCGAATGCGGTCGGCATCGGCGATGGTACGCAGGTAGTGCACTCCGGGGAGCTCGCTCCCGGGTACGAGCAGCCGCCGCGGACGGCTTCCGGTCGCGAGCAGCAAGGCGTCGTACCGCAGTACCGGGCCGTTCTCGAGCCGCACGTGACGCTCGCGCCGGTCGATCTCGGTGACTCGGTGACCGAAATGCGTGGTGATCGCGTGCTCGGCAAAGAAGGAGGCGGGCCGGATGAGGAGGCGCTCGCGCTCGAGGTTGCCACCGAGGTATTTCTTCGAGAGCGGGGGGCGCTGGTACGGCGGCCAGGGCTCATCGCCCACCAGCGTGAGCTCTCCGGTGAAACCTCGGCGCCGCAGCGTGTCGACCGCCTGCACGGCGGCCTGGCCGCTTCCCGCGATCACGATCCGCTCGTACATCGGGGGAAGAATAGCCGAACAGCGCAGGCCTGGCCGCACCGCGGAGGAGCGCCGGCGGCTGCGCTGCGCTCCAGAATGGTGCAGGCTACGGCCGCTGTCGCCGGCCAGCTCGGCGGCGCTCGCGAATTTGCCGCGATTCGACGCCATGGCACGGAAACTGCAAAATCGTTGGCGCTGCAGTCCCCGCAGACGGAGTGCCTGCCCATGAAACTGGTCACCGCGATCATCAAGCCCTTCAAGCTCGACGACGTCCGCGCCGCGCTCTCCGACATCGGGGTGTCGGGCATGACGGTGACGGAGGTAAAGGGCTTTGGGCGCCAGCGCGGACACACCGAGCTCTATCGTGGCGCGGAGTACGTGGTCGACTTCGTACCCAAGACCCGCATCGAGGTGGCGGTGCGCGGCGATCTCGTCGATCAGGTGATCGAGGCCATCACGAAGTCGGCGAAGACCGGCAAGGTGGGCGACGGCAAGATCTTCATCACCGACATCGAGCGTGTCATCCGCATACGTACCGGGGAGACTGACGACAGCGCGCTGTAGTGCGACGCGAGGGATGCACGGGAGCGTAGTTGCGGGGCCAGGGATAGCGGCGCAGACTCCGGCGGCCTAACAACAAACCGACCGCACACGCCCGCACCGTAGCGGTATGCGGGCGTCCTATCGTGGACCCCAGCCGTGGAATCAGTCATCGCTGTCCGTCCTCGCCCTCGGCTGCCGCGCATTGGCGTCGGCGCCGTGCGCATTCGTTGGTGGATATTCCTGTTCATGTTTCTGTTCCCGCTGCTCTGCTACGTGCAGCGCGGCAGCCTGACCATCGCGACGGATGAGGTCAAAGCACAGCTGCATGTGAGCCAATTGCAGGTGTTCCTGCTGAGCTCTGCATTCATGGTCATGTACACCGCGCTGCAGCTGCCGGCCGGGGCTCTCGGTCAGCGCTGGGGAGCACGCCGCGTTTTTCTTCTAGTCGGCGTGCTCGGCTGCCTGGCGACCGTGGCCACGCCCCTCGCTCCCTATGTACTGACCGGCACGGCGGTGATCGTGGCCATGGCGCTCGCCCAGGCTGTCCTCGGCGCGTCGCAGTCGCCGGTGTTTCCGGTGCAGACGGGAGTGTTCGAGAGCTGGTTTCCGAATGCACGCTGGGGTTTCGTCAATGGGCTCGGCTCGAGTGCCATGCACGTGGGCTCAGCCATCACTGCGCCACTGATCGTGGCGCTCAGCGCGGCGCAGGGCTGGCAAAGAGCGCTCCTCTGGACGGCATTACCGCTGGCGGTGTTGACGGTGTGCTGGGCCTGGTACGGGCGGGACACGCCGCAGCAGCATTCCTCGGTGAGTCCTCGTGAGCTGGCCGAGCTCGATGAGGGTGGCCACGAACCCCCAGCACCGACCAGTCCGGCGCGCTGTTTGCAGCTGGTGCGCGAGCGCAGCCTGCTCCTCCTCGCGTTCTCTTACATGCTGATGAATGTCGCCTTTTATCAGCTGATGGCGGCGCCATTCCTGTATCTCACCCAGCACCGGCATCTGAGCCAGGTGGACGGCGGCTGGCTCGCCATGTTGCCGCCGGTTGGCGCAGCCATCGGTGCTTCGCTCGGTGGGGCACTCACCGACCGCTCCGCGGCGCGCTTCGGGCTTCGCTGGGGACATCGGCTGGTTCCGCTCGTGGCCCTGCCGACGGCTGCCGCGCTGCTGCTGTGGGGCGCCTACGCCGACACTGTGCCAATCGCCGTCGGGTGCTTCGTGCTGGCCTACGGCTGTGTAGAGCTCAACGAGGGGCCCGTTGCCGCGGCTACCATGCAGATCGCGCGCGCCGACAGCATGACCGCCTTTGGTCTGATCAACACCGGTGGCAACCTCGGGGGAGTGCTGCTCTACCCGCTCCTCGGATACCTCTCGGGACGCGGCGAGTGGAATCTGGCCTTCGTGATTGCGGCGGGCTGCTGCCTCGCTGCCGCCGTACTATGGCTGCTGGTGCGCGCCGATCGGCGCTTCGCCCCTGTGCCCGGGTGAGGATCACTGGGCTCGGTGCGTGCCGACGGCTATCCTTTGCCGCAACATGCCTGCTGCCATACGTTTGTACGAGAACGGCGGACCTGAGGTTCTGCGCCTCGAAGAGGTCGACCCGGGCAAGCCCGCCGCCGGCGAGGTGCAGATCCGCCACACCGCCATAGGCGTCAATTACATCGACGTCTATGACCGCAGCGGACTGTATCCGGTCAGCCTACCGAGCGGACTCGGGCGCGAAGCAGCTGGGGTCGTGCTGGCGCTCGGACGCGGCGTGCGGGGACTGCGCGTCGGTGAACGCGTGGCTTATGTCTTTCCCTCTCCGGGTGCCTATAGCGAGGTGCGCAACGTACCCGCCGAGCGCGTGGTCCGGGTGCCGCGCGCGATCTCCGATGAGCAGGCCGCGGCGCTCATGCTGAAAGGACTGACCGCGCATTTTCTCATCCGGCGAACCTACGAGGTCTCGCGCGGAGACACGATCCTGGTGCATGCCGCAGCCGGTGGCGTCGGACTCATCCTTTGTCAGTGGGCAAAAGCGCTCGGTGCGACAGTGATCGGCGTCGTGGGAAGCGAGGCCAAGGCGGAGCTTGCGAGGAAGCACGGCTGCAAGCACGTACTGATCTCCGGACGCGATGAGCTCGTTCCGGCGGTCAAGAAACTCACCCGCGAGGGCGGTGTCGCCGTGGTCTATGACGCGGTCGGCAAGGACACCTTCATGGAGTCGCTCGACTGCCTCAGACGCCGCGGCATGATGGTGACCTTCGGCAACGCCTCAGGCCCCCCTCCTGCCATCAGCCCGCTGGAGCTCAGCAAGCGCGGCTCGCTTTTCCTGACGCGCCCCACTCTTTTTCATTACATCGCCACGCGTGCCGAGCTCGAAGCGGCGGCCCGCGAGCTCTTTGCAGCGGTACGCACCAGGAAGGTGCGCATCGTCATCGGCCAGAAGTACCCGCTGAACCGGGCCGCCGACGCGCACCGCGATCTCGAGGGGCGGCGAACCACCGGCTCCACGGTACTGGTGCCCGACGGCGTCTGACGCCGCGACGGAGCCGTCACGCGCCGTCGGGCTGTGTCCTGTCCGCCGCATCCGCGGAGCCACTAGCCGCTAGACGGGCCCGCAACGGCCGCGCGCTGCGGCTGATGCCGAGCGCGCCGCTGCGCACCACTTCCAGGAGCTCGGCCCGGTGCGCCAGGTCACCCACGAAGGCATTGACCTCCGACTCGCTCGCGGTGAGTTCCACGATGAACCCCTCGACCGCCGGGTCGAGCACCCGCCCGCCGCTGCGTACCACCTGGCCCCGCACGGTATCGGTCTGGCCGGGTGCCACACGCAGCTTCAGCAGTACCAGCTCGCGCTCCAGGTGCTCCCCGCGCGTCATGTCGAGCACGTGCACCACGTCGATGAGCTTGTTTAGCTGGTTGACGATCTGCTGAATGACGAGGTCCGAGCCGGTGGTGACCAGAGTGAGTCGCGACACGGTGGGGTCGTCGGTCGGGGCGACCGAGAGCGACTCGATGTTGTAGCCGCGCGTGGAGAACAGGCCCGCGACCCGGCTCAGCGCGCCGGCTTCATTCTGCAGCAGGATGGCGATGATGTGACGCACGAGAATCCGGAAAGACCGGCACGGGACGAGGCGCCGGAACCCGCAGAATAAAGGATTGGTGTGCGCTTGCACCACGGACCCAAGCTGCTAGGCTGACTGATCCCATTGCGTGTCCATCCACCACTGCCAAAAGCGCGTCCATGAGTGACACGGTGATCCAGCCACGCCCGATGGGACACCCGCTTGCCGGTCAGCGCATGAGTGGCGCCCGAATGATCATGCAGGTGCTCGCGGATGAAGGCGTCACGGCGATCTTCGGGTACAGCGGCGGAGCGATCCTGCCGACCTACGACGCCGTGTTCCTCTATAACGAGCAGGCGGCACGGGCTGGGGAGTCGCAGATCCCGCTCATCGTCCCCGCGAATGAGCAGGGAGCTGGCTTCATGGCCGCAGGCTATGCGCGCGCGAGCGGTCGAGTCGGCGTTTGCCTGGTGACTTCTGGGCCCGGCGCCACGAACACTGTTACGCCGGTGCGCGACTGCATGGCGGATTCCATACCCATTGTAGTCATTTCCGGACAAGTCTCGAGGGCAGCGATCGGTACGGATGCCTTCCAGGAGGCTCCGGTGCCGACGATGATGGGGGCCGTCGCCAAGCACATCTTCCTCATCACCGACCCCACGAAGCTCGAGCGCACCGTGCGCACCGCGTTCGAGATCGCCCGCAGCGGGCGCCCAGGTCCGGTGGTGGTCGATGTCCCGAAGGACGTGCAGAACTGGGAGGGCGAATTCCACGGCGAGGGGCTGCTGCCCATTCCCGGCTTCCGCCGCCGCCAGCAGGAGCTCGAGCAGGCCCTGCTGGAGGATCAGGCGGCGGCACACTTCTTCGGAATGCTGGAGGAATCCAACCGCCCGCTTATCTACGCCGGCGGCGGCGTCATCAATGGCAACGCCGCCGACGCCCTCAGCGAGTTCGCCACGAGCTTCGGGGTGCCGGTGGTCACGACTCTCATGGGTATCGGCTCGCTCGATACGACCCATCCACTGTCGCTGCGCATGCTCGGCATGCACGGTGCGGCGTTCGCCAACTACGCGGTGGATGACTGCGATTTCCTGATCGCGGTCGGCGCGCGCTTCGATGACCGGGTCGCCGGCGTGCCGGCGCAATTTGCCCGCAATGCGCGCCGCATCGCGCATCTGGACGTCGACCGGGCGGAAGTAAACAAGGTGAAACGTGTGCACTGGAGCCACATCGGCCACGTACGTGAGGCGCTGCAGGCGCTCACCGCCCATGGCCGTGCCAGCAGCTTCGCGCGCGGTTTCCCTGCCTGGCACGCAGAGCTCGCCGAGCTCAAGCGGCTGCACGCCATGAACTACGACCGCGCGAGCCCGCTCATCCAGCCGAACTACGTCATCGAGGAGATCAACCGGCACGCGCGCGGCGCGGCCATCATCACCACCGGCGTCGGGCAGCACCAGATGTGGGCGGCGCAGTACTGCGACTTCACCGCTCCGAGACTGTGGCTCACCTCCGGCAGCATGGGCACGATGGGATTCGGGCTGCCGGCGGCCATCGGGGCACAGATCGCGCAGCCGCAGAGGCTGGTGATCGACATCGACGGCGACTCCAGCATCCGCATGAACATCGGCGAACTCGAGACCGTCACCACCTACGACCTGCCCGTCAAGGTGGTCGTGCTCAACAACTTCGGCGACGGCATGGTGAAGCAGTGGCAGAAACTGTTCTTCAAGGGTCGGCTCTCGGCGAGCGACCGCTCGCTGCACAAGAAGGATTTCGTGAAGGCGGCCCAGGCGGACGGCTTCCGTTATGCGATGCGCCTCGAGCACAAGGCTGACGTGCCGCGCGTCATCGCCGATTTTCTCTCCTTCAAAGGGCCGGCGTTCCTCGAGGTGATGATCGACCCGGACGCGGGCGTCTATCCGATGGTGGGGCCGGGACAGAGCTACGAGGAGATGATCACCGGCGAATTCATTCCCTCACGCCACAAGGTCGACATCAAGACCCCGGGCCCCTCGGAGATGTTCTGATGCATCGCTGGGTGAGTGCCCCGCGACGCGAGCTCCGCCACCCGCCGAGGCCGCCCAGCGCGCAGCAAGATGCTTGATTTCGTGCGGACCTCGCGACTGAGCCTGCCCGTGCTCTGCGCGCTGCTGCTGGCCGTGACGCCGGCGGCGCCAGCGCGCGAGGATCAGATTCTCATCCTGGGCAACCCCGCGGGCGCCCAGAACCTCGCTGCGCGCGGCGCTGGGACGCGCGCCGAATACTCCTTCAATGATCGCGGCCGTGGCGATCACATCATTGCCACCTGGAGGCTCGACGCCGCGGGGGTCCCGATCGAGTACCAGGGCAGCGGCAACGACTACATCAAGGCGGCCGTGACCGAGACCTTCCACATCGAGGCCGGCCGGGCGGCCTGGCGCAACCGTGCCGAACAGGGCGTGGCACCGGTGGGCGGTGAAGCGTTCTACGTCCCGATGAATGCTCCCCCGGAGATGCTCGGAGTTCTCGCCCGCGCGCTCCTCAAGGCTCCCGGGCATCGCCTGGCACTGTTGCCCGCAGGGGAGGCGACCATCGAAGAGGTGGGTCCGCTGCCTGCCCAGCCAGGCACGGCTGCGGTAAGTGCGCTCACGCAGTACCAGATCGGCGGGCTCGATTTCTCGCCGACGCCAATTTGGCTCGATCGCGACGGTGAGACGGCCGCGATTGTCTCCAGCTGGTTCTCGGTGCTCGCCCCCGCCACGCGCACCCTCCTGCCGCAGCTGCTCGCGGCACAGCAGCAGGCGAGCGACGCATGGTCAGCCCGCCTCGCAAGGGCGCAGACACTCGTGCCGGCTGAGCAGGTCGTGATCCGCAATGCGCGGCTGTTCGATCCGCGCGATCTGAGCGTCACTGCGGGCACGAGCGTGCTGATCCGTGGCGAGCGCATCGTGCAGATCGCTGACGATGCCGCCCTGCCCGTGCCGGCAGGCGCGCGCGTCATCGAAGCGGGCGGACGCTTCCTGATGCCAGGGCTCTGGGACAACCATCAGCACTTCGGCGACAACGTGGGCGTGCTCGACATCGTCAACGGCGTGACGAGCGCGCGCGATATGGCGAATGACACCGACGAGTTCCTCGAGCGCGTCGCACGCTTCGACGCGGGCACGGAGCTCGGACCCCGGGTGTGGAAGGCCGGCATCATCGACGGTGCCGGGCCGTTAGCGGGTCCGACCAAGATGCGTATCAGCAGCGCCGCAGAGGCGGTGCAGGACGTCGACTGGTATGCCGATCATGGCTACGGGCAGATCAAGATCTACTCCTCGGTCCCGCCGGCGATCGTGCCGGTGATCGCCGCCGAGGCGCACGCCCTGGGGCTGCGTGTGAGTGGTCACGTACCGGCGTTCATGAGCGCGCATCAATTCGTAGCGGGCGGTGCCGATGAGATCCAGCACCTCAACTTCATCGTGCTCGATTTCCTCTTCGATCAGGTGAAGGAGACGCGCAACATGAACCGCTTCACGGCGGTCGCCGCCCACGCGCGCGAGTTCATGCCGCAGACGCCTCAGGTGCAGGAACTGATTGCCTACCTGAGGCGCCATCACACGGTGCTCGATCCGACGGTCAACGTGTTCGAGGCCATGTTCTGCGGCAACCCGGCGGCGGTGACTCCGGGGCTCGAGCGGATCGCCCCGCGCATGCCCGCTCAGGTGCGGCGCGGCATGCTCTCGGGCGCGCTGGTGGTGCCGAAAGGTGAGGAGGCGGCATATCGCGAGGCTCTGCCTGCCCTGCTGGGGCTCCTCAAGGCCCTGTACGACGCCGGCGTCACCATCGTCCCCGGCACCGATTCCTTCGCCGGCTACGGATTGCATCACGAGCTGGAGCTGTATGCCAGCGCCGGCATTTCACCGGCTGAGGTGCTGCGCCTCGCTACATTGACCTCGGCGCAGGTGATCGGCGTTGGAGGCGAGCGCGGGGTGCTTGCACCGGGCAAGCTCGCCGACCTCATTCTGGTGGATGGCGACCCGAGCGTGCATATCGAGGACATCGAGCGGGTGTCGCTGGTCATGCGCGGCGGCCGGATCTACGACCCCGCGCACATCGAGCAGGCGCTCGGCATCGCGCCACGCACGGGTGGCTGAAGCGTTCACTGTCCGTTCATGCGAGAGGCTCTATGAAGTACCTGCACACCATGGTTCGCGTCACCGACCTCGATGCGTCGCTGAAATTCTACTGCGACGCCCTCGGCCTGAAGGAGCTCTCGCGCAGGGATTACCCGCAGGGCCGCTTCACGCTCGTGTTCCTCGCGGCGCCGGGCGATGACAGCGCGCAGGTCGAGCTCACCCACAATTGGGATCCGCAGACATACACCGGCGGGCGCAACTTCGGTCATCTGGCATACGCGGTGGACGACATCTACGCGACCTGCCAGCGCCTGAGAGATCACGGCGTCACCATCCTGCGGCCGCCGCGCGACGGCCACATGGCGTTCGTGCGCTCACCGGATGACATCTCGGTCGAGCTGCTGCAGAAGGGCGCAGCGCTGTCGCCTGCCGAGCCGTGGAAGTCCATGCCCAACACCGGCACCTGGTAGCGGCACACGCGGCCACGTGAAAACCATTCCCAGCCTGCTGATCGCGGCGGTGTTCGCCACGCTGACTTTTGCGGTGTGGGCCTATCTCAACCGCCCGACGCGTGAGCCACCCTGGCCGCCACTGATCCAGGGGTTCGACTTCTCGCCGTTCCGTGCCGGCGAGGACCCGACACACTTCGAGATGCCCACCGACGCGGAGATCGATGCGGATCTGACGCTTCTCGAAGGCAAGGTGAAAGCGGTGCGCACCTACAGTGTAGGCGCCACGCTTGCGGATGTGCCGGAGCTTGCCGAGCGGCACGGACTGAACGTCGCGCTCGGCGGCTGGCTCGACACGCATCGCGACAAGAACGAGGAGCAGCTGAAGACCGCCATTGAGCTCGCCAACACTCATCAGAACGTGGTGCGCGTCATCATCGGCAACGAGGTGCTGCTGCGCGGCGATTTGGCCGTAGAGGAGCTGGAGAGGTATCTCGATCGCGCTCGCGATGAGATCTCGCAGCCGGTCGGCACTGCCGAGACCTGGAACACCTGGCTCGCACACCCGGAGCTGGCGCAGCACGTCGATTTCATCGGCGTGCATCTGCTGCCGTACTGGGAGGGCGTCGCGGTCGACAAGGCGGTCGACTATTCGCTCACGCAGTTCAAGCGCCTGCAGAAGACCTTTCCGCACAAGCCGATCGTGGTGGCTGAGATCGGCTGGCCGAGCCGCGGCCGCACGCACGAGTCGGCCGTTGCCTCGGTGGCGAACGAGGCGCTGTTCCTGCGCCGTTTCCTGTACCGCGCACAAAAGGAGCAGATCACCTACTACGTGATGGAGGCTTTCGATCAGCCCTGGAAGGCGTTCATGGAAGGGGCCGTGGGGTCGTACTGGGGCGTGTACGATGTCGAGCGGCGACCGAAGTTCGCCTTCACCGCCCCCATCGTGCGCATTCCCGAGTGGCACATCCTCGCCGCGGTGTCGATCGCGGTGTCGCTGGTGGTGCTCGGGCTCCTCTATCTGAACAGCGACACGCTGCGCAATCGCGGCCGCAGCTTCCTCGCGGTGGTGGTGTACGCGGCCGCCACCATCGCCGTGTGGGTGATCTACGACTTCACCCAGCAATACATGACCATCTCGAGCGTGGTCTCCGGCGTGCTGCTGCTGCTCGGCATGCTCGGGGTGCTGCTGGTGCTGCTCGCTGAAGCGCACGAGTGGGCCGAGGCGCACTGGGTCGAGTACCGGCGCCGCCTCGGGGCGCCGATCCTGACCCACAGCGCTTCTCCGCCCAAGGTGTCCATCCACGTGCCCGCTTACAACGAGCCCCCGGCGATGCTCATCGAGACGCTCGATGCGCTGGCCAGGCTTGATTATCCCGATTACGAGGTACTGGTCATCGACAACAACACGCGTGATGAGCGCGTGTGGCGACCGGTGGAAGCGCATTGCGCCAGGCTCGGCGCGCGCTTCCGCTTCTTCCATGTCGCGCCGCTCGCTGGCTTCAAGGCCGGCGCACTGAACTACGCCCTGGAGCGTACCGCGCCCGACGTCACCATCGTCGCCGTCATCGACAGCGACTACGTGGTCGATGCCCGCTGGCTGCTAGATCTCACCCCGGCATTCCAGGACGCGCGCATCGCCATCGTGCAGGCGCCGCAGGACTATCGCGATGCCGAGCAGAGCGCCTTCAAGGCAATGTGCTACGCCGAGTACCGCGGCTTCTTCCAGATCGGCATGATCACGCGCAACGAGCGCAATGCCATCATTCAGCACGGCACCATGACCATGGTGCGGCGCAAACAGCTCGATGCCTGTCGCTGGGCCGAGTGGTGCATCACCGAGGATGCCGAGCTCGGCCTGCGCATCTTCGAGGCTGGCTACGACGCCAGCTACGTACCGGAGAGCTACGGTCGTGGCCTCATGCCCGACACCTTCATCGACTTCAAGAAGCAGCGCTTCCGCTGGGCGTATGGTGCAATGCAGATCATCAAGGCCCACGCACGCGCGCTTTTCCTCGAAGGTGGGCCACTCTCCCCCGGGCAGCGCTATCACTTCATCGCCGGCTGGCTCCCCTGGATCGCGGATGGCTGCAATCTGCTGTTCAATCTGGCGGCGCTCGGCTGGTCCGTGGCGATGGTGTGGGCGCCGGGGCGAGTCGATGCGCCGCTCGTGCTCTACTCGGTGCTGCCGCTGTCACTTTTCACCTTCAAGCTTGCCAAGCTCGTGCATCTTTACCACGTACGAGTCGGCGCGAACCTGCGCCAGACAGTTGCTGCGGCGATCGCGGGCCTCGCGCTCACGCACACCATCGGCCGGGCCAGCGTGAAGGGTCTGCTCACCCGCAGCGAGCCGTTCTTCCGCACCCCGAAGCAGAGGCGGTCCGCGGGCCTGTGGCACGCGCTCGCCGCCGCGCGCGAGGAAACGCTGATGATGATCGGGCTGACGCTTTCCGCCTGGGCGGTCTCCTACACCGCGCTGCCGCAGAACGCCGGCCCCGATCATCTCGCGTGGATCGTCGTGCTGCTCATCCAGGCGGTGCCCTATGCCTCCTCGTTGATCGTGTCGCTGATGAGCGCTTTCCAGCTGCCGGCCCGCCTGCTCGGCACGAGCTATCGCCCGATGAGCCGCGCCGGCCGGCAGCCGGAGGCGGACCTGAGCGGCTGAGCCGTGCGCCGAGGGAGGCTGCGGGCCATCGCGACCATGCTCGCCGCGGTCGCGGTTTTCTCGTTCATGGACGGGATCCTCAAGCTGCTGGCCGCCTACTACCCGCCGATGCAGGTCGCCGCGCTGCGCGGCGCGACCTCGCTGCCGTTCACGCTGCTGCCGGTGCTCCTCGGGGGCCGGCTGCAGGACTTGCGCCCGCGCCGCTGGCCGATGCATCTGCTGCGCGGCCTGCTTTCGGTGGTGGTCCTCGGCGGGTTCATCTACGCGGTGCGCGTGGGCTCGCTCGCCAATGCGTACTCGGTGTTCCTGTCGGCGCCGCTCATCGTGGCCGCCCTCTCGGTGCCGCTCCTCGGCGAGCGGGTCGACAGGCGCAACTGGATGGCGATCCTGGCCGGTCTCGCGGGGGTGCTGGTCATGCTGCGCCCGAGCGCCTCGGGCCTCAGCAGCCTCGGCGCACTCGCCGCCCTGATCGGCGCCACCGCCTATGCCCTGAGCGCCATCGCCGTTCGAGTCCTGACGCGCAGCGAGACGACGGTAAGCGTGGTGTTCTGGACCGTCGGGCTGATGACCGTGTTCACGAGCGCCATTGCCGCCCCCGCCTGGGTGCCCATCGAGCACAACCACTGGAAATGGCTCGTGGGGCTCGGCGTACTGGCCGCCATCGCACAGTACCTGCTCATCGAGGCGTTCCGCTCTGCACCGCCCTCGGTCGTCACCCCGTTCGAGTACACAGCGCTCCTGTGGGGCGTCGCCATCGACCGCGTCGTGTGGCACGTGCTGCCCTCGGCGCGCGTATGTTTCGGTGGCGGCGTCGTGATCGTCAGCGGGTTGTATCTCATCTGGCACCAGCGCCGGCAATCGGGCACGGAATCCGTACGGGAGCCATGGCAGCCGGCGACGGAGAAGGGCAGAATGTTAGGCCCATCGTCGACCGTCGCAGTTGTCGCTCGCAAACAAGAGGAAGACGCACCATGAGCAACGCCGAAGTCCTGGGACGATTCATCTGGCACGAGTTGTTGACGAATGACACCGCGGGGGCCGCCGCGTTCTACCCGAAGGTCGTGCCCTGGCGAACGGCGCCCTCCAGCATGCCCGGCTACACCATCTGGATGGCAGGACAGGCGCAAATTGGCGGCCTCATGGCGCTGCCGGCGGAAGCCGGCTCGACGCCGCCGCACTGGCTGATTTACGTCGGCACGCCCAATGTCGACGGCACCTGCTCTCAGGCGCAGGGGCTCGGTGCGCGCATCGTCAAGCCACCCGGTGATATCCCCAACGTCGGCCGCTTCGCCGTGCTGGCGGATCCGCAGGGGGCGACATTCGCGGTGTTCACACCCGGGAGCGGACCGCCACCCGGCGCGGCTCCCTCACAGGGTGGCTTCTCGTGGCACGAGCTGGCGACCACTGATGTCGCGGCGGCGCTGCGTTTCTACGGCCAGCTGTTCGGCTGGACCAAGGGTGCGGCTCACGACATGGGAGCCATGGGCGTTTATCAGCTCTTCCAGCATGCCGGGGGCCAGGTCGGCGGCATGTGCAACGTCCAGGGCCCCTCCACTGCGCCCTCCTGGCTGAGCTATGTACACGTGGCGGACTCCGGTCGCGCCGTAGCGGCCGCCAAGGGTGGCGGCGGCAGACTCCTGCACGGGCCGATGGAGGTCCCCGGCGGAAGCTGGATCGCGATGATGATGGACCCGCAGGGCGGCACTTTCGCGGTTCAGGAGGCGCCGCGGACGGCGGCGCGGAAGCCTGCCGCTGAGCCCAAGCCGCCCGCAGCCGCCAAAGCCTCCGCGCCGGCAAAGCCGGCTGCGGCTGCAACCAAACCTGCTGCCTCCAAACCCGCGGCATCGCCTGCGGGCGTTACTGCAGCGAAGGCCGTCGTAGGTGCGAGAGTGGCCAAGCGAGCCAAGAAAGCGGGGAGAAAGATGCGCAGAGCAGCGAGAAAGACGGCGAGAAAGACGGCGA
>DASQYM010000080.1:0-27375 GCA_035639195.1 Steroidobacteraceae bacterium
CCTGCAGAGCCCCTTTGATGGGAAGGCGATGGGCTGCTTCGCGGATGCGACCGCGAGCCGTTACAACTTCAGTCGCGCACAGCAGGACGCGTTTGCCACCGAATCGGTGCGCCGCGCCACGCAGGCGCTGCAGGCGGGCGAGTTCGACGTGGAGGTGACGCCCGTGACGGTCAAGAGCCGCAAGGGCGAGACCGTGATCGCACGCGATGAGACGCCCGGCACCTGTGACGTGAGCAAGATCGGTACCATGAAGCCCGCGTTCAACAAGGACGGCACCGTGACCGCCGCGAGCTCCTCCTCGATCTCCGATGGCGCGGCGGCGCTGATCGTGATGAGTGCGCAAACCGCGGCCGAGCGCGGCCTCAAGCCGCTCGCGCGCATCCTGGCGTACGCGAGTCACGCGCACGAGCCGGAGTGGTTCACGACCGCGCCGGTCGGCGCCATCCGCAAGGTTCTCACGCAGCTCAACTGGAAACCGCACGATGCGGACCTCTACGAGATCAACGAGGCTTTCGCCGTGGTGACCATGGCAGCGATGCGTGACATCGACATCGATCATGCCCGCGTCAATGTGAACGGCGGCGCCTGCGCTCTCGGTCATCCGATCGGCGCGACGGGCGCACGCATTCTCACGACTCTCATCCACACGTTGCGCAGGCGCGGCGGGCGGCGCGGCATCGCCTCGCTGTGCATCGGTGGCGGTGAGGCGGTTGCCCTCGCGGTGGAGAGCTTCAGCTGAGCGATTGCGCAGCGCGCGCACGGGGAGCGGCATGAGACTGAGCGACACACGCGCTGTAATAACTGGCGGCGCCTCGGGCCTTGGCCTTGCGGTCGCGCGCCATGTGAGCGCCGCGGGCGGGAAGGTTGCACTGCTCGATCTCCAGGAGGGCCCCGGCCGCGCCGCCGCGGCCGCCCTCGGATCGGGCGCCGCCTTCCTGCGGTGCGATGTGACCTCGGAAGCGGAGGTCAATGCCTCCATGGACGCCGCCCGCGCCCACCTCGGCGGCCTGAATCTCCTGGTGAACTGTGCCGGGGTGGTCGGCGCCGGACGGGTACTCGGCAAGAGTGGGCCGATGGCGGGGGAGTTCTTCACCAAGGTGATCCACATCAACCTGATCGGTACCTTCCTGTGCGACAAGGCCGCGGCGGCGCTGATGCAGTCCAACCCTCCCAGCGCCGACGGCGAGCGAGGGCTGCTCATCCACACCTCCTCGGTAGCCGCCTACGAGGGACAAATCGGTCAGGCCGCCTACTCCGCGAGCAAGGCTGCGGTTGCCGGCATGGCGTTGCCGATTGCGCGCGAGCTCGCTCGCTTCGGGATCCGCTGCGTGGCGATCGCTCCGGGCATCTTCCACACGCCCATGATGGATGGTATGCCGCCGGAAGTGCAGCAGTCGCTCGCCGCCCAGGTGCCGTTCCCGCCGCGCCTTGGCCGGCCCGAGGAGTTCGCGCAGCTCGTCGCCAGCGTGGTAGAGATTCCGATGCTGAATGGCACGACGATTCGCCTCGATGGCGCGATTCGCATGCAGCCGAAATAGATGAGCGCCGCCGCGGCCATCGAACGCGAATGCCTTCAATATGACGTCGTCATCGTGGGCGCAGGTCCCGCGGGGCTTGCGTGCGCAATTCGCCTCAAGCAGCTCAAGCCCGCAGCAAGCGTGTGCGTTCTCGAGAAGGGTTCCGCGGTGGGTGCGCACTCGCTTTCCGGCGCGGTGCTCGAGCCCGGTCCTCTCGAGCAGCTGCTGCCCGAGTGGTCAGGGGAGTACACCGGCATGAAGGTGCCGGCGGCCGAGGATGACTTCCGCATCTTCACCCGGCGCGGCTCCTTCAAGCCAGTGCCCGACTGGCTCATCAGGCTCCTGCCGCGCTCGATGACCTATTCGACGCCCTTCAACAATCACGGTAATTACATCGTCTCTCTCGGACAGCTGACCGCCTGGCTCGCCTCGAAGGCGGAATCGCTCGGGGTGGAGGTGTTTCCCGGCTTCGCCGCGGCCGCACCGCTTTACGAGACGGGGGGCGCCGTCAGGGGAGTGCAGATCGGTGACATGGGACTCGACCGCACCGGCGCGCCGGGTCCGAACTTCACAGCCGGCGTCGAGATCCACGCGCCGCTCACGGTGCTCGCCGAAGGTGCGCGCGGCTCGATCGCCAAGCAGCTCATCACCCGCTTCGGTCTCACACGCGGCCACTGCCCGCAGACTTTCGCGCTCGGCTACAAGGAGCTGTGGCAGCTGCCTCCAGGACGCGTGCGTCCGGGGCGCATCGAGCACGGTCTCGGCTGGCCCGCCGACCCGCACACCTATGCGGGCAGCTTCCTCTACCACCTGGATAACGACCGCGTGTACGTCGGCTACATCGTTGGTCTCGATTACCGCGATCCGCGCCTTGCGCCCTTCGAGGCCTTCCAGCAGTACAAGAACCACCCGCAAGTGAAGCCGCTGCTCGAGGGTGGGGAGATCGTTTCGGCGGGCGCGCGCGTCATCGTGGCCGGCGGCTGGCAATCGACGCCGACGCTGGAGATGCCGGGCGCGATCCTGATTGGCGATGCCGGCGGCACGCTCAATTTCGCCAAGATCAAAGGTGTACACCAGGCGATTCGCAGCGGTGCCCTCGCGGCTGAGCACATCGCTGCGAGCGGCGGCGGCGCGGGCTTCGATGCGCGCTGGCGCGCCTCGCAGGGCGGACGCGAGCTGCAGCGCGTCCGCAACTTCAAGCCCGCCTTCAAGCGCGGCATGTGGGTCGGCCTCGTCAATTCGGCCTGGGAGCTGCTCACCGCCGGCCACTCGCCCTGGACGCTGAAGAACAGCGCCGACTGGTCGCGGTTGAGCAAGCTCGATGAGTTCGACTCTCCCGACCGTGGCTGGGCGGAGCGCACGCTGCCGCCACGCGACCGGGTGTCGTTCGTGTTCTTCGCCGGCAACGCGCACGAGGAAAGCCAGCCGGTGCACCTGAAGGTAGCCGACACGCGCATCTGCATCGAGCGCTGCAGTCACGAATTCGGCAATCCCTGCGAGCGCTTCTGCCCTGCGGGCGTGTATGAAATCGTCGATGACGGCAGCGGCGGCCGGCGCCTGCAGATCAATGCCGCCAACTGCGTGCACTGCAAGGCCTGCGACATCAAGGACCCCTACGAGATCATCACCTGGACCACGCCCGAGGGGGGCTCGGGACCGAATTACCAGTCGTTGTAGCATTCGGCCATGTCCGAGCTCTGGCGTCCGTCCGTAGCGCGTGTCGCGGATGCGAATCTGACCCGCTTCATGCGCTGCCTGAACGCGCGCCGCGCGCTGCGGCTGCACGATTATGCGCAGCTCCATGCATGGTCGTTGAGCTCGCCGGAAGCTTTCTGGGCAGAGCTCGCACGCTTCGCTGACGTGCGCGCCAGCTGGGGCAGCGGGCCTGTCATCGAGAATCCCACGGGCATGCCCGGAGCGCGTTTCTTCGCCGATACGCAGCTCAATTTCGCGCAGAACCTGCTGCGCTACGACGATGAGCAGCCGGCGCTGATATTCCGCAACGAGCGCGGCACCCGCCGCAGCCTCTCCTACCGCGAGCTGCGCGCGGAGGTCGCCCGCATCGCCGCGGGCTTGAGGAACGCCGGTGTGGTCGCCGGCGATCGCGTCGCCGGCTACCTGCCAAACGTACCCGAGGCGGCCATCGCCATGCTCGCCACGGCAAGCATCGGTGCCATCTGGTCCTCGTGCTCGCCGGATTTTGGCGCTCATGGTGTGCTCGACCGCTTCGGGCAGATCTGCCCCAAGGTGCTCATCACCGCCGATGGCTATTACTACGCCGGCAAGCGAATCGATTCCCTGGCTCCGATGGCCGCGGTGCTCGCCAAGCTCGATGCGGTCGAGCGCGTGGTGGTGGTCCCCTACCTCGACGCTGCGCCGTCGCTCGCCTCGCTCGGTGCGGCTGCGCGGCGTACGAGTCTGTGGCGGGACTTCGGCAGCGCGGGTGCGCCGGCGGCCTTCGCTCCACTTCCTTTCAACCACCCGCTCTACATCCTCTACTCCTCCGGCACCACGGGTGTGCCGAAATGCATCGTGCACGGCGCGGGTGGCACGCTGCTGCAGCACCAGAAGGAGCACCTGCTGCACAGCGACCTGAAGCGCAGCGACCGCGTGTTCTACTTCACCACCTGCGGCTGGATGATGTGGAACTGGCTCGTGAGCGCACTCGCCACGGGCGCGACGCTCGTGCTCTATGACGGCAGCCCGTTTCACCCCGATCCGGGCGTGCTCTGGCGCATGGCGCAGGAGGAGCGCCTGACGGTTTTCGGTACCAGCGCCAAATATCTCTCGTCGCTGGAGAAGAGCAACTTCGTGCCGGCGGAGGCCGTGGATCTGACCGCGCTGCGGACTCTGCTGTCGACCGGCTCGCCGCTGCTGCCGGAGGGCTTCGACTATGTCTACCGTGCGGTAAAGAGCGACCTGCTGCTCGCCTCGATTTCAGGCGGCACCGACATCGTCTCCTGCTTCGCCCTAGGCTGTCCGATTCGCCCGGTCCATCGCGGTGAGATCCAGTGTCGCGGTCTCGGCATGGCGGTCGAGGTGTTCGACGATGGCGGGCGGCCGCTGCGTGGTGCGCGCGGGGAGCTGGTCTGCACGGCACCCTTTCCCTGCATGCCGCTCGGCTTCTGGAACGACCCTCAGGGAGCTAAGTACCGCGCGGCATATTTCGAGCGGTTCCCGGGCGTCTGGCATCACGGCGATTACGCGGCGCTCACCGAGCACGATGGTCTCGTCATCTACGGGCGCTCGGATGCGGTGCTGAATCCGGGCGGCGTGCGCATCGGTACCGCGGAAATCTATTCCGCAGTCGAGAGTCTGCCGCAGATCACCGAAGCGCTCGCCGTGGGGCAGGACTGGGACGGCGATGTGCGCATCGTGCTGTTCGTGCGCATGCGCGGCGATGCGCAGCTCGATGAAACGCTGCAGCAGCAGATCCGCGCCACCGTCCGCTCGCAGACGACCGCGCGCCATGTGCCCGCCAAGATCATCGCGGTACCGGACTTCCCGCGCACGCTGTCGGGAAAGCTCACCGAGCTCGCGGTGCGCAACATGATCCACGGGCTGCCGGTGAAGAACGTCGATGCGCTCGCCAACCCCGGTGCGCTCGAGTACTTCCGCGACTTGCCCGATCTGAAGACCTGAAGCGGTGAGGAGCGACGCACCCGCGCAGCAGCCCGGTGGTGGGGCAGTCTCGAGCCTGGCCCGCGTGGATCTGCAGCAGCTGTACGCCGCGCAACTCGCGCTACGCCACTTCGAGCGCGATGACGCCCAGCTGGCCGTAGTGGCGCAACTCGAGGACCTGCGGGAGCGGGTGCTGGCGGCGCCATCGCGGCGCGGTGGTATCCAGCTTCCGCGCTGGCTCGATGCGCTCGCCGGTCGCAGCCGGGAAGCGCCGGTGAAAGGACTCTACCTCTGGGGCGGCGTCGGCCGTGGCAAGACGTGGCTCATGGATCTGTTCTGCGCAAGCCTGCCGCGCGGACTGGTACGGCGCCGGCACTTTCATCGCTTCATGCACGAGGTGCACGAGCATCTGCGCCGCCTGCACCATCATCTCTCACCGCTCGAGCACGTGGCGCGCGCGATCGCTCGCGATGCGCGCGTGCTGTGCTTCGATGAGCTGAACGTGGCCGACATTGCCGATGCGATGATCCTCGCAGGCCTGTTCACGGGACTCTTCCGGCGGGGTGTCACACTGGTGGCGACCTCGAACGTGCCGCCGCAGGAGCTGTATCAGGGCGGGCTGCAGCGCCAGCGCTTGCTGCCGGCAATCGCGCTGCTCGAGCGGCATCTGCAAGTCGTGCGCCTGGGCGGCTCGATCGACTACCGCCTGCGCCAGCTCACGCAGGCAGGCATCTACCTCTCTGCGGGGACTGCGGATACGCACGCCAGGCTGCAAGCGCTCTTCGACCGCCTCGCCGATCTCGATCGGCAGGAGGGTGGCACCCTCGAGATCGCGGGCCGCCCCATTCCGGTGATCAAGTCGAGCGCTGCGGTGGTGTGGTTCGATTTTGCCGCGCTCTGCGCCACCGCACGCAGCCAGGATGACTACATCGAGATCGCCCGCGAGTTCGGTTCGGTGATCGTCTCCGACGTGCCCGTGTTCGATGGACTTCGCGAGAACGAGGCGCGGCGCTTCATCGCGCTGGTCGATGAGTTCTATGACCGCAACGTCAATCTAATCGTCTCGGCGGCGGCAGCGCCGGGAGCGCTCTATCGCGGCGAACGACTCGCTGGCCTGTTCGTGCGCACCGCAAGTCGCCTGACGGAGATGCAAAGCGAGGAATATCTGGTGCGCGAACATCGGCCCTGACCGCTGCCCGGGAGCGCGGCGGGCGCCTGGCGGAATCCGGCGCGCAGTTTCGATTTCCTCAGCAAGGAAGTCACGAGAACCTGCCGGTGCCGGCGGATGCCGTCGACAGCTATGCGACTGCGGTCGACGGTTGCGGCGCCATCCTCGGGTCGGTGACCTATGCGGACGGCTCGACCAAGGCGGTGCTGTGGACCAAGCTCATATGTGACACTGCACCGGTGCTGCTCTGGTGTTAGAGCACCCCGCGCTCGATCTGGTCGCGCTCGATCGACTCGAACAGCGCACGGAAGTTTCCTTCGCCGAACCCCTGATTGCCCTTGCGCTGGATGACCTCGAAGAAAATGGGCCCGATGACGTTGCGCGTGAAGATCTGCAGCAGCACGCCCTCGCCCTTCGCCGGGTTGCCGTCGATCAGGATGCCGCGCGAGCGCAACTCGGCGAGCGACTCACGGTGCCCGGGCACCCGGGCCGTCACGGCCTCGTAATAGCTGTCGGGCGTGTCCTGGAACATCACACCGTGAGCGCGCAGTACGTCGACCGTGCGGTAGATGTCGGCGGTGGCGAGCGCGATGTGCTGGATGCCCTCGCCGCGATATTCGCGCAGGTATTCCTCGATCTGACTCTTGTCGTCCTGCGACTCGTTGATCGGGATGCGGATCTTGCCGCACGGGCTGGTCATGGCGCGTGACAGCAGTCCGGTGAGCTTGCCCTCGATGTCGAAGTAACGGATCTCACGGAAGTTGAACAGCTTCTCGTAGAAGCCCGCCCACACGTCCATGCGACCGCGGCCGACATTATGGGTCAGGTGATCGATCGCTGTGAGACCCGCGCTGGCGCTTGGCGCGTTGTGTGTCAGTGGCCGAAAGTCGACATCGTAGATGGAGCTCTCGCCGTACAGATCTACCAGATAGATGAGCGAGCCGCCGATTCCCTCGATCGAGGGAATGTTCAGTTCCATCGGCCCAGCGCTCTGCGGCCCGGGCTTGGCGCCGAGCGCGAGCGCGCGTGCATAGGACTGCGCGGCATCACCCACCCTGAACGCCATCGCACAGGCCGAGGGACCGTGCAGGCGGGCAAAGGACTGCGCGAACGACTGCGGCTCGGCGTTGATGATGAAATTGATCTCGCCCTGACGGTGCAGCGTCACGTTCTTCGAGCGGTGCCGTGCCACCGCGGGAAAACCGAGGCGTTCGAACAGCGCGCGCAGCAGTTGCGGGTCCGGGGCGGTGTACTCGACGAACTCGAAGCCGTCCGTGCCCATCGGGTTGTCAGGTAGTCCACTCATGAGCTCACCTCAATTACGCCACGATCATTATAGTCGCGCGGCAGGCGGCGGCGGGCGCACCCCGACACACACCGCTGCCGTTGTGCCCGCTCGAGGGCGGGCGCGGGCGGTGCGGTGCCGGTGGCATGTATAATCGCGTTACCAACCCGCGAGCTGCGCCCGCGGACCGTACAGCATGCGCGCCGCGCACACGACATCGCACGCTCCGCGACCAGGACGATCGCTCATGCACGCGCCACCCGTTGCCGAAGACAACCGCCTGCTGCGCAGCATTCCCGCCGCTCGGGTGGCGCTCATCGAGCGCATCACCCGCGCCGCTCCCGGGTCGGTGCGGCGCAGCGAGCTGCGTCAGCGTTTCCTGCGCACGTACTTTCACGGCGTGGCGGAGGAAGACCTCGCCGAGCGCTCACCCAAACAGCTGGCGCACGCCGCGCTCGCGCATCTGGAGTTCGGCGCGCGCCGTGCTCCGGGACGCTCGCTGGTGCGCGTCTTCAATCCGCAGCTCAGCAGCGATGGCTTCGAGTCGCCGCACACGCTCGTGCTCTCGGTGACCGATGACATGCCGTTTCTTGTCGACTCGCTCGGCATGGTCTTCGGCCGCTCGGAGCTCGCCGTCCACCTGATCGTGCATCCGGTGCTGATGGTGCGCCGCGACCGGCGCGGTCAGCTCCTCGATATCGGCAGCAACGGGGCCCAGGCGACCCATCCGGAAGCCTGGCAACTGTACGAAATCGACCACGTCACCGATCCTGCACAGCTCGCGCGGCTGCAGCGCGATCTGGAGACGACGCTCGCCGATGTGCGCATGGCGGTGAGCGACTGGATGGCGATGCGCGAGCGCGCCCGCGAGATCATTCGCCGCCTGGAAAGCGACCCACCGCCGCTGCCGCCTGCGGAGGTGAACGAGGCGGCTCACCTGCTCGACTGGATGGAGGCGCAGCACTTCGTCTTTCTCGGCTATCGCCATTACCGTCTCGAGCGCGGTCGCAGCGAAGACCGCCTCGTGCCCGATGCTCGCTCGGGCCTCGGGATTCTCAGCGCCGCGCGTACCCGCGGCGGCCGCGCACGTGTCACGGTGCTCCGTGGCGATGTGCGGGCGCGGGCGCGCGAGCCGGAGCTGCTCATCCTCACCAAGGCGAACTCGACCGCCACCGTGCACCGCGGCGAGATGCTCGATTACGTTGGCGTGAAAACCTTCGACGCGCGCGGCCGTGTAGATGGCGAGCATCGCTTCCTCGGCTTGTGGACCTCCACTGCCTACTTCGGCAGCCCGCGCGATATTCCGGTGCTGCGCCGCAAGGTCGAACGCGTGATCGAGCATTTCGGTCTCGATCCGGCAAGTCATGACGGCAAGGCCGTGCTGGCGGTGCTCGAGACCTACCCGCGCGATGAGCTCTTCCAGGCGGGGGTGCCGGACCTCATCCGCATCGTGCGCGGAGTCGTCAATCTCTACGAACGGCGTACGGTACGGCTGCTCGTGCGGCGCGACCCGTACCACCGCTTCTACTCCTGCCTGGTGTACGTGCCGCGCGATCGTTACAACACCGAGGTGCGCCAACGCATCGAGCGCATCGCCCTCGCAGGGTTCGGTGGCACCAGTGTCGAGAGCCAGGCGCAGATCTCCGGTGCCAGCCACGCCCGGCTGCACGTACTCGTGCGTACCGACCCGGGCGCGCGCCATCGACCGGACTTCGCCGCCATCGAGCGGCGCATTGGGGAAGCCGCGCTCACCTGGTCGGACCGCCTGCGCCAGGTCCTGATCGAGCGGTGCGGTGAGGCGGCAGGTCGCGCGCTTGCCGCTCATTATCGTCATGCCTTCCCGATCGGCTATCAGGAGGATGTGACGCCGGTCGAAGCACTCGATGATCTGCGGGTACTCGAGGCGCTGCGCGAGCAGCCGCGCGCGTTGCAGCTCAGCCTGCACCGGCCGGCCGGGCAGAAGCCGCAGCGTGTGCACCTGCGCATCGTGCGCCTCGGCGATCCGGTACCGATCTCCGATGTGCTGCCGATGCTGGAGAATTTCGGCCTGCGCGTGATCTCCGAACGGCCTTACGAGCTCGCCTGGCCCCCAGGCGGCGCCGCCTGGATCCAGGATTTCGAGCTCGAGCATCGCGATGGACTGAGCGTCGACATCGCGCGCGTGGAAGCGAATTTCCGCGAAGCGTTCAGCGCCGCGTGGACCGGTGCGATCGAGAACGATGGCTTCAACCGGCTGTTGATCGCCGCCGACCTCGAGGCGCGCGAGATCGTGGTGCTGCGCGCCTACTGCCGTTACCTGCTGCAGACCGGGGTGCCCTTCAGTCAGGCGTACATGGAGCGCACACTCGCCGCCAACGCCGCCATCGCCCGCAACGTGGTGCGTTTATTCCAGACGCGCTTCGACCCGGCACACGCGAGCAGCGCGCGCGGCGAGCGCAACGCCGCGAGCCTCGCGGCACAGGTGCGCGCCGGCCTGGAGAGCGTCACCAGCCTGGATGATGATCGCATCCTGCGCGCCTACCTGACACTCGTGCAGGCGACGCTGCGCACCAACTTTTACCAGACCGCGGCCGGCGGCGGGCCCAAGAGCTACCTGTGCTTCAAGCTCGACCCGGCCAAGATCCCGGACCTGCCCTTACCAAGGCCCAAGTTCGAGATCTTCGTGTACAGCCCGCGCGTCGAGGGCGTGCACCTGCGCATGGGCGAGGTGGCGCGCGGTGGCATTCGCTGGTCCGACCGGCGCGAGGACTTCCGCACCGAAATCCTCGGCCTGATGAAGGCACAGAACGTCAAGAACACTCTCATCGTCCCCGTCGGCGCCAAGGGCGGGTTCGTGCCCAAGCGGCTTAGCGGCGGCACGCGCGAGGAGGTGCAAGCGGAAGTCGTCGCCTGTTACCAGACCTTCATACGTGGGCTGCTCGACCTCACCGACAACATCGTCTCGGGACGCATCGTGCCGCCGCCGCAGCTGGTGCGCCGCGACGGCGATGACCCGTACCTGGTGGTCGCTGCGGACAAGGGCACGGCAAGCTTTTCCGATATCGCCAATGCCATTTCCGCCGACTACGCCTTCTGGCTCGGTGACGCCTTTGCCTCGGGAGGCTCCGCCGGCTATGACCACAAGAAGATGGGCATCACTGCGCGCGGCGCCTGGGAGTGCGTCAAACGTCACTTCCGCGAGATGGGCATCGACACACAGAAGACCGACTTCACCCTCGTCGGCATCGGTGACATGTCGGGGGATGTGTTCGGCAACGGCATGCTGCTGTCGCGCCACATCCGCCTGGTGGCCGCCTTCGATCACCGGCACATTTTCATCGACCCCGAACCGGATCCGGCGCTGAGCTTTGCCGAACGCGCGCGGCTCTTTGCGCTACCGCGCTCGAGCTGGGACGACTACGATCGCAGCAAGCTTTCGCGCGGTGGCGGGGTGTTCGCACGTTCCGCCAAATCGATCGTGCTCTCGCCCGAGGCGCGCGGCCTGCTGCTGCTGGAGGGCGCCGGTGCCGCGCCCAACGATGTGATCCGCGCGATCCTGACGCTGCCGGTCGATCTGCTGTGGAACGGCGGTATCGGTACCTACGTCAAGGCAAGTGATGAGCGCAATGCCGAGGTCGGCGATCGCGCCAACGACGCGCTGCGCATCAACGGAGTGCAGCTGCTCGCCAAGGTGGTGGGCGAAGGCGGCAACCTCGGGCTCACGCAGCGCGGCCGCATCGAATATGCGCTCGCGCGCGGGCGCCTCAACACCGACTTCATCGACAACTCCGCGGGCGTCAATACCTCCGACGTCGAAGTCAACATCAAGATTCTGCTCAATCCGTTGGTGGCCGATGGCAAGCTGCCGCGCGGCGAGCGCAACCGTCTGCTCGTGCGCATGACCGCGGAGGTGGCGGCGCTGGTATTGCGTAACAACTACCTGCAGAGCCAGGCGATCAGCACGCTCGAATTGCAGGGCGCCGCGCGTCTGCCGGAATACCAGCATCTCATCCGCTCGCTCGAGCGCGAAGGCGTCCTGAACCGCACGCTCGAATTCCTGCCGAGCGACGATGAGCTCTCCGATCGTCGCAAGAGCGGCGTCGGGCTCACACGCCCGGAGCTCGCCATCCTGCTCGCCTACAGCAAGATCTGGCTCAACAACCATCTGCTCGCCTCGGACGTGCCCGAGGATCCTTATCTGTCCGCAGAGCTGGCGCGTTACTTTCCGACCCCGGTGCAGGAGCGCTTTCCACGCGCCATCCGCCGCCACCGATTACGCCGCGAGATCATCGCCACCGCGACCACCAACAGCCTCGTCAATCGCATGGGGCCGACATTCGTGCCCAGGGTGCAGGGCGATACGGGCGCAGAGCCCGCGCAGATCGCGCGCGCCTACACCGCCGCGCGCGAGATCTTTGCCATGCGTGCGGTATGGGAGCAGATCGAGGCGCTCGACAATAAGGTGCGGGCGCAGCTGCAGTACGAGGCCGCTTTCCAGACGAGCCGGCTCTTGCGCCACGCCACCTACTGGCTGCTCACCACGCGTCCCGCCGAGCTGCAGGTGGACGCCGCCGTGGCCGAATTTCGCAGCGGCGTGCAGCAGCTCGAGAGCGCGACCCCGGAGGTGCTCACCGGGGCGGAGCTGGCGCGCTTCGAGGAAGCGCGCAAGACCTACAGCGAGGCCGGACTGCCGGCCTCGCTCGCCGGGCGCATTGCGAGCCTCGAGGCGCTCAACGCGGCGCTCGACATCGCCGAGATCGCCGCCGGTCACCGGGTGAGCGTGCTCGAGGCGGCGCGGGTGTATTTCGAGATCGGTGCGCGTGTTGGCTGCGACTGGCTGCAGGCCCGCATCGAGAAGCTTCTTGTCGAGGGTCCGTGGCAGGCGGTCGCCCGCACCGGCCTGCGCGATGCGGCGCTGCGCGTACACCGCCGACTGGCCGAGCGGGTGCTCGATCACAAGAGCCGTGGCAGCGCTCCGGCGCGCGTCACCGCCTGGATAGAGTCAGGCGGCCAGGAGCTCGCTCACTGGCAACGCACGGTTGCGGAAATGCGCGCCGCGGAGGCCGCGGACTTCGCCACCCTCACGGTGGGGGTCGAAGCGTTGCGCAAGCTCGCCAACTGATGCACCACCCCCCAGCGCGCAGGACCAGAGCATGCCCGGCAAGCTGATACTCGTTCGCCACGGCCAGAGCCTCTGGAATCTCGAGAATCTGTTCACCGGCTGGACGGACGTGGACCTTTCGGCTCAGGGACGCGCGGAGGCGATAGCGGCCGGTCATGAGCTGCTGAAAGAGCAGCTCGCCATCGACATCGCCTTCACCTCGGTGCTGAAGCGCGCCATACGCACACTGTGGATCATGCTCGACGAGATGGACCGCATGTGGATACCGGTCGAGCGCTCCTGGCGACTAAACGAGCGGCACTATGGCACGCTGCAGGGGCTCGACAAGGCGCAGACGGCGGCGCAGCACGGAGAGGCGCAGGTGAAGGTCTGGCGGCGCAGCTACGACATCGCACCTCCACCGCTCGGCGCGGACGATCGGCGCCATCCTCGGTTCGATCCGCGTTATGCCACGGTCGACCCGCAGGAGCTGCCGGCGAGCGAGTCGCTGAAGGATACGCTGGCACGCGTGCTGCCATTCTGGCACGCGCGCATTGCGCCCGAGCTGCGCGCCGGCAAGAACGTAGTGGTCGCGGCGCATGGCAACAGCCTGCGCGCCATGGTGAAGATGCTCGATGAGATTGCCGACAGCGACATCGTCGAGCTCAACATTCCCACTGGCGTGCCGCTGCTGTACGAGTTGGACAGTGAGCTTCGACCCCGCGCCCGGCGCTACCTCGGCGATGCGGCGGCGGTCGCCGCTGCGACCGAAATCGTCAAGCGCCAGACCGAGACGCGGCGGTGAGCGCCGCGCACGCAGCGCGCTACGCCGCCCAGCCGTCGTAGCGACCGTGCAGCTCGCTCGCGAGCGCGGTCAATCGGCGACTTAATTCCTGCATGTCCGGCACGACCAAGCGCATGGTCTTGGTCGCATGCAGGCTGTAGGCGAGCTCCGGATCGTTCTCGAGCGGCTTCACATCCACGCTGAACTCGGGCTCGAGCCGCGCGCGCGCGCCCGCACAGGCCGCCTCGTTCGGCAGGGCGAGAAAGAAATCCACCCGATAGTCCTTGAAGGGAGCGTAGCCCTGTGAGCGCAGCCGGCCGATCACCTGCTCGTCCCAGGTCTCGGCACGCAACTTGCGCGAGGCGCGCAGCTTGGAATAGATGCGCAGCGTGATCAGCGCGAGCGCCGCGGCAAGCAGCAGGAAGGTCCAGCTCATGGGCGCAGCTATGGCTAGCCGGACTCGCTGTGGGGGAACCGCGGCTTGCGCTTCTCGAGGAAGGCGTCGACCCCCTCCCGGCCTTCCGCCCCCACCGCATGCCGGGCGATGGTCTCACTCTCGAGCACCATCTGCGACTCGAGCGCACCGACGGAGTGCGCGATCAGCCGCTTGGTGGCGCCGAAGGCGCCGCTTGCGCCCCGGGCTAATTGCTCCGCGATCTCGAGCGTGCGCGGCAGCACTTGCTCATCGGCCACCACCTCGTTGACGAGTCCCCAGGTGAGCGCCTCCTCGGCCGGCAGATTGCGATTGAGCAGCAGCAGCTCCATGGTGCGCTTGAGTCCGAGCATGCGTGGCAGCAGGAAGGTGGTGCCGGCATCGGGTGTCAGCCCCGCCTGGGTGTAAGCGAGGTTGAACTTCGAGCTGCGCCCGCACAGCGCGAGATCCGCCATGGCCACCAGCCCCACGCCCGCGCCCGCCGCCGTGCCATTCACGGCGGCAATGACCGGCGCGTCCATGCGTACCAAGCGTGAGATCGCGGCATGCAGGTAAGTGGTGAGCTCGCGGATGTAGTCATCGCCTCCCGGCGCGCGCGTTGCAAAGGCGCGCAGATCCCCGCCGAAGCAGAAATGCCTCCCCGCGCCAGTGAGCACGACCGCGCGCACCGCAGCGGTGCGGGCGCAGGTCATGGCGGCCGCGAGTAGATCCATGGCCACCTGCAAATTGAGCGCATTGCCGCTCTCGGGCCGGTTGAGCGTAACCAGCGCCACGGCGCCGCGCCTCTCGACCTGCACTACTGGAGCCGACATGCCCTACTCATCCGGTGCGATGCGCACCCGGAGTCCTGCGAGCTCGGGCGTGAACTCCAACTGGCAGGAGAGGCGCGAGTTATCCTGATAGTGGGTCAACTCGGAGAGCAGCTCCCGCTCATCCGACATCATTGCCGGCAAGCGCCCCTGCCAGTCCGGGTCGACGTATACATGACAGGTCGCACACGAGCACATGCCCCCGCAGATCGCCGCCACGCCATAATCGAGCTCGCGCAGATTCTCCATCACCTTCAGTCCAGTCTTGGCCTCGACTTCGTGCTCGACTCCGTCGCGATCCACGACTCGCAAGAGCGGCATGCTGTCCCCTACCCCCGGAAGAAAAAATAGCTTGGTTTGCGGCGCGAGCGCCCCGGATCTGCTAGTTTGCCGCTTCGCCCCGCGGCCCGCCAGAGGAGCGGCGCGACGGTCATGCGGGCGGGAGCGGCCCGAGCACCTTCATCACAAACACGGCCTTGTCTTGCGCATCTGCCAGAGCCTCGAACGTAGTGCGCAGCTCATCGCGCAGCGCCCGCATCACCGCATCGTACGGCCCGTATACCTGCGTGCTCATGCTGTTGGTCACCACGCGCACCTGGGCGGCACCGTTGAGACGCTCGAGAAACTCGTGAATGGCGGGAACGAAGTCCGCTTTCAGCGGATACAGACTGATCTCGACACCGATGTCCATGCGTGCCGCCTCCGCGCAAACGTTGGCGTCAGTATTGCACGCGCACCCTACTGCGGCTGCGGCTATGATCGCAGGCCCGGGCCTAGAATGGGCCGGTCGGGGTGGAAACGGCGGATGAGCAGATGACGCGCAAGGTCCAGGTCCATCAGGTCGATGCGTTCACCCGAGAGCCCTTCACTGGCAACCCGACCGGTGTGGTGCTCAACGCCGATGCGCTCTCGGAGGCGCAGATGCTCGCCATCGCGCGCGAGCTCAACAATGCCGAGACCGCGTTCATTCTCGCGCCGGATGCCGACGATCACACGGTGCGTGCCCGATTCTTCACTCCGCGCAGCGAGGCCGGATTCGTCGGCCATGCGACGATCGCCGCGCAATACGTGCTGTCACGCCGGCACGAAGCGCCCCGCTGGCAGCGGCAGAAATCCAAGGCCGGCATAGTCGACGTCGAGGTACGCGGCAGCGACGAGGACCGCCGCATTGCCATTCGGCGCACACCGCCGCCGATCGGTCGCGAGCTGAACGATCGCGAGCGTCTCGCGGTGCTCGATGCGCTCGCGCTGGCCTCGGAGAGTCTCGACACGCGCATCCCGCCGCGCATCGTCGGTGCCGCCGGGACGCGACTGCTGATTGGGGTACGCGGACCCGAGCCCCTCAAACAGCTCAAGCCTGACCTCGCCCGCCTCACGACGCTCTCGGCGCAGATCGGCGCCGCCGGCTACTTCGTATTCACCCTGGTCGCCAACCTCACCGATCACCTCACCGAGGCGCGCATGTTCTGCCCGGCGCTCGGCATCGCCGAGGACCCGGTGAGCGGCAACGCCCACGGGCTCCTCGGTGCGTATCTGGCACGGCTGGGTCTCCTGCGCCACAACGGCGAGCGCGCGCGCTTCTGCGGGGTGCAGGGCTACTCGCTCCATCGACCGGGACGCGTGGAGGTCGAGCTCGAATTCGCCGACGGCGAGATCGCCGGCGTATGGATCAGCGGGCAGGCTGTGTCGATCTTCCAGACCGAGATCGAGTTCTAGTCAAGCCCGTGGCGCACTTCGCGCCGGTACTCAAGCTCAGCGAGCTGCCCAAGGGCAGCATGCGCGCCTGCACCGTCGGGGAGCGCGAGCTCGTCATCTGTCATGCGCGTGCCGGGCTCTTCGCCCTCGGCAATATCTGCACCCACGCCGAAGCGCGACTGTGCGAGGGACGGCTGCGTGCGACCTACCTGGTATGCCCGCTGCACGGCGCCGCCTTCGATCTGCGTGATGGCCGGGTGCTCGCGCCGCCGGCCGTGCAGCCGCTCACGACGCACGCGTTGCGCGTAGTCGAAGGCGTGATCGAGGTGGCGCTGAGCGAAGTTGACTGAGCCGCTCTCAGCTGAGCGATGCGGCGCGGCGTACCAGATAGGCCGCGGGCAGTGTCACGCAGGCGCCGATGAGGAACGGCGCCGCAGGTCCGAGCGAGGCGTACAGCAGCCCGGAACTGAAGGGGCCGAGCACGCGCGCGAGACTGCCGCTCGCCACATAGGCACCCATCACCGCCCCGCGGTCCTGGCCGCGTGATTGTTTCGAGGCGAGCGCGGAAGCACTCGGGTTGTAGGCGCCCAGACCGAGTCCGCATAGAAGCAGCCCTGCGACGGTCGCACCGAGTGCATTACCGCAGCCGAGCAGCAGCAGTCCCGTCACATATGCCAACACCCCCAGCATCGCGAGTGGTCCCTCGCCGAGCCTTGGCACGAGCAGCCGCACCAGCCCCCCCTGCATGAGCAAGGCGGGCAAGGCAACGGCAAACAGCAGGAAGCCGACTGCACGTGGGCCGTATCCATAACGGTGCAGTGCCCAGATGGCGAAGATCGATTCGAGGATCGACTGCGAGTAGGTGACGATGAGGGTGGCCGCAGCGAGCAGCGCCAGCGCCCTGCGCGTACCGAGTAACTGCCAGGCACCGCGGCGGGGCTCATCCGGATGCTGCCGGCGGTGCTGCGCAGCATGGCTCTCCGGGAGCACGAACCTGACGAGCAGAATGGCGAGCAGGCTCGTGCCCACCGACACCGCTGCCGGCAAAGCGAAATTGGCGGTGCGCGGGTCGCCGCCGGCGAGCAGCCCGCCGATCGGCTGGCCGAGCGTGAAGCCGATGCCGATTGCCGCCCCGACCACCCCGAGGGAGGCGGCGCGTTTGTGCGGCGAGCTCACATCCGCCGCGTAGGCGAAGGCGGCGGCGATATTGCCCGCCATTGCGCCTGCGATCATGCGCGAGGCCAGCAGCCACCAGACGTTCTGCGCGAAGCCGAGCAGCACGTAGGATGCGCACGCACCGGCGAGACTGCTCATGAGCACCGGCCGGCGGCCAAAAGCATCGCTGAGCCGACCCCACCACGGCGCGGCGAGCAGCTGGCACAGCGAATAACTGCCCAGAACGGGAGTGATGAACTGAGGAGCGACGCCGAAGCGATCGGCCATATACGGCACGAGCGGGATCAGGATGCCGAACCCGAGCGTGTCGATGACACAGAAGCAAAACAGCGCGGCAAGATGGCGCGGCAATCGGCAACGACCTGCTGAGCTCAGTGTCCCGGCACGATTGCGGAGATATCCGCACCCGGTTGTGCGGCCGGCGGCAACGCATCGCGCGCCGCGCGGATGACGAGGTTGGGCAGTCGGTTGTCGTCCCAGTCCGCATCGCGGCCACCCGTACCGCCGGTGCACAGGACGGCGATCTGGAGCGAGGGCACGAGCCACAGCCGGTTGCCACCCTCACCCTCCACCGCGAAGACATCGCGCGCGGCCGGCGCCTCGCGACCCGCTGCGGGAGGCCAGCGCACGCGCACATAGGTCCCGTACTGGGGGTCAGACTGCACCGGCGCGCGCATGAGTGTCACCCATCCCGGCCGTATGACCTCATCGCCGCGGTAGTTGCCATCCCGCAGCAGCAGCTCACCGATACGGATCCAGTCCCCCTGGCGTGCGAGCATGCAGCAGTCCGCGCGTGCGGTACCGCCCGTGCGGTCGAGCGTGAGCCATGCATCGGCGGCGCCGATGCGCCGCCATAGCGCTGCTGACAGGTAACTCGCGTAGCGTTGTTTGGTCGCCCGCTCGAGCACGAGTGCCAACAGCTGCGGATCGCTCGCCTGCTCGACCCGAGCGACACCAGGCGTGCGCGCGAGCGGCGTGTGCAGCAGCGCCGCGGTGACATCGCCCGAAGGGTCGGCGGTAGCGCCCCTGGCGAGTCCACTCGACATCTGCAGCAGGTTGCGCACGGTGATCTCCCCGCGCGTGTCGTGACTCCATTCGCCGATGAATGCCTCGATCGGCTGATCCGGCCAGCCGATCAGCCGATGGGAGAGCGCCGCACCGGCGGCGAGCGCCGCGAGCAAGGGTGTGAACGACTGCGCATCGACAGGCGTATCGAAACCCGTGCCGCCCCAGTAGCGCTCGAACACGATGTGATCATGACGGCTCACGATCAGCGCGAGCGAGCCGTGCGCACCGGCATAGGCGGCTGCAGACTCAAGTGCCGTGGGATCGAGCTGCTCGGTCTCGGGCGCTACGCGTGGCGCAGGGGGGCTGTTCCCGCCCTGCACGAGCTCGCGCGGTGGCTGACGGTTCCACAGTACGGCGGCGAGGCAGATAGCGAGCAGCAAGGGCAGCGCGATGAGGAGTACGCGCCGCTTCCGGGAGGCGGTCTGCATGGGAGCGCATTGGAACACAGTTACCGCCCTGGAATCGGTTATTCTCGCCGCCGAATCGCCGACCGAGCCCGGGGGTACTCATGCGACTGCGGCTGCTCGCGCCGCGTTACTGGCTTACGTGGATCGGCCTCGGGCTGCTGCGGCTGCTGGCATTCCTGCCTTTTAGCGCCATGGTGCGCATCGGTCGCTGGCTGGGGGTGGTGCTGCGCCATCTGGCGCTCGGCTTCGTGGAGACGGCACGGCGCAACATCGAGTTGTGCCTGCCCGAGCTCTCGGGCGCGGAACGCGAGCACCTGCTCAAGGAGCATTTTGCGAGCCTCGGTATCGCGCTACTCGAGATCCCGCTCGCCTGGTGGGGCCCGCCCGAGCGGCTCGCGAAGCTCGTGCGCCTCGAAGGCGCGGAGCATCTTCAGGCGGCGCTCGCACGCGGGCGGGGCGCCATGGTGCTCACGGCACACTTCACTTCGCTCGAGATGGGAGGGCGCGCGCTCACGCGTGTGGCACCCATCGGCTTTCTGTACCGGCCGCCGAAGAACGAGGTCATCGCCTATGCCTTCGAGCGCTTTCGTGTCGGTTGGGGTGGCCACGGCATTCCGCGCGACGACATCCGCGCATTCATCGGCGCGCTGAGGAGCAGTGAATGCGTCTGGTATGCGCCGGATCAGAGCTACCGCAAGAAAGGCGCCGAGATGGTGCCGCTATTCGGCATCCCCGCAGCTAGCAACACACTCACCTCACGCCTCGCGCGCGTCACCGGCGCACCGGTGCTGCCTTATTTCTTTCGGCGGCTGCCAGGGACCCAGGGCTACCTCGGGGTGATCCACCCTCCGCTCGAGGACTTCCCGAGCGAGTCTGCGATCGCCGATACGGCGCGCTTCTACCGTATGATCGAGGCGCAGGTGCGCCTCGTCCCTGAGCAGTACTTGTGGATTCACCGCCGCTTCAAGGGGCTCACCAAGGACTATCCCGACTACTACGGCCGGCAGGCGCCGCGCCAAACTATTTCATGAGAGCCACCCCAGGCATTCTCGCCCAGTGCAGCGAGTGAGCGTCCGCCCTCGCATGGATGAGCGATCTTGCGAGGACCGCGCGGCGGAGAAGAGCGGCGCCGGGACTGCAAGCTGTGACCTGCTGGTCGTCGGGGGCGGTGTGAACGGCACCGGCATCGCGCGCGACGCCGCCGGTCGTGGACTTTCCGTCATACTGTGCGAGCAGGATGATCTTGCGGCGCACACCTCATCCGCCAGCACCGGGTTGATCCACGGCGGTCTGCGCTACCTCGAGGAGTATCACTTCGCGCTGGTACGCAAGGCGCTGCGGGAGCGCGAAGTGCTGCTGGCGGCAGCACCGCACATCATCCGACCGTTGCGCTTCGTGATGCCGCATGCGGCGCATCTGCGTCCAGCGTGGATGATTCGGGCGGGACTGTTTCTCTACGATCATCTCGCCGCACGGCAGCGTCTACCGGGCTCGGCGGTCATCGACCTGCGGACCCATGTCGCCGGCGCTGCCCTGCAGGCGCCCTACCGGCGCGGCTTCGTGTACTCGGACGGACAGGTCGATGACGCACGACTGGTGGTGCTCAACGCCCTCGACGCCCGCATGCGTGGCGCCAGGATCCTGACACATACCCGCTGCGAGGAGCTTACGGCCGAGGGTGGCAGCTGGCGTGCGCTGCTGCGCGGCGCTGCGGGTGCGCAGACCGTCGCCGCCCGCGCGGTCGCCAACGCCACCGGCCCGTGGGCGAGTGGTTTGCTCGCCGCTGCGCTGCCTGGCCGTGCGCAGCATCAGCTGCGCCTGGTCAAGGGAAGTCATATCGTGGTGCCGCGACTGTTCGCACACCGCTTCGCGTACGTTTTCCAGAACGAGGACCGACGCATCGTCTTCGCGATTCCCTACCACCAGGATTTCACGCTCATTGGAACGACCGACCTCGATTTTCACGGCGATCCGGCCGAGGTGCGCATCGAGTCATCCGAAGTCGCCTACCTTTGTGCACTCGTCAATCGCTACTTTCGCCCGCAGGTCGGCACGGCAGACATTCTGTGGAGCTACTCGGGCGTGCGCCCGCTGCTCGAGGACGAGTCGAGTGATCCGATGCGCGTCACGCGGGACTATGCTCTCGAGCTCGAGTGCCAACCCGCGCCGCTTCTCTCGGTGTTTGGAGGCAAGATCACCACCTATCGGCGCCTCGCGGAAGATGCCGTCAACCTGCTCGCCGGGCCACTCGGTGTGCGCGCGGCAGCCTGGACCGCCAAAGCCTTGCTGCCGGGCGGGGACCTGCCGCAGGGGAGCCGCGCTGTGTTCTTGCGCGCGCTCGAGCGACGCTACCCCTGGCTGCCCGCTCCCTTGCGCCGACGCTACGCGCACTCTTACGGCACCCGCATCGAGCAGCTACTCGGCGCGTCCACCGCGCTCACCGACCTCGGGCAGGAGCTGCTGCCGCAGCTGTACGAGCGCGAAGTCGATTACCTGTGCCGCGAGGAATTCGCCCACAGGGTCGCTGATGTCCTCTGGCGGCGCTCGAAGCTCGGCCTGCATCTTCTGCAGATCGATCATCATCCGCTCGAGCGCTGGCTCGCGCTGCACGCATCCCGGGACACGCTGAGTGCCGGCAGCGCGCGTCCCGTGTGATGTGCATCGCGTTTTTCGGATCAGGACCGCCGCCCGCCGGCTATCGCCCGAACGGCCGTGCTAGCGTGGCGGGAAGAGCTTGCCGCGGAAGCGCCCATGTCGATACCCGACTCAGTGCTCGCCGCCATCATCGCGGGAACCGCGACGCTGTCGGCGTCGTTCGTGCAGCTGCGCTCGGCATTGCTGCGCGAGGCGGCGGCAGGCCGCAGTTCGGCCGCTGCCCGCCGCCGTAACCGGCTGCAGCTCATCATCCTGTTTGCGGTCATCGGCGCCGCCGGTGTGTGCGGCTTCGCGCTCTCACAGTGGCTCACGGCGGGCGAGCGTGCGGCGCAGGCGGTGATGCAGCGCGAGTTGCAAGCCCGCGTCTCCGAGATCAGCCATACCGCGAGCGAGCTCGAACTCACTCGCGGTAGCGAGCGTGCGGACATCGAGAGCGGCGTGCTGCGGCGGATCGGTAATGATGGCATCGTGGTGACGGCCAATGTGTCCGCATGCCGGCCGCCGCTCGGCTCACCGGTGCTGACCACGGTTCAGGCCCCCTCCGCAACAGTATCCGGCATACTCGCGACTGCGGGACCGGTCTCGCCAGCTGCGAGCCCCTCGCAGCCTCCCGGCGAAGCATCCGCAGCGGCCGTCCGGTCATGCACGGAAGCCGAGGCGAGCCCGGTAACGCTCTGCGCAACGGTCCCCGCCGATGCGAGCCTCACCGAAGTTGCCCTCTTCAGTCGGATCGCCGACTCCAGCGCACCCTGGAGCGCAAGTCGCTACCTTCCGGGGCAGGAGTCCGGCGAAGCGCGCTTTGCCGCGACCTACTCCGAGAGCACCCCCGAGGCCGGCACACGGCAGGTATGCGAAGGCTTCACACACTGGTCGAGCGATCACGCCCGCATCGTGCGCATGGTGGTGCGCTACTCGCTGCCGGTCTGAGCTGAACCCACGCGATCCCCGCGGATCCCGCTAGCGCATAATCGGCTCACGAGAAGATCGAGCCCTCGAGGGGATCTGTTGTTCATATCGCCGCGTTCGTGGGCGCCTGCGCGCTCAGCCGGCCCGCTGGTCGTGCTGGCGCTTGCGCCGCTGTGGCTGATCGCCATGTTCGGTCGTGGGCTGTGGACTCCCGATGAGCCGCGCGAAGCCGACGTCGCCTGGCGCATGACTCTGCAGAGTGATCGCACTTTGCCTCAGCTCGCAGATGTGCCATTTCTCGAGAAACCGCCGCTCTCGTACTGGATGTCGGCAGCGGGGCTCGCGCTGTTCGGAGATTCCGCCGGCGCAGCCCGCGCCGCGAATCTCCTCTATGCGGTGATCGGCGCAGCGAGCGTGGCGGCCATTGCGCTGGCGATGCAGACTGAGGCGGTGGCAGCCATCGTCGCGGCGCTCGTCGCAATGAGCGCGCTCATTGCGTTTCGGGTCAGCGTATGGCTTGCGCCCGATGCGTGCCTTCTCGGCGGCTGTGCGCTCGCCCTGCTCGGAGCATGGCGTGGTTACCGCGCCATGCCTGGCTCCTCCAAGGCACGCGGATACGCGCTCATGCACCTGGGTGCCGCCATAGGGTTCATGGCCAAGAGCGCGCCGGGCTGGCTGGTGCCGGCGCTGGCGCTGCTCGCGCTGATCGCCTGGGAGCGCCGCTGGTCGGAGCTGCGTCGCTGGGAGATGTATGCGGGCCTCCTGATCCAGGCGCTGCTCATCGGACCCTGGCTGTTCGCTGTCGTGCACGAGCGCAACGCCGGCGAGACGTTGAGCACGCTCTTCTGGCACAACAACATCGGGCGGTTCGCCCGAATCTCCTCTCCGGCGGCGCTCGACTATACGAGTGGACATCACAACTGGCCGGGCAAGTATCTGCTCGAGCTGCCGCTGTATCTGCTGCCCTGGACACTCGTGGTCGCGGCGGCACTGGTGCGGGCGTGGGAGCGCGTGCGCCAGGGTGGGCCCGACGCCACGGCCTGGCGCTTTGCGCTGTGCGCGAGCCTGCCCTTCCTCGTGTTGCTGTCGGTTGCCGCCACCGCACGCGATGTGTATGCGGCACCGTCGCTCCTCGGCTTTGGACTGCTCGCGGGCCTTTGGGCGCACGATACGCAGCAATCCCCTGGCTGGCTCGACCGCCTCGCGTTGCGCTTCAGCCGTTACCTGATAGCACTCATCGCCTGGGCCCTGGCGTGCGCGCTCGTATTGTTCGCTGCGGCCGGTGAGTCGCGCGGGCCAAGCTCGGCTGCGTTCGCCGTCGCGGTGATCGCAGCTTCCCATCTCGCGCTGCGGTGCGCCGCGCACGCGCAGCGTGCCAGCGACCCCTTGCGCAGCCTTGCGTGGACCTACAGCGCCTATGCCGCCGCGCTATGCCTCGCGGCGGCCGTGGTGCTGCCGATCGTCGATCGCTGGCAGGACCTGCCGGCTCTCGCGCGGCGCATCCACGCCGACACTGCGCACCAGCCGCTTGCGCTACTCGACCCGGACGAGACGACGATCGCGGTGCTCGATCGCGGGCTTCGTACGCCCTTCACCATCCTCAGCACGGCAGCCGACCCGGTACTCCCGCCAGGCAGCGAAAGCGCAGCTGAATCGGAAAGCGGCTTGGGGCGCGCACAGCAGCTGGTGGCGGGGTGGTTCCGGACCGAGGGCCCCGCCGCGCGCGTCCTGGTGCTGCTTCCTGGACATGCCTCCGGAGCATTGACGTACCGGCTCGGCCGCTTCCTCCCCGGTGCGCGCGCGGGGGATGGCATCGCCGGCGAGCTCACGGCAGCCGGGAGCGCAGCCCTCGTGCAGCGTTACGAGTTGCCGCAGGGCCGGCGCTATGCGCTGCTCGGGCCGCCACTCGCGCACTGACATCCGACCCCGCGCATACGGAAACCCACATATGTCGCAAACCGCAACGACCTCACTCGCACGCAATCTGCGCAACCGTCACATCCAGCTGATCGCCATCGGTGGCACGATCGGTGTCGGCTTGTTCCTTGGCTCGGCCAAGGCCATTCACGAGGCCGGCCCGGGACTGCTGCTCGCCTACGCAGTGGGCGGGGTGGCGATCTTTTTCATCATGCGTGCGCTCGGCGAGCTGCTCACATATCGACCGGTGGCCGGCTCATTCGCCAGCTACGCGGACGAGTTCTGCGGGCCGCTTCCTGGTTTCATCACCGGCTGGTCGTACTGGTTCGCCTGGGTGGTGACCGTGATGGCAGAGATCACGGCCATCGGCATCTACGTGGATTTCTGGCTGCCGCAGGTGCCACAGTGGCTGCCGCCGCTCATCGCGCTGCTCGTGCTCTACGGCGCCAACCTGCTGGCGGTGCGAGTTTTCGGGGAGCTCGAGTTCTGGTTCGCACTCATCAAGGTGGTGACCATCGTCGCGCTGATCATCGCCGGGCTGTACGTGATCCTCTTCCACGTCGGCACGCTCGGACCGAGCGCGAGTTTCTCGAACCTCTGGTCGCACGGTGGCTTCCTGCCGGGGGGCATCCTCGCTGTACTGCTGTCGCTGCAGATCGTGATGTTTGCGTACGAGGGAGTGGAGTTGATCGGCGTGACCGCGGGCGAGGCCGAGAATCCCGCTGTGGTGCTGCCGCGAGCCACCAACGGCATCATCGCCCGCATTCTGATCTTCTATCTCGGCGCACTGCTCATCATCATGTCGCTCCTCCCCTGGACCGAGCTCGACCCGAAGGTGAGCCCCTTTGTCGCGGTGTTCGGCAAGCTCGGAGTAGCTGGCGCAGCGAGCATCGTCAATCTGGTGGTGATCACCGCGGCCGCTTCATCCTGCAACAGCGGACTCTTCAGCAGCGGCCGCATGCTCTGGACGCTCGCGCAGCGCGGCCAGGCGCCGCGCGCATTCGCCTCGCTGAATCCGCAGCAGGTGCCTGCGGCGGGCATCCACGCCTCAGCCGCGATCATGCTGATCGGTGTCGCGCTCAATTACCTGGTTCCCGAGCGGGTGTTCACCATCGTCACCAGCGTCGCGCTCGTCGGCACGCTCTGGACCTGGGGAATCATCCTCGTTTCCCACGCCAACTACCGCCGCGCGGTCGCAGCCGGGCGAGCGCGCGCGGCACCTTTTCGCATGCCGGGCGCGCCGCTTGCCAACTGGCTGGTGCTCGCGTTCCTGCTGCTGGTCGCGGTGCTGCTGGCGAAACGGCCCGATACGCGTGTTGCGCTGTACGTCGCGCCGGTGTGGTTCGGGTTGCTGCTGGCGGGTTACGCGCTGCTGCGGACGCGCGCGGCGTCCGCTTGCGCTACGTGAGCGACTCGCCGCCGATGAGACCGCCGCCATCGACGACCACGGTCTGCCCGGTCATGAAGTTGCCGGCGCGCGAGGCGAGCATCACGGCGATACCCGCGACATCGTCCGGCTCGCCGATACGGCGTAACGGATAGCGGCGCGCCAACGCCGCCTCGCGCTGCGGGTCCGCCCACAAAGCCTTGGCGAAGTGCGTGCGGATGACACCGGGTGCGATGCAGTTGACCCGCACGTTGTGCGGCCCCCACTCGACGGCGAGATTGCGCGCCAGCTGCATGTCAGCGGCTTTGGAGATGGCATAGGCGCCGAGCATGTTGGTGCCGGAAAAGCCCGCGACCGAGGAGATGATGATCACCGCACCGTCGCGGCGCGCGGCCATTCCCGGCAGCACGAGGTTGCACAACCAGATGTTGCTGTAGAGATTGGTCTGGATCACCTTCTCGAGCGCTTCGTCCTTGATCGAAACCGAGGGACCGAAGTGCGGGTTGGTCGCCGCGTTGCACACCAGGATATCGATGCGTCCCCACCTGTCGATGGTGGCATCGACGAGTGCCTTGAGCTCTTCCTTGTGCCCGACATGCGCGGCATGTGCGATCGCGCTGCCACCGGCCGCAGCAATCTCCGCAACCACCGCCTCGCAGTTTTCCCGCTTGCGGCTCGAGATCACGACGCGCGCGCCCTGCAGCGCCATCTGCATGGCGATCGCCTTGCCGATCCCGCGGCTCGACCCGGTGACGATGGCAACCTTGTCCGACAGCTCGAACATGCGCATGCGCGTAGCTCAGTTTTGAGTCGGCAACACTTGATGTCTGATCAGCATCCGTACTCCGCTCGCCCAGCCTGTCTGATCGCCGGCAAACAGGGCCTCTTCCTGGTCGAGAACCTTGCCGGTGTGGGCATCACGAATCCGGATCACGACGTAGTAATCCGTCTCGGTGACCTTTCTCACGAGGCCAATCATGGACTGCTGGGCGGCGAGTTGCTCGGCAAGGGCGGCTTCGCAGCCGTTGCAGTCCCGCAGGGTCTTGTCGGTGACCGCCTTGGCGTCAACCTTGCTTGCATCGATGACGGTATAACGTCCGGAGTGCGCCAGCTCCTCACGGGCCGCGCTACTCACCTTCTCCATGGTTGTCGCACTCTCTGTGGGCTTCTGCAGCAGTACCGCTGGAGGACTCAGATCCTCGAGCTCGAACGGGAATACGGCAATCTTGATGGACGGTGGCGCATCCGCTGCAAAGACTGGCACATGTGCAAGCAGCGTGAGAACGACCATAGCGCCGGATTGCACTGCCACGCGCAGGTGTCGGCTCGATTCCATCACAGGCATCGCGCCGATTTTCCCAGCATGTTTACCGGCCGTCGAGCGGCAGCACCGAAGACTCAGTACGCCACCATCGGCGCGTCGCAGCGGCGCGATAACCCTATCACCGTAGCTCGACGACACTGACA
>DASQYM010000081.1:0-108989 GCA_035639195.1 Steroidobacteraceae bacterium
GGTGGTGTCGGCGGGGTAGGTGGTCCGGGTGGTGTCGGCGGAGTCGGTGGGGTCGGTGGTGCGGGTGGCGTCGGAGGGGTCGGTGGACCCGGCGGTCCCGGAGGCGGTGCCAAGCCCGGCGCCGGAAGTCCGAAAGGTCCCGGTGGAGCGGGCGGTGGGAGCAGCGGTTGGCAGCATAACCCGCAGCATCGCGGTGGCGCACCGTACGGAGATCGAGCGACAGCGGATCGCTTTGGCGGCAGTACACGCGGCGCCTCGGCCTCGACGCGACAAGCTGGCGCGCGGCAGCAGATCAGTCGTCAGGGCGGCAACGTTTCGAGCCCAGGTGGCGCCGGTGTTGGCGACCGCAGCGCGGGAGGCGGCGCAGGGGGTCGAGGTGCAGGTTCAGGCAGCCGCGGATCCGACAGCATCGGCGGACGTGATCTTTCCCGCGGGAGCTCGAGCGGATCACGCGGCGGAGGACGGGATGCGTTCTCGTCCTCGAGCGGCTACAGCGGTTCGCGGGCTTCCGCGTCGAGCAGCCGCGGCTCATCGAGCTTCGGGTCTCGTGGTGGCGGCGGCCGCGGGGGCGGCGGTGCGCGTGGCGGCGGCGGGAGGCGCAGATGAGCGGCGTCAGAGTGTCTTGCGTCCTGGGCTTGATTCTCGGCGGACTGCTGAGCGCAGTGATGGCGGCGGAGCCGGCCGCGACTCCCGCCATGGCGACATCGGCCAAGGCGAGTGCAGGGAAAGCGGGCGCCGCCGGGGCGCAGACATTTGAATCCGCGGAGAAGGCCGCCGATGCGCTGGTCGATGCAGCGGAGAAGTTCGACGTGACTTCGCTGATCCGCATCGTGGGCACGCAGGGTGAGGATCTCATCCTAACGGGCGAGTACGCACAGGACCGCGAGCGCTCGCAGGAGTTCGCGGCTCAGGCTCGCAACAAGAAGCACGTTGCGGTCGATCCCAAGAACGAGGCGCGCGCTTATCTACTCGTCGGCGAGGAGGATTGGCCTTTTGCGCTTCCTATCGTAAAGCACAATGGCCGCTGGTCCTTCGATGCCGCCGGGGGGCGCCAGGAGCTCATGTACCGTCGCATCGGCAGCAACGAGCTCGATGCTATCGACATCTGTGAAGGCTATGTGGATGCGCAGTTCGACTTCGCTTATCGCAAGCGCCAGGGCTACGAGCCGTCCCAGTACGCGCAGCGCATCATCAGCAATCCCGGCAAGCAGGATGGACTCGCGTGGCAGAACCCCGACGGCAGTTGGGGTGGTCCGATCGGCGAGAAGATCGCTAACGCCATCGAACAGGGCTACAACCTCAAAGCCGAGCCTTACCACGGATACTTCTTCAAGGTCTTGAAGAGTCAGGGGCCGGCGGCTCCGCTCGGCGCCATGGACTACGTGGTGGAGGGCATCATGATCGGAGGCTTTGCACTCATTGCCGCGCCGGCCGAGTACGGGGAGACGGGACTCAAGACCTTCATGGTGAGTCACACCGGAGTGGTCTACGAGAAGGATCTTGGACCCACGACGCTGGAGGAATTCCAGAAGATGGAGCGCTTCAATCCCGACAAGTCATGGACGCCTGTCGTGCCCCAGTAGTGTGGAGCACCTGAGGAAACACAGATGACACGATTCCACATGAGCAATATGCAGTCCGCCGCCAAGCACATGGCACTTGCACTGCTGTTCGTAGGGGCGCTGGCAGCGCTGTGGCCGATGGCGGCCCTGACCGATGAGCCACCGAAGGAATGGGACGGTCTGGCACGCGTCAAGAGCAAGCAGCTCGACCATGTCTACAAGCTGCCCGAGGCGGATTTCTCCGGCTACAAGCGTGTGCGACTCGATCCAATCGAGGTCGAATTCGACAAGAACTGGAAGCCCAACGACTCCGAGCGCAGTCCTTCGCGACGCTTGAGCAACAGTGATATCGAGAAGATCAAGCAGGCGCTGGCAGAGGAATTCCGCAAGGTGTTCACCGAGGAGCTCACCGAGAACGGTTACCCGGTCGTCGCTGAGAGCGGCGACGACGTGCTGCGGGTCTCGGCGGCGATCGTAAACCTGTACATTACCGCGCCGGAGAAAATGTCGGCGGGTCGCAGCCGCACCTACACGACGAACTCCGGTCACATGACGCTCGTCGCCGAGCTGCGTGACTCGGTGACGGGGAAGCTCATGGCCCGGGCGGTCGACAGCGTTCAGGGCCGGGACACCGGTACTTTCCAGATCACCAACTCCGTCACCAACATGAGCTCCGCACGCACCGCGCTCAGCAAGTGGGCGCGCGTGCTGCGCGAGGGACTCGACGAAGCCACCGGTCGTGGAAAGTAACGACGCCGTTCGCGGTCCCGGGCCGCCGTACCCCACCCGGGGGGGCCTCCTGCAATTGCGGTCGCACCACAGTGTCAACCGCGGCCGCGGCCATTCGTTCGGATGAGCGTCGGCGTGCGGCCACGACCGCTTCACATAAGCTGCTGAATCGCGTTGCGACGCAGCCGACCAATGCGGTAAAGAAGTGTGCGTTCTTCCAGGAAAGGAGGAGTCGATGCCGCCACGCTTAGCACTGTGCGCCTGCGCTGCGCTGCTTGCGGCCGCACCCGGCGCTTTTGCTCAGGAGTACTCGCCGGTGCGCTGGTACATGATGGGTGGTGTCAATCCGCCCGTGGGCCAGACCGCCGACATTCTGCAGTCCGGATGGGACCTCGGTTTTGCGGTGACCTGGCGCGAGCCCGGACATCCCCTGGGAGTGCGATTGGATTTCAACTACGCGGCGAACAATGCGACGCGAGCACTGCAGAACGCGGGCTCGGCGGCCACCGGCCTCAATATCACCGGTGGCTGGGCCGACATCTGGTCGGCGAGTCTGAACCTCGAAGCGCAACACCTTTTCTCGCCAACCACCTACGGTTACCTGATCGGCGGGATCGGCGCCTATTACACCGAGGTGCAGCTCACCGAGTACGGTTACGGCTATGTGTGCAACCCCTGGTGGGGTTATTGCTACTACGGCAGTGGCAACGTCGTGGTGGCATCGAATTCGACCACTCGATTCGGCTGGAATGGCGGCATCGGCATGGCCTTCCGCCTCCAGGGACCGACGCTTTTCATCGAGGCGCGCTACACGCGCATCGAGACCTCGCCGCAGCCGCTGGAGTTCATCCCGGTCACGATCGGACTGCGCTTCTGATGGCAGGCCGATTAATGGTAAACCGCTGACGCGCGATATGCTGAGGCGTGACCGGCGACCTGTTGCCGCTCGGCTTTTCCCGGGTATGATGCGCCGCCTGCCCACAGGAGCCATGGCCGCGTGACGGCAATTCTCTATCGCCGCTATCCCGAGCGCTCGGACCGACGCCGGTTTCTGCAGTGCGCCGGCGCCGCAGCCATGCTGCTGCCGTTCGGCGCCGCCTGGGCGCGTGCTCCCGAGCGCCGCGCGCTGTCGTTCGTGCACACCCATACGGGCGAGCGGCTATCGACGGTGTATTTCGAGGCCGGGCAGTATCGCGCCCCGGAGCTCGAGCGGATCAATGAGCTGCTGCGGGACTTCCGCACCGGCGACGTTCATCCCATCGACACCGAAGTGCTCGATATTCTCGCGGATCTGCGCGTGCTCGCCGATCGCGACGAGCCCTACGAGGTGATCAGCGGTTACCGCTCCCCGCTGACCAACGCAGCGCTGCACCGGCAATCGAGCGGCGTTGCCGAGCACAGCCTGCATCTGCAAGGTCGCGCAATCGACGTGCGGCTGCCGGGATTCCGGACCAGCAGGCTGCGCGAGCTTGCCTTGGGGCTGGGCCGCGGCGGAGTGGGTTTCTATCCGCAATCCGATTTCGTGCACCTCGACAACGGGCGGGTGCGCTACTGGTAGTGGCCGGTCGAGCGCGCGGCAGGCGAGATTTCCTGAGGTGCCTCAGCGCGCAGGCGGCAGACTCAGCCGCTGCTCGAGCTTCCTGTCGTATCCGTAGATATCCTCGAAGAACATGACGGGGCCAGCCTCGGTCGCCAAGGCCGTCCCGTAAAGAATCAATACGGTGATCGGGCGCTGCAGATTCACGCGCACCGTTTTTGTGCCATTCATGGTCGCGTCGATCTTCTCGCGCGTCCACTCGCCGGGCTCGTCCCTCATTACGTGGGTCGCGAGCGCGAGCGGATCGCTCACCCGGATGCAGCCATGACTGAAAGTGCGCACCGATTCCTTGAACAGTCGGTGGGCCGGAGTCGAGTGCAGGTAGACGTTGTAGGTGTTGGGAAACAAGAACTTCACGAGCCCGAGCGCATTGTCCTCACCGGGCATCTGCCGCAGTCGCAATTTGCCCGCTGCCAGCGCCTCGATGGCCGCGGGTGAGGGCGCTACCACCGGCGAGTCATCGCCCTGACCGTTCACGATCTGCAGCCGCTGCGCGGCCAGATACCCTGGGTTGGCGCGTATCTTCGGCAGCATCTCGTTGCGCAGGATGCTCGATGGCACGTCCCAGTACGGCCTGAATACCAGGTAACGCATGTCCGACTCGAACACGGGCGTCTGCATGCGCGGGTAGGTCTTGCCGACGATGACATCCATCTGCAGGATGTCGGCGACGCGGTCCTCCGTCGTGCGGAACGCGAACAGGCGGAACTGCGGGATGTTGACGATTATCGGCGGTGTCACGAACGGCGGCAGCCACCGCCAGCGCTCGAGCGTCAGGTCGATCTGGCGCACCCGCTTCGTGAACGGGGTCCTCAACGCCACCAAGGTGGCTTTGCCGAGCACCCCGTCTGCGTTCATGCCGTGGCGCTGCTGAAACGTGCGCACGCCTTCGCTCAACTCGGCACTGAAAATGTCGTGCTCGGCCGGCGCCGCGCCCGACCCCGGCATGTCGCCGAGTGCGCTGAGCAGCCGCCGTAACGCCATGGCTCCCGCGTACGGATCGCCGGTCTTGAGCGAGCCGCTTATCGGCGGCAGCTGTTTCAGCTCGGGGTGTTGCGTGAGATCCAGGTATTTGGCGAGCGCATTCTTGAGCAGCGCATAGTGATGGAACGGGGGCTCGATAGCGGCCAAGGTCTGGTTCACATCATTCGCAGATGCGAGCGCGGTGAGGCTCGCAACCAGATCGAGCGGCTGGTGCATGCCCTGAAGATTGAAGCCCGCCGAGGCAGGGTTCACGCGTCCGTAGTGCAGATCGCTCATGAAGCGCAGCGTCGCTCCGGAAAGTTGCACATCGAACCGCCCCAAGCGCTCGGCATCTGCCTTGGCGGAGGGAGGCTGCTTGTCCGCGAGCTTCGCGATGGCATTGCCGGCGTAATCCTCCGGCTCCAGTCCATAGCCAGCGGCGTGCTGCAGGATGCGCACGACGGCCTGCGCCTGCGCGGTCGCGTGTCCCTCGTGGCTCCAGAGCGGAACATTGGCACGCTGCGCGTAGACATCGCGCAGCGCTGCCGCGGCGCCATGGTCAACGGATGCTGCGCGCGCCGGCGCGCGGTAGGCGGTCAACGCTGTAGCGATCCGTGCCGGCACTCCTTCGGCACCGCCGCTCGACCCACCCTGCTGCGCGAGCACTGTCCCCGGATGAATGAGGGTACCGATCGCCACCAGCCAGACACCCAGCTGGCTCGCCCGCTGCGGCCTGTGCATCAGCGGCCGCCGAAGGTGAGTGCGATGGAGTTCACTACGCTGACAACGCCCGGGATGTTCTCGGCGACCGATTCCGCGGTACTACGCTGCAGGTCGGTGGCCACCTGCCCGGTGAGATAGACGACGCCGCCGCGCGTCTGCACGTAGACAGTGTTGGGCGGACCGAGCTCGCGATGCTCCTTCAGTTTCGCCTTCAGGTCGGCGGTGATCTTCGCATCCTGCTGGCAGCTCTCGGAGGTGCACTGCGATGCGGTCGAGGCGCAGCCCTGCAACATCCCCGTGCCAAGCAGGATGAATGCCAACACCAGTGGACTTGCGTTTCGCATCGTCAGCCAACCGCGGTATCCGCGCGCGATTCTAGCCGATGGATCGGCGTTCCCGCGATCCTGCAAGCTACTGGGTGCTGCGAGCGGTGCGACGGATGAAGTTCGCCACGTTGTCGTGCAATTGCCGGAGCGAGGCGTCCTTGGCGTAGACCATGTGCCCCGACTCGTAGAAGCAGTACTCGATGTTGGCCTGCAGGCTCTGCGGAATCGGCAGGTGATGCATCTCGTAGATTCCCTGATAAAAGGGCGTCGCCAGGTCGAAGTAGCCGGCGTGCAACTGCACCTTCAGATTGGGGTTGAGCTTCATCGCATTGGCGAGATCCGGCATCACGTTGGTGCCCTGGCGCGCCGAGAACGCCTGGATTTGCCCGGGCTGCTGGTGCGAGAAATTCCAGGTGCGGAACAGCTGGGCGCTCGGTCTGAAGGCCTTGTCCTCGCCGTAGTGCAGCTCCTTGCGTGCGTACTCGTTGAAAGCGGTGACGTATGCGGAGCTGAGCGCCGCAGCCTGCGGGTCGTAATCCGCACGCTGGCTGAGCGGATCGAGATCGGGACCGGAGAAACGGCTGTCGAGCCGCCCCGTGACGAGCTCGCCGTCGCTCTGCAGATTCTGTCGAAACTCCCCGCCATCGATGCGCAGGTCGGCCTTGAGAATGTAATCGACCGGGAGTCCCGTGTACTGATGGAGCTTTGCAGCGACGGCGGCGCGCTCCTCGGCGCTGAGGTTCGCTCCGGCCGCGAGCGCGCCCGCGTATTCACCCATGGCGAACTGCTCGACCTCGCTCAGGAGCGCATCGAGGCTCTGGTGCTCGGCCGGGAGCTTGTGGTGGTACCAGGCGGTGGCGGCGTAAGTCGGCAGCACCGTCTCGTACGGCAGGTCCACCCCGGGATTGTTGGTCGGGCGGTCGGGGCTCAGGTCGAAGCTGAGGATCTGCGACAGCAGGATCACCCCATTGAGATCGATGGCGCGGTCCGACTCGAGCTGGTTCACCACCACCGCCGAGCGCGGAGTGCCGTAGCTCTCACCGAACAGATATTTCGGCGAGTTCCAGCGACCGTATTTGGACAGAAACTGCGTGATGAACTCGGCAAACGCGTAGGCATCGGGATCGACGCCGAAGAACGCCTTCTCCTTGTCCTTGCCGGCGATGCGGCTGAAGCCGGTGCCCGGGGCGTCGATGAATACCATGTCGGTGGCATCGAGGAGGCTGTAGGCATTGTTGGTGAGCGAGTAGGGCGCGGCCGGAGTATGCGCATCGGTCGCGGTAACGATGCGTCGCGGCCCGAAGGCCCCCATGTGCAGCCACATGGTCGAGGAACCGGGACCGCCGTTGTAAAAGAAGGTGAGCGGACGCGCTCCGGCGCCGGTGCGGAAGTAGGCGACGTAAAACATCGAGGCTTCGGCCGTCGGATTCGGCGACTCGCCGCCTTCGGCGGCGCTCGCGGCGGCACTCGCTGCGGCGGCCTTGTCCACCGACGGATCGTGCGGCACATCGTCCCAACCCTTGGGATGAACGATGAGCGTCCCCGCAACCGCCTGGTAAGCGAGGGCGCGTTCGGAGATGTTGACGCTGCCATTGCTGGTCACCGATTCGGCCTTGAAAGGCTCGAAGTGGTGAGCGCCGGTCCGATCGGCTTCGGTTTCGGATTTGTGATCCGGCGCCTTTCCCGCATCGGGGGCGGCCGCGACCGTGGCGCACGCGGCAAGTGCGATGAGCACTATTAGACAGGTTGGGTGATTCGGTCTGATCATGCGTCGGTTCCCGAAAGCTGTGCGGGCAGCGAAGTCGCGCAAGTCTAGCCGAGCGCGTACGCTTACCGCGATGAAAGCGACGACGGTACTGGTGACGGGCGCATCCGGTGGAATCGGTGCGGCCATCTGTCAGGTGCTCGCCAGCCGCCGCGCGACCGTCATCCTCCATTACTGCTCGGAGCAGGCGGCGGCGGAGGCTGTGCGTGAGGCGTTACCGGGCAAAGGTCATTGGACGATTCAGGCGGATCTTGCGGATCCCGCGCAGGTCCTGCGTCTGTGGCAGGAACTTGCGCAGCGCGGCCGCATCGATGCGCTCGTGAACAATGCGGGTATTTTCCCTGAGCACCCGCCACTCGCTACCTCGTACTCGGACTGGACTGCTGCCTGGCAGCAGACTCTCTCCACCAACCTGCTGGGCGCTGCGCACCTCTCATTCTGTGCAGCGCGCGACATGGCGCAGCAGGGCGGCGGACGCATCGTGAGTGTCTCCTCGCGCGCAGCTTTCCGCGGCGAGCCCGGTGCGCCCGCCTATGCAGCCAGCAAGGCCGGGCTCAACGCGTTCAGCCAGTCATTGGCCAAGTCGCTCGCGCCGCGCGCGGTATACGTGTTTGTCGTAGCTCCGGGATGGGTAGCGACGCAGCGCGTGGCTCAGGCGGTTCGGGACAAGACAGTGATCGCCGACCAGCCGCTCGGGCGGGTGGCAACTCCGGAGGAGGTAGCAGCAGTCGTGAGCTACTGCGCGCTCGATGCGCCGCCGAGCATGACCGGCGCCGTTGTCGATGTAAACGGCGCCTCATACCTGCGGACCTGATATTCATTCACCGGGCGGCGTGCCGGTTGCGAGCCTGACGTCGGCGAACCAGATCGATTGCCAGCGGCTCACCTTCGCTTCCGGTGACAGCTGCTGCGGCGACACCGACTGTGCGGCGGAGAATTCGTCACGCGCATCGAGTGCGCGCGCATTCACGACTCCGTAGAGACGGTCCGCCTGCCACAGCGCCGCTACGAGCACCCCGCAGCGCCGGCACAGTAGCATCTCGGCGATGCCGGCACCCTGTGTGTAGCGGCCTGCATCACGCGCATCAGCGATGCGGATGCCGAGCGACCCGTGTGGGTCCGACACCCAGGCCGCGCCATGCTTGCGGCAGAACTCGCAGTCGCAAGCCCGCGGCTGAAGCCTGCGCGCTGCGGAGGTGAGCCCCGCGGTAACAGCAATGTTGCCGCAATGGCACCCACCGGCCAATGGCGGCGGCGGGCTCACGCGCGATCGAGCGGAGTGTTGCCGCCCGTGAAACGGGCGTGCGCCTGTGCCAGTCGATAGCTGCGCTCGGCACGCCAGCGGCGCCAGTCCCGCAGGCAACCCACTGCATATACCATCTTGAACAGCTGCAGCCGTCGCAGCACGCGCGGCGTGTCGAACAGGTCGCCCGCCAGCATGGAGATCATCCCTTGTTCGATCTGCAAGCGGTTGCTCGGGCGGCGGAACAAGCGCTCCATGACCGGGTCGTTGAAGCGGTAGATGAAAAAGGAGAACCGGCGGATGCCGTTGCGATAGCGCCTCTCCAGCCGGCGCAGCAGCATCTTCTCCGCTGCGGGCTCGCGCAGTGCCGCGTCCACGGCCTTGGCCGCCTGCTCGGCGCCCGACATGGCCAGATATACGCCCGAGGAGAAAACCGGATCGACGAAAGCGAAGGCGTCGCCGATCAATACCCAACCCGGCCCACCGATGCAGCGGGAATCGTAGGAGTAGTTGCCGGTGACATGCACCTTGTTGCCGATGAGCTCGGCCTGCGTGAGTCGCCCCCACAGGGCGGGGTTGCGCTGCAGTGTTGTGCGCAGAAATTCGAGCGTCGAACCACGGCGCTGCTTGAGATAGTCCGGGCGGCACACTGCACCCACGCTCATGACTCCGTCGGGCAATGGAATCATCCACATCCAGCCGTGCTCGAAACGGTAAATGCTGATGTTGCCTGCGTCCTCACCGGGCCGCGGCTCGGCATCGCGGAAGTGGCCGAAAATTGCCGCGCTCTGGTGCAGCTTGTTGCGACGGCGCAGCCGGCGGCGTGCCGAGAGGAAGGTATCGCGACCGCTCGCATCCACCAGATAGCGCGCCTCGATGGCATAACTGCTGCCATCATCGGTGCGCACCTCGAGCCGCGCATCGCGCGGCCCGCGCTGCTCGCACTGCACTACCTCGTGTCCCTCGCGTGCGCTCACTCCGCAGCCGCGCGCGTGCTCGAACAGCATGCGGTCGAAGTCCGCGCGCCACACCTGGAAGGCATGCGGCGGACTGTTGCCGAGCGCGCGCGAGAACGCGAAAGTGTTGTAGCCGCGCTCGTTGTCCGCCTCGAAATCCGCTCCCGGCTTCACGACACCGAGCGCGCGCACCTGCTCGAGCACGCCGAGCCGCTCGAACAGCGGCAGATTCATCGGCAGCAGCGATTCGCCGATATGGAAGCGCGGGTGATGCGCCTTCTCGAGCAGCATTACCCGATAGCCGCGTCGCGCCAGGAGCGCAGCGGCCGTGCTGCCCGCAGGTCCACCGCCGATCACCGCCACATCGCAGCTTTCGGTATTCATCGCCTGCAAGCCTAAGACGCCCCGGCGCGCCGCGCTAGCCGTGCAGGGCACCGCTCTGCGCGGCATAGATCCTGCGTACCGCCTCCATGGTGTCAGCCTCGGCGGCCGGCTTGTCATCGCGATAGCGCTTGACGCGTGCCAGGCGCAACGCGAAGCCGCCGGGATAACGGCTGCTCGCCTGCAGATCGCTGAAGGCTACCTCCACGACCAGCTCGGGCCTGAGGTACACGGTCCAGGCGTCGCGGTGCGTCTCGCGCCGCAGAAACTCGCGCGTCTGCCACTCGAGCATGGCATCCGTCAGGCCTTTGAAAGTCTTGCCCAGCATCACGTATTGACCGGTCGTTGGATCGAAAGCGCCCAAGTGCAAATTAGAGAGCATCCCGGTGCGGCGGCCGTGGCCCCACTCGGCCGCCAACACCACCAGGTCGAGCGTGTGCGCGCGCTTGATCTTCAGCCAGCCGGCTCCGCGATTGCCGGCTTCGTACGGCACAGCAAGCGACTTCGCCATGAGCCCTTCGTGTCCGGCAGCGAGGGCGGCAGCGTAGTACTCGCGTGCGGCGGCTTCTGAGGCCGTGACGAGCCGGGGCATCTGTACGCTGGCAGGGACTGCGGCGGCAAGCGCCTGGAACCGCTCGCGAGCCGGACGGTCGGCGATGCTCTCGGCCTCGAGCCGCAGGCAGTCGAAGAAGAACGCCTTGAGCGGTAGCCCGGCGCGCACCGCCTCCACATCGAGCCGGCGTCCGACGCGACGCATGGTGATCTGAAACGGATGCGGCCGGCCGGCACTGTCGAGCGCGATCACCTCACCATCGAGAATCAGCACCTGTGCGGTAAGGGTGCGCGCGAGCTCGATGATCTCGGGCAGCGCCTCGGAAACATCGCGCAGACCGCGGGTGTAGATCCGTACTTCCTCGGCGTTCTTGTGCACCTGTATGCGGGCGCCGTCCATTTTCCACTCGAAGGCCGCTGCGCCGCCGAGCTCGCGCAGCGCAGTGCCGACATCCGCCGCGGTCTGGGCGAGCATCGGAGCGACCGGTACGAACAGCTCGAGTTGGAAGCGCGCGAGCGCCGCGGCGCCACCGAGCAGTGCTGCTTGCGCGACCGCACCGAGATCCCGGCAATACATCGCCGCGCGGCGCACTTGTGCAACGCTCAGCTGCGCGGCCGCCGCGATGGCCTCGAGCATCACGGCCGCGAGCGCGCCCTGGCGCAGCTCGCCCACCAGCAGCTGCAGGAGGAAGCGCTGCTCGGCTGCGGTCGCGAGCGCAAACAGCTCACGCAGCCGCTGCCCGCGCTGCGCCGTCGAGCCCTTCCCGATGATGGCCGCAAGCGCCGTGAGGCGCAGGTCCAGGTCCGTGATCGAAAGCGTTGCCGCTGCCGCCGGCTCGGTCGCGGCTGCGCGACCGACTGCCGCCGGACCGATGCCGATGCGCCCCTGCGGCATCTCCCCGGAAAGATACTGCACCGCAGGTCCAATCTCCCCTGGGGAGAGCTGCGCGAGCAGCGTCGCGAGCTCACGCACCTTCGCCAGACGGGCCGCGCTGGCACCCACCCGCTGCGAGGTTTCGGCGAGGCTCACGAAGAGTGTCACGAGGCTGGATTGTAGGCCGGATACCGGCCGGCGCTGCGCAGCGGGCGCGGCACGCCCGCGCGCAAGGACCGCGGTCAACGCAGCTGCTGCGACAGGCTCAGCAGATTCTGCGGACTGACACGGATCACGCCGCCACGCGGGCTGTCGATGTCGGCGATGAGAAGGAACGCCGTTGAAAGCAATAACGGCATGGTCAGTAGCAGCAGGCTACGTACGCTTCCGCCGCGCGCCGCATAACCGACCATGACGTTGCACAGCAAGGCGATCAGTAACATCAGCAACCAGGCCGCCTTGGGGATGCGGTTCCACCACGCCGCCTGCGTGTAGCCCTGGGAGTTGAGCACATCGTTCATGCCGGCTGCGGCCAGCGCCGTAAGAGCGCTGGGTTGCGCGAGCGCTGTGTTCTGCACCGCCGACCACAGCTGCGCCTGCAGCTGAGTGGTCCGCTGTCTGATTGCTACGCGGCGCTCTTCGCCTTCGGCTCGGTAGAGAAGGATGCGCTGCTCGAGGTAACTTCCCAGCAGCATGCGCGACATCGCGGCGTCGGTCGCCGGCAGGAGTCCGGCCCGCACATACTCGGTGCCGATGGCGTTGGCCTCGTTTTCCTCGTAGTCCTTGCGCTGGTCATAGCGGCTCACCGCCATGGAGAAAGTGAACCCGACAATCAGTCCGAGAAGCGTCAATGAGGCGGTCAGTACGATGGTGAAGACCTCGGGCGCGCGCTCGCCGTGTGCCTCCTGACGACGGCGCAGGGCCGCGCCGAGCTGGGTACACCCCCAAAGCACTACGAGCGAGACCACGAACAGCAACAAGGGATAGTCGGTCAGTTTGGACATGCGCCCCTCGGCTCGGCCGCTGACTGGCGGCTCCTTTTCGCGGATTATTACCGATTGCCCACGGGCACGCACTCACCAATGGGCGTCGAATGGTTAGGGGAGTGCGGCGAGCGCTACGATGCGGCCGCGCTGCGCGCCGTATGATGCGCTCCCGAGTCACAATCCGAGATGGAGCAAAGAGCATGAGTCTGAAGCCAATGGCCGCAGCGGCCGGTCTGACTCTGGCGCTGTGGCAGACCACCACCGCGGCGGTGCCGCAGACCATGCGCGCAGCCGCGATGGATGCAGCGGGCGGTCCGCAGGTCATCACGCTCCGCACCCTGCCGGTGCCAAAGCCGGACGCAGACGAGGTGCTGATCGCCGTGGACACCGCAGATATCGCGGTATGGGATGCCTCGGTTCGCGCCCACCCCGAGGAACTGAAACACGCGCACTTCCCGCTGGTGCTCGGCACCGATGGGTCTGGCGTGATCGCAGCGGCGGGTGCGCAGGTACGCGGCTTCAGGCCCGGGGATCCGGTCTATGGTTACATGTGGGACAACCCCAAGGGCGGCTTCTACGCCGAATATGTGGCGATACCGGCGAAGCACGTGGGCCATCTGCCTCCGGGGCTGAGCCTGCGTGATGCCGGTGCGATCGCCGCGTCGGCGTTGACCGCCATCCAGGGGGTCGACGACGCCCTGCACATCAGACCCGGTGAGACATTGATCATTCACGGCGCCTCCGGTGGCGTGGGCACCCTTGCGCTGCAGTTTGCGAAATTACGCGGCGCGCGCGTGCTCGCCACCGGCTCCGGAGAGGATGGTGTCAGCCTTGTGAAGGGCCTGGGAGCGGACATGGTGGTCGATGGCCGAAAAGGCGACATCCTTAGCGTCGCGCGCCAGTTCGCCCCGGGAGGAGTCGACGCGGTGCTGTCGTTCGCTGGCGGTGATGGTTTCGCGCACTGCGTCGATGCCCTGAAACCCGGTGGTCGCGTGGCCTTCCCCTGGGGGGTCAGTCCCGAACCCAAGCCAACCGTCGACATACGAAGCAGCACCCGCTTCAACGCAATCGCCGGGCCTCAGGAGTTCGAGCAGCTGAACCAGGCGATCATCGGGGCGAAGTTGCAGGTACTCATCGCGGCCGAGTATCCGCTCGGCGACGCCGCCAAGGCGCAGGCGCGCCTGGAGAGCGGACACGTGCTCGGCAAGGTGGTGTTGCGAATCCATTGAGCGGATGCGTGGGTCACTAGCCTGCCGGAGGTGCGCCACCTTCGCCGCGTCGCCGCTCGACGAATGCGGCGAGCTCCTCCTGCACGGTGGCATCCATCGGCGGCGGTTGAAACGCTGCCAGCGTTTGTTGCCACACGCTGGCGGCGCGCTCGGTGGCGCTCTTCGAGCCAGCCTCCACCCAGGCGCCGTAGTTGCGCCAGTCGGAGATCAATGGAGTGTAGAAGGCGTCGCGGTAGCGCTGCATGGTGTGCGCCGCCGCGAAGAAGTGACCCCCCGGTCCGACCTCGGCCACCGCATCGACGCCGATCTCTTCTGCCGTAGCGGGAACCGGCTGGAAGAGCTCCGCGAACATCTGCAGCATCTCGACGTCGAGAATGAACTTCTCGAACGAGGCGGTGAGCCCACCTTCCAACCATCCCGCGGCGTGCAGCATGAAGTTGCAGCCACCGAGCAGCGCGCCCCACAAGCTCATCTGCGCTTCGTAAGCCGCCTGCGCATCGGGTGCGTTGGATGCTGTTGCGCTCGAGCAGCGCCACGGTACACCGATGCGCCGCGCGAGCTGTCCGGCACCGAAAGCTGCCTTGGTGTATTCGGGCGTGCCGAAGGCCGGCGAGCCGGATTTCATATCGACGTTCGAGGTAAAACTGCCGTACATGACCGGTGCGCCGGGGCGGACCGTCTGCGACAGCGTGATGCCGAAGAGCGCCTCGGCGTGCGCGAGCGTCAGTGCGCCAGGAATAGTGACCGGTGCCATGGCGCCGGCGAGCGTGAAGGGCGTGACGATCATGAGCTGGCCGTTGAGCGCGAACTCCATGATGCCCTCGGTCATCGGCACATCGAGCTGCAGGGGCGAATTGGTGTTGCAGATGCTGAAGCAGCGCGGTGCGGCCCGGAAGGTGGCCTCATCGATGCCGTGGGCGATGCGCAGCATCGCAAAGCAGTCGGCGAGCTGAGCATCGCCGCGGCTGTAGAAGTTGGGCGCTTTGTCAGCGAGGGTGAGTTGCGCGAGCGCGGTCTCGAGATGCCGCTCGTTCACCGGCACATCCTGCGGCTCGGTAGTTTGCGCGAGAACGTGCACCACATCGAAGGCCTGCGACAGCCGTACGAAGTCACGAAAATCCGCGATCGAGCCGGTGCGCTTGCCGCGCTCGAGGTCACTGACGCTCGGTGGTCCGGCGACCGGCGCGAACACGACGTGGCCGCCACCCACTCGGCATGAGCGGGCCGGGTCGCGCCCGATCACGGTCACCTCGGCCGGTACCGTCGCCAGCGCGCGGCTCACCATCGCCGGATCGAGCCGTACCATGTGAGTCGTCTCATCGACGCTCGCGCCCGCGGCCGCGAGCACAGCGCGGCCGCGCTCCGAGAGCACGCGCATGCCCTGCCGCTCGATGATCCCGAGCGCTGCCATGTGCATGCTCTCGATGTGATCGTCCGAAAAAATTCTTGCCGGCGCGAACGGATTGAGCAGGTTACGGTAGCGGAGCGAGCGCCCCGCCTGTGCGCTGGGCGCGCTTCTCTGGGCATCTCGCCTGCGAGGTCTCATGAAGGCTGTTGCACCCGCAGCCAGCGCCCGGTGAGGCCGCCGCCGCTATGGTTCGGGAGGCGCAATAGAGCCCGAGCGGGCAAGGCCACGTCAAGCGGGGAAAAGGCATAGCCGCCGGCAAAAATGCATAGCAGCGCGCGGCGAGCTCCGCCGCGACGGCGCAACAATGTCGCGCCCATCGAAAGGCGTCGGGGGTGAAGCACGGTGGGAGTCTCAACATGTTGATACTCCGGTATATCAACATGTTTTATTCGGTGTGCCTCCTCATCCCCCGCCCGGATCTCCCGGCTCTGCGAGCAGTGCGTGCCCCACGCTGCAAGGCGCAGCTCATGAGAGTGCGACGCGAGTCACACGGCCACGGCGTGGTGGCGTTGGCACCCCGGAGCGCGGCCGGCTGTGTTGCCTGCCGCTCATTCCGCCGTAGGACTTGGCCGATCCGGTGCGCGCAACGCGCGGCCGCAGCGCCGGCATGGTAACTTTGACTCCCCCGCGTTGCGGATATTCAAGGAGTTAGCAGCGGATGCCGAGCAGAGTACCCGAGGGCCAAGAGCGCGGCTGGATCATCCCCATCGGGGGTGCGGAGAACAAGGAGAACGACCGGCGTATCCTCGAGCGCTTCGTGCGCGTCTCGGGGGCTGAGGAAGCCGACATCGTGGTGATCCCAACCGCCAGCCGCATGCACGAGACCGGTTCGCGCTACGAGCAGATATTCAAGGCACTCGGCGCGGCCCGCGTCACGGTAATGGACTTCGATACGCGCCGGGACTGCCGCGAGGCAGGGAGGTTGAAGCGCATCGGGGAGGCGAGCGGCATCTTCTTTACCGGCGGCAACCAGCTGCGCCTCACGACGCTTCTCGGCGGCACCCCGGTCGCGCAGCTCATCCGCGTCCGCAATGCGCGCGGCGTAACTGTCGGCGGTACCAGCGCCGGCGCCAGCATTCTGTGCGAGCACATGATCGCCGGTGGCGACGAGGGCTCTGCGATCGTCGCCGGCAGCGTGCGCCTTGCGCCGGGCCTGGGGCTGACGAACCGGTTCATCATCGATCAGCATTTTCGCGAGCGCGATCGTCTGGGGAGGCTTCTTACCGCAGTCGCCTACAACCCCTTCGCGGTGGGTATCGGGCTCGATGAGGACACCGCGGCTTTCATCGGTCCCGACGAGGTGATGGAGGTCGAGGGCAGCGGCAGCGTGACCGTGGTGGACCCCTCAGAGGTGAGTTTCTCTTCCATCGGTGCGGTCGAGGACGGCCAGCCCGCGTGTATGTTGGGCCTGCGGCTGCACATGTTGGTAACCGGAGCGACTTTCAACCTGAAGACGCGCCTCGCGAGCGCCACCGCGCTCACTCAGTCGAAGGAGTGATCACTACAGAATCCGCCCGAGCGCGACCGGTTGCCTGAATGACTACTACGACGAGCAACACCCATGCGCATCCTCGATCGTTCCGTGTACGTCGGTCCCTCGCTGTACGCGCGCTTTCCAGTCATTCGCCTGGAGCTGGATCTCGGTGCCCTCGAGGGCTGGCCAACCGCGCGCCTCGGTGAGCGCTTCATCGACGCGCTCGCAGCTGCGCTTCCCGGGCTGGCCGAACACGGCTGCAGCTACCGCGAGCCGGGCGGCTTTTATCGCCGCATGCGCGAGGGCGAGGGCACCTGGCTCGGCCACGTACTCGAGCACGTGGCCATCGAGCTGCAGAACATCGCCGGCGAAGCGGTGACTTTCGGCAAGACGCGCAGTGCCGCGGCCCCTGGTGTGTACATCGTGGTGTACGAGTACGCGCAGCGCGATGAGGGTATCGCGGCGGGTGAGCTCGGGCTGCGGCTGCTGTGCTCGCTCCTACCTGCGGAGCTGCGGCCGGAGGGAAGCGTTCCCGAGGCATGGAGCTTTCCCGAGGCACGCGATCAGTTCATCCGCTTCGCGCAGCGCCGCGCACTCGGTCCTTCCACGGCAGCGCTGGTGCATGCCGCCGAGCGGCGCGGTATCCCCTGGTTGCGGCTGAATGACCAGTCGCTGGTCCAGCTCGGTCACGGCAAGTACCAGCAGCGCATCCAGGCAACGGTCACCGGCCGCACTCCGCATATATCGGTCGAGTTGGCGAGCGACAAGGAGGAGACCAACAAGATTCTCGCCGGGCTCGGCCTGCCGGTGCCGCAACAGGAGCTGGTGCAGAGCGAGACCCAGGCGGTGCGCGCCGCGCGGCGCATCGGCTTTCCGGTGGTGACCAAGCCCTACAACGGCAATCACGGCCGCGGTATCTCCATTCGCCTGACCACCGAGGCGGAAGTCGCGCACGGCTTCATAGTGGCCCGCGAGCACTCGCGCTCGGTGGTGGTCGAGAGCTTCCTCGAGGGCGACGACCATCGGCTGCTGGTGGTGAATGGCGAGCTGGTGGCCGCCACCCGGCGTACGCCGGGACACGTCGTGGGCGATGGTGAGCACACCGTTGCGCAGCTCATCGACAGGGTCAATCAGGATCCGCGCCGCGGCGTGGGCCACGAGAAAGTACTCACACGGCTCGAGCTCGATGCACAGGCGCACCGCATGCTCGAGCGCGCCGGACTCAGCGCAGAGTCGGTGCCGGATCACGGCCGCGCGGTGTATCTGCGCTCGACCGCGAATCTCTCCACCGGCGGTACCGCCACCGATGTGACCGACGTCATTCATCCGGACAATCGCGAGATGGCCGAGCGCGCGGTGCGCGCTATCGGCCTGGATGTAGGCGGTGTCGATTTCCTTTCGAAGAACATCGGCGAAAGCTACCGCGCGATCGGCGGTGGCATCTGCGAGGTGAATGCCGCTCCCGGCTTTCGCATGCACGTGGCCCCGAGCGACGGGACGACGCGTGATGTCGCCGCGCCGGTGATCGACATGCTCTTTCCGCCGGGAACTGCGGCGCGCGTGCCGATCGCGGCGGTCACCGGCACCAACGGCAAGACCACCACCGCGCGCATGCTGGCGCATATCACCAAGATGGCCGGCTACACCCCGGGGCTCACGACCACCGATGGTGTCTACATCGATGGCCAGCGTACCGTTTCGGGCGACATGACCGGTCCGGTATCGGCACGTATGGTGCTCGCCGATCCGCAGATCGATATCGCCGTGCTCGAGACCGCGCGCGGTGGTCTGCTGCGGGCCGGCATGGGAGTGAACGAGGTCAACGTAGGCGCAGTGCTCAACGTGCAACCGGACCACCTCGGGCTCAAGGGCATCGAGACTCTCGAGCAGCTCGCCGAGGTCAAGCGCATAGTGGTCGAGGTGGCGAGCGATTGTGCGGTGCTGAACGCCGACGATGCGCTGGTCGCGAAAATGTCGGGTTACACTGAAGCGAAGCACATCTGCTACGTGACCCTCAATCCGCAGCACGCACTGGTGCGCGAGCACGTGCGCGCCGGCGGTCGCGCCTGTGCGCTCGAGGCGGGCGTCAACGGCCATATGATTACTCTCTATGAGAAGGGTGCTCACATTCCGCTGCTGTGGACGCACCTGATTCCCGCGACGCTCGAGGGTCGTGCGATCCACAACGTGCAGAACGCGATGTTCGCCGCCGCCATGGCCTTCGCGCTCGGTGTCAAACTGGAGGCGATCCGCCAGGGACTGCGCACCTTCGATTCGACGTTCTTCCAGGCCCCCGGGCGTATGAATGTCTTCGACGAGCACCCGTTCAAGGTGCTGTTCGACTATGGCCACAATGCGCACGCGGTTGCCGCCATGGCCGACCTCGCTCAGCGCCTCGAGGTGCAGGGCAAACGCATCGTGGTGCTGGCAGGTCCGGGCGACCGCCGCGATGAGGACCTCATCGCCATTGCCCACGCAGTTGCGGGCCGCTTCGATCACTACATCTGCCGGCGCGACGACAACCTGCGCGAGCGCAAGCCCGATGAGGTACCGCGCATCCAGGCCGCGGCACTCGCGGCGGCGGGTGTCGCCAGTCAAACGATCTCGGTGATTCCCGACGAGCAGGAAGCAATCAACGCTGCGCTCGAGATGGGACAGCCCGGTGACCTGCTGCTCATCTTTGCCGATGCGCTGGTACGCTCGTGGAAGCAGATCATCAAGTTCAAACCCGCAGGGGCGGCCGCGCCGCCACCGCTGCCGCCGCCGCTTCCACCGGTGATTGAAGCGGCCAGCTATGGTGGCAAGCGCGAAGCCCCCGCGAGCTTCAGTCTCGAGGGCCTCATCCGTGATGAGCGCGGCGTGCACTTCGCGCCGGATGCAGAAGACTGAGCGGGGATCAGCGTGCTGCCCTTCGAGGCCTCACGGCGCCTGATCGGCGCAAATGTATTCTTCGCGCGGAGCGGTGCGCAGCTGGAAACCGCCGGTCTCTGCGTCGACAAAGCGTTGCTCGATGCCTGGCACGCGCATGCCGCACGCGCGCGCGCCCACCTGGGGTGGAATGCCGCGGATCCTGTCAGTCAGGCGGGACTGGCGGTGCGTGTGCACGCGAGCGGCGCCTCCCTCGCGCTTGCGGCACCCCCCGATGTGCTCTACACGGCGACCGAGGTGAACGAATGGGCGCTATGTGCAGCGCTGCGCTCGCTCGATGCCGCGCTCTGGAGCGGACTGGAAGCGCAGCTCGCTGCCGCGGCACTCGAGGATGCCAGCGATGCGACGCGCCTCATCCCCCCGGTGCTCGGGGAGCGTGCGGCATTCGCGCGCTTCGAGCGCCTCGCCGCGCACGAGGTGCGGCCGCGGCTGCGGGTGCTGCTCGAGGCGGCAGCAGCGCGCGGCCTGCCGGCCGTGCTCGATGACGAGGTGCTGACGCTCGGCTCAGGCTCGGACGGACGAACCTTTGCGCTCGGCGGTTTGCCGGCCCTGGAGGAAGTGCCATGGCAGGCGCTGCACGCCATCCCGACGGCACTGGTGACCGGCTCCAACGGCAAGACCACCAGTGTGCGCCTCATCGCCGCATGCGCCGAGGCGCACGGCTGGCTTCCGGCCGCCTACTGCTGCACCGATGGAGTGTTCGTAGGTGCACGCGCGCTCGCCAATGGCGACTATTCCGGGCCCGAAGGCGCGCGGCGGGTGGTGCGCGAGCGCAGCGCGCAGGTTGCCATCCTCGAGACCGCACGCGGCGGTATCCTGCGGCGGGGAATTGCGGTGTCAGGCGTCGACGTGGCGCTCGTCACCAACGTCAGCGCCGATCACTTCGGCGAATACGGCATCGACGATCTCGAGGGTCTCGCGGACGTGAAGCTCACGGTCGCCGGTGCGCTGTCGGAGAGCGGGATCCTGGTGCTCAACGCTGGGGACGCGCAGCTGGCGCAGCGCGCGCAAGGACTGGCACGACGTTTCGGTCGTGCACCCACGCTAGGTTGGTTTGCGCTCGATGTGGACCTGCCCGGGCTGCGCGCTCATCGCGCGCGCGGCGGCGCCACCTGCGGCGTACGTAGCGGCCGGCTCGTGCTCCACCATGGCGGTGCCGATCGTGATCTGGGCGAGGTGACCGCAATGCCACTCGCGGTCGATGGGAGCGCGACCTATAACATCGCGAATCTGGCCGGTGCGGCGCTCGCAGCGGCGGCGCTCGGCATACCGGCAACGACCATCGCCGGGGTGTTTGCGCACTTCGGCTCGAGCATGAGCGACAACTTCGGACGGCTGATGCGCTTCGAGCGTGCCGGTGTGCACGTGCTCGTCGATTATGCGCACAACCCCGAGGGTCTGCGCGGTCTGCTGGCGGTGGCCGCGCACCTGCGCGCGGGCAGCGGCAGGCTCGGGCTGCTCCTCGGCCACGCCGGTAACCGTCAGGACACCGAGCTCGAGGCGCTCGCCGCGGCAGCGGCTCAGTTTCACCCTGCGCTCATCGTCGTCAAGGAGAACGAGGCACACCTGCGCGGCCGGCCGCCCGGCGAGGTGCCGCGGCTCATTCATGCGGCTCTCTTGCGTGCCGGCCTGCCGCACTCGGCTTTGCAGCTGCGCATGAGTGAGCTCGAGGCGGCGCACGCCGCGCTCGCGTGGGCGCAGCCCGGGGACGTGCTCGCACTGCCGGTGCACTCGGCGGCAGCACGCGCGGCAGTGGTGGAGCTGCTAAGCGCTTCAGCTCGATGAGCAGGCGGCCGACCCGCCGCCGCTGGACTCGCTCCCAGATCTCAGCGCGCGCCGCCCGTCAGTGTGCTGTAGCCACTCCAGATGATCTCGATGCCGATGCACATGAGGATGAACGCTGACAATCGCACGAGCACCTCGAGCCCGGTCTGCCCCAGAAGCCGCGCGATGTTATCGGCGAAGCGGTAAGCGAGGTAGATGCTGAGCGCGATCGCGATGAGACCGAGCAACGCTCCGCTTGCGTGTTCGGCGAGCTCTGACAGTCGCGTGAAACCTGGTTTGCGGCTGCCTATGGTGATAGCCACCGACATCGACCCTGGTCCGACCGTGAGCGGCATGGTGAGCGGGTAGAAGCTGCCCACCTTGACCGCGCTCCCCGCCTGCACTCCCGCTGCGTGGTCCGACCACTGCTCCTGGGTAAGCAGCTTCCAACCGAGCGCCGCAACTACGAGTCCACCAGCGATGCGCACCACCGGTAGCTGGATACCGAAAACCTCGAGCAGCCACGGTCCAAGCGCCATCGAGCCGAGCAGCAACGCAAAACCGTTGACGGCAGCCTTGCCGGCGAGCACACGCCGTTCGCCGCTGGAGAGCCCCGCGGTCAAGCCGAGGAAGAAGGGCGCCCCTTCGAGCGGATTGACGATGGGGAACAGACCGGCGAACGTCAGCAGGAACGCGCTGACAACCGCAGTCACTGCGCGCGGGCTCGCAATACGCAGCGCTCCGTGCCTTTCATATACCATCCAGTCTCACAGTAGCGCGATGAGTATGACTGTCACTTATTTCATTGTCACCCGGCTGAGCGTGCCATGAGCCGGGCGTTCGTGCGCGAGTCCGACGCTTACCCGGAGCCGTTGCCCGACAGGCCGATCAGTCCGCATCCCAACTTCGTCACCCGCCGCGGGCTCGCGGCCATCGAGGCGCGCGTGCGCGAGCTCGATGTGCAGCGAGCGGGTCTGCGTGCGGGGGAGGACATGGCGCAGCGTGCCGGCATCGAGCGCGAACTGCGCTACTGGAGCTCGCGGCGCGCGAGCGCCAGGGTGGTAGAACCTCAACCCTCGGAGCGTGTGCGCTTTGGCATGCTCGTCACGCTGCGTCTTGCCTGCGGGGCGACGCAGGCGTTTCGCCTGGTGGGCGAGGATGAGGCGGACGCCTCATGCGGGCTCATCAGCTGGATGGCCCCGCTCGCCCAGGCGCTGCTCGGTCGTGAAGCCGGTGAAAGCGTCACCTTTCAGGGTGGGGAAGCGGAAATCATCAGCATCGAGCCTTGAGGGAGCTGGGCGAGCGCCGCGCTCGCGATACGCTCGGCGCGCTCCGCCGAGAGCTCCAGCAGCGCAGGTGCAGCTCGCACGCGTTGCGTCGTGTCCGGCGGTAACCGCCGGTGCGCGCGGAACAGCCGGGTACGTACCGTTGTTTCGTGCAGTCCGAGCGATGCGGCGGTTTCGATGCCGCTGATGCCCTCCATCACACGCAGCACGTACACGATGCGGAACACTTCCGGCAGCGCCGCGATCGACTGCTCGAGCTCCTCCCGCTCGCGGACCCCATCGGCGGCCGGCGACGACCCGCTCGTTGACGCTTCGATCGGCGTCGGAAACTGCGCGCCACGGGTACCGATGCGAAGCGCGCGCGCGTGGTGATAGACGAGCCGAGTCAACCAGGCGGCGAACTTACCGGTGGGCTCGTAGCGACTGAGATCACCAAAGGCGACGAGTACCGTCTCGAGGACCGCGGTCTCGGCGCGCTGCGGATCGAGCAGCACGCAGTGCGCGACCCGGAATAGTCGGCCGCTATAGCGGCGGATCAAGGCCTCGATCGCGGAGCCTTCGCCGGCTCGCGCCCGTTCGATGAGCAGTAAGTCCGGCAGTGTCTGCGGCCCGGCGCTCCCTGAGGCAGTGCGCCGCAAACGTACGGCCCCTGTGTCGAGGCCGCTATGAAGGGTCGGTTCCAGCATTTTGCATCACCCTCTGCTGTGTATCCTAGGAGCCCCATGAGGAGACCGGTTCGGCTGGCCGCGTATTGCGCGGTCTACGCGCTGGCGGTATGGGCCGCCGCCATTCCGGCGGCCGGCGCGGACCTCGAGAGGCAGGCCACCGTGCATCCGCGACGCTGGCCAGAGCTGCACCCGCCGCTCGCACGCGATCCGCTGCTCGAGGCCCGCGTCGAGCAACTGCTCGCACGCATGACGCCTGCACAGAAGGTCGGTCAGCTGATCCAGGCCGATATCGGCAGCATCGCTCCGGATGATCTGCGGCACTATCCCCTCGGTTCCATCCTGAATGGCGGCAACTCCTCGCCCCGCGACGACAAGCTCGCGGCACCGAGTGAGTGGCTGAGCCTCGCAGACCGGTTCTACGAGGCTTCGATAGCGGATTCACCCCAAGGGCTGCCGCTGCTGTGGGGCACCGATGCGGTGCACGGCCACAACAACATCCCCGGCGCCACCCTGTTTCCGCACAACATCGGGCTGGGGGCGGCCCGCGATCCGCAGCTGATCCGCCGCATCGGTGAGATCACAGCCCTCGAAGTCCGTGTCACGGGCCTCGACTGGGCTTTTTCCCCGACCGTGGCCGTGGCGCGCGATGCGCGCTGGGGGCGCACCTACGAGAGCTATGCCGAGAATCCGGGCCTGGTACGCGAGTACGCCGCGGCCATGGTGGAGGGGCTGCAGGGTGTCCCGCGGACGCCGCAGTTTCTCGATGCCGCGCACGTGCTGGCAACTGCCAAGCACTTCCTCGGCGACGGGGGTACCGAGGGTGGCCGGGATCAGGGCGATAACACGGCGAGCGAGAGTGAGCTGCGCGATATCGATGCGGCCGGCTACGAGGCCGCGATTATCGCCGGCGTCCAGACCATCATGGTGTCCTACTCCAGTTGGCACGGTATGAAGATGCACGGAAACCACGCGTTCCTGAGCGAGGTACTCAAGGAGCGGATGGGTTTCGACGGCTTGCTGATCGGCGACTGGAATGGCCACGCGCAGCTGCCCGGATGCTCGGCGGTCCGCTGCACACCGGCCGTCAACGCCGGGATCGACGTGCTCATGACGCCCGAGGGCTGGCGCGAGCTGCACGCCAATCTGCTCCGGGAGGTGCGCGCCGGGCAGGTGCCGGCGCAGCGGCTGGATGATGCCGTGCGGCGCGTGCTGCGAGTCAAGCTGCGCGCTCACCTCGACAGCGAAGGACGCCCCTCGGCGCGGCCTTTCGCCGGACACTACGAGTTGCTGGGCGCAGCCGCGCATCGTGCCGTCGCGCGCCAGGCAGTACGCGAGTCGCTGGTGCTGCTGAAGAACCGCAATCACCTGCTGCCGCTGTCGCCGCGCGCACACGTGCTGGTCGCCGGCGATGCCGCCGACAGCATCGCGCGGCAGAGTGGCGGCTGGAGCATAGATTGGCAGGGCACCGAGCCGAATCAGGCATTTCCGCATGCCGAAACGATCTACGCGGGCATCGCACACTGCGTGCTTGCGGCCGGTGGCACTGCGACGCTGAGCGCTGACGGCGCCTTCACCGCGCGGCCCGACGTCGCCATAGTCGTGTTCGGCGAGCATCCCTATGCGGAGTACGAGGGTGATGTGACGACGCTCGAATACAGTCCCGCCGACAAGCACGATCTCGCACTGCTGCGCCGCCTGCGCGCGCAGAACATCCCGCTGGTGGCGCTATTTCTGTCGGGCCGGCCGCTGTGGATCAACCCCGAGCTCAACGCCGCCGATAGCTTCGTCGCCGCCTGGCTGCCGGGGGTGGAGGGCGGCGGCGTCGCCGACGTGCTGTTCCGCGCCGCCGATGGAGCAATACGCTACGACTTCCGCGGCCGCCTGTCATTTTCATGGCCCCGTTCTTCGCGGCCGCCCGCGATCGGTCGCCGCCCCGGGGAACCGCCCCTGTTCCCGTACGGGTACGGTCTCAGCTACCGCGACGATGGCGACCTGCCGCAGTTGCCGGAGACTGATGACGCGAGCGCACAGGCGATGCCCTGACACTACTCGCCCGCGCCCACTGCTACCCAGGCGAGGTCGGAGTTGGAAACGGAAGCGACGTTGAAGCCGCGCGCCGCCGCGGCCATGCGTGTGAGCGCCTGTGCAAGTGGCATCGGCGGGGTCGTGTCGCCTTTCTTGGTCTTGTGGAACCGCACCGGGTTGATGCGGGCGACCACGTAGTTGCGCAGATACGGCGACTTGAAACCGCGCGCCTGGAGAGCGGCGATGATCTTCTTGACGCGCGCGTCGATCTCCGCGAGGCGCGCGGCAAAATCGGCACGCTGGGCGAGGCTCGCCGCGAGCGTGCGCTCGCTGAACCGGTCCACCTTCTTCAGGAAGGCGCTGTAGGCGCCGCCGGCGAAGCGCGGTGATTTCTCGTAGACGATGCCGAGGGTGAGAAGCTCGGGCGCTTCGAACTCGGCGTTGAAGCTGCTCTCGCGCTCGCTGCCGCGGCGCCTGGCAAGGCTACGGGCCATACGGATCACCTCGAGGCTACGGTCCTTGAGGTTGTGAGCTTTCTCGGTATTGAGAGCGAGTATGCGATAGGCGAGCGACTCGTCCGGGGAGATGAGCGCGGTGATCTGCTTGAGCCCCAGCACCTTCGCAGCGGCGAGACGATGGCGCCCGTTGGGCGTCCACAACCGTCCGTCCTCGCCGCGCACCACGATGAGTGGATCGAGAAACGCCGCGGTCTCATCGATCTTCGCGGCGAGGCGCTTGGCGTGCGTGGGCGAGAGGTCGCGCTGGAAGGGTGTCGGTTGCACGGCGGAGAGCGGCACGCTCGCGAGCAGCAGCGCACGGCCACCGAGGGGCTCGTGGTAAGCGCCGATCGCCGCGCCACCGGCCTCACGTACCAGGCTCACCAGCTGCGCGATATCGGCGCTGTCGAGCGCAATGGCGACCTCGGCGGCCTCCAGCCCACGACTGGCTTTCCCGGGCGCGAGGCGGCCACGGGCGGGGCGTGTTACTGCTCGCGCGCCGCGCCCGCGAGCGCTCGCACTCTTGCTGCGTGTTGCCATGACGATGAAATCTCCCTTGCGGAGCAGTGTGCGAGAATCGCTGATTGCACAGAATGTTGCCATGGACTCCATTACCCGTCTTGCTCCCGCTGCCGGGCCATTGCCGGCGCAGCGCCTGGATGAGAGCGGCCGTGCGCACGTCGACCAGCGCGCGGTGCTGGCGCTCGCGCTGCCGCTCATGGCCAACAGTGCGGTGCAGATCATCCTCAACCTCACCGACATGTGGTTCATGGGCCGCATTTCCACGCGCGCCCTGGCCGCCGTTGGAGCGGTGCAATGGCTGGTCATCGTGGCCGTACTGGTGCTCGGGGGCGCGGGCACCGCGGTGCAGACCCTCGTCGCGCAGGCCTATGGCGCGCGTCGCTACCGCCGCGCAGCGCAGGCGGTGTGGACCGCGCTGTGGGCGACGGCGTGCGCAGCGCCCTTGTTCGTTCTCGTCGGTGCGGCGCGCCATCTCATCCTCGCACCCTTCGGTTTCGATCCGGCGGTCGAGCAACTGGCTGCGGCCTTCTGGTTCCCGCGGGTCGCCGGCGCGTGCATAGGGGCCGCCGTCTGGGCGATGCTCGGGTTCTTCAACGGCATCGGCCGACCGCGCACTACGCTGCTGGTCAGTATCGTGACCACCGCAACCAACGCCGTTCTCAACCAGGAGTTCATTTTTCGTCTCGGATGGGGTATCGCCGGCTCCGCGTGGGCCACGAACGTCGCGCAGTTCCTGGGCCTCGGTTTCGCGCTGGCGCTGTTTCTTGGGCCGGGCTATCGCGCTCGCTTTGGCTCGCATCTCACCTGGCGCCTGCAGCGCTCGCGCCTCATGCAGCAACTGCGCCTCGGCGTGCCCATGGGCCTGTCCCCGGCGGCGGATCTGCTCGGGTTTGCAATTTTCCAGATGATGCAGACGCGCCTCGGCACCGCCGGCGGGGCCGCCACGCAGATCGTGGTCATTCTGACATCGCTCGCTTACATGCCAGGGTTCGGTATCGCCTCGGCAGGTACCACGCTCGTCGGCCAGTCGATCGGCGCGGGGGCGCGTGGCTGGGCACAACGCGTGGGCGAGCGCGTGATCTTGCTCGCTGCCTGCTACATGGGCGGCATCGGCGTGCTCATCGCGCTCGGGGGTCCATGGGTAGTGCCGTTCTTCACCGGCGCGCATGACGCCGATGCGCGGCCGGCGATCGCACTCGGTATGCAGTTGCTGTGGCTCGCCGCCGGCTACCAGTTCTTCGATGGCCTCAATCTTGGCGCCAGCATGTGCCTGCGCGGCGCCGGGGACGTGCGCGTGCCGGCACTGTTGGTGCTGGCGCTCTCCCTGCTGTTGTTCGTGCCACTGGCGCACGCTTTCACCTTCGCGCCCGGGGAGGGATGGGTGGGATTCCTGCCGCAGCTGGGCTGGGGCGCCTTCGGCGGCTGGATCGCGGTACTCATCTATATCATGGCGCTCGGCACGACTCTGTTCCTGCGCTGGCGCTCGCGCGCCTGGCAGAGGATCCACCTCTGAGCTCCCGACGAGCAACTAGCCATGTTCATCACACTGAAGGCCATGCTGCACACCCTGCTCCTGCCCCCAGGTGGACCGCTGCTCGTGGCTGCCGGCGGTGCCTGGCTCATCGCCCGCCGCAGAGCCGATGCGCGCACGCGCCGCGCCGGCTGGGCTTTGCTCGTCACCGGACTCGCGACGCTCTGGCTGCTGGCCAATCCGCTGGTGGCCGCGGCGCTCAGCCGCACCGCGCAGCGCTGTCCGCCGCTGGACTTCACGCATCCGCTGCAGGCGCAGGCCATTGTCATCCTCGGCGGCGACTTCGAACGCATTCGCGCGCCCGAGTACGGCGGTGCGCCCGCGGTCGAACGCAGCCTCCTCGCCCGGGTCAACTACGGTGCCTTCGTCGCAAGACGCACGGGGCTGCCGGTCGCGGTCTCCGGCACGGAGGATGAGGCTGCCGCCATGCGCGCCTCGCTCGCGCGCGATTTCGGGGTCGAAGCGCGCTGGGCGGAGCAGCGTTCGCGCGATACCTTCCAGAACGCGCAGTTCTGTGCAGACTTGCTCAGGCCGCTCGGCATCACGCGCATCGTGCTGGTGACAGATGCCGATCACGAGTGGCGCGCGGTGCGCGAATTCATGGGCGCCGGCTTCGAGGTGGTGCCGGCGCCGGTCGGGCTGTACGTGTCTCAGCCGCTCGGTCCGCAAAGTTTCATCCCCAGCGCCACCGCATTGTCGAGCTCGACCGCGGCGCTCTACGAGCTGATCGGTGAACTGGCGCGGCGTGCGTTCGAGACACTACACATCCGCCGACACGCGCTCTGAGATCACCTGGTTCGGAAGGCGCAGCGGTGTTCGAGGACGAGCTCATCACCGTGTTCCGCTCCGCAAATCGGCGCGAGTGCAACGAGCGGCTGCTGGTGCTCACCGCAGTCGATGTGGACGCCGTCATCACCGTTGCCCCCGGGGAGTTTCTGCTGCAGGTATCGGCCGCTGATGCGGGCTACGCTGTGCGGCACCTGCGGCAGTACGACGCCGAGAATCCGCCGCCGGCGCCGACGCCCCTGCCGCCGCCTCTTTACGGCCATGCCTGGGTCGGCTGCACGGCCTATGTCGGGGTACTCGTCGGCGTTGCATGGGTGCTCTCGAACGGCCTCGTGCGCCTCGACGCCTTCGATGTCGGAGAGCTCGACGCCGCGCGCGTGCAGGCGGGGCAGTGGTGGCGCGCGTGGACGGCCTTGACGCTCCATCTGGATGCTCCGCATCTGGCAGCGAATCTCGGCGCCGGAACCTGGTTCGGCTACCTCGCGGCCCGGCAGATGGGGGGTGGCACCGCGTGGCTCGTAACGGTAACGGCAGCTGCGCTCGCCAATCTCCTCGAAGGGCTGCTCGGACCGCCCGAGCACCATGCGGTAGGCGCCTCGACCGCGGTGTTCGCCGCACTGGGCGCGATGTCGGCCTACTCCTGGCGGGAGCGCTTCGCGTTGCCACAGCGTTGGGTGCGGCGCTGGGGTCCGCTCATCGCCGGGGTCATTCTGCTGGGCTGGACCGGCGCGGGAGGCGAGGGGACCGATGTGGATGTCGTCGCGCACCTCGGAGGCTTCGCGGTCGGCGCGCTGCTCGGTGCGACCGCTGCGCTGGCCTTTACCCGCCGCGTATTACGACAGGTGCCGCAATGGCTGCTGGGCGCCGCAGCGCTCGGCTCGATCGCCATCGCCTGGGCCTGTGCGCTCGCGAGCTGACGGCCCCTGGCCTACGGTCCTTCCACGAGATACCCGCGGGCACGCAACGTGGCGAGCGCACCATGCTCGCCGAGAAGCCGATCCATCGACTGCACCGCGAGCGTGCCGCGATTGCGCGCCAGGCTGTCCGTTACCGCGATCAGCCAGTCATCCTGCGCACGCGCGATGAGCTTGCGCACGCGCTCGGAAGTGGAGACCGCGGCGATGCAGGCCGCGCGGTCGTCGGCGTGCGGGAGCTGGCGCAGCGTATCGACATCGCCGAGTGCCCAGGCGCGGGCGCGTGCCTGCATGTTGGCCAGGTCGCTCTCGAGGAGCGTCACCACCGCATCCAGGCAGGCGACTTCGCCGGCAAGTGGAGTTGCGCCCACGTCCTTCAGCACGTCGACCGGATCTTCGATGCGCAGTTTGTCCTGATGCACGCGCACTCCATGGCGCGCGGCGAGACTGAGCACCTCCTGCTGAACCTCATTGCGTATCGCGAGCCCGGCCGCGTCGAATACCTTGGTGAGCAGCTCGCGCGCAGCCAGCATCGGGCGCATCTGCTCGATCTTCGTGTCGTGTGGAGCGTAACGCTCTTTCAGGGCTTCGACGCGTGCATAGAGTGGCGGCGGCAGGCTGTCTCTCAGCGGCAGATTGTCGGGAGGCTTCTGCAGGTGCCGCCAGGCGATGTAAACGCGCAGCGCGGTAATCGGGTTCGCGCCGATGCCGTAGGCCGGCCATGCGGGTACCACCTCCTGTGTCTGCTTCAGTGTTTCCTCCACCGCGTCGGGCTGCCACTCCATCTTCTTCGGCAGCGGAGAGATCGTGCCGAGGATCCACAGCGTGTGCGCTCCGCTGCGCACGCTCCACATCCGTGGACCCTCGTGCCGGCCCTCGACCACCAGCTCCTGCATCGCTTCGGGGACAGCACCATCTGTAGCCTGTGAGAGGCGGATCGGGGCGCGCCGCTCGGCGGCAGCCGACACCGCCAGTGTCCCGGACGCCATCATCGCGAACACGCTTGTGCTCAGGCAGATGCGGGAGTGCATGTTGGCAGCAGGCCGTCAGTCGTTGATGGGAAACTGATGGGGTGCGGCCTGGTCCGCCGGACGGTAGACGCGAGTCAGATTGACCGCCGGCAGTTCGGACGAGCCGATGTGGAGCTTTGTAACAAGCTCCTTGCCATCCGGCGAGAGCTCGTAGTCCTCGGTCATCGCTGGACCGTTCTGCGCTTTCACCTCGATGACGTACGCACGGCCCTTCCAGCCCGAGGTCTGGTCCCCCACGCCTCCCTCCGCAGACACCACGCTGTGCTGCCCCGGGGTGAAAGTTCGGCGCGAGCTCCCATAGTCGAGCACGAATTCTCCGGGACCCTGCCTCACGGTGAGGAAGTCCCCGCGCGCCACCATGTTCTGGATGACGTGTGCCATCGGCGAGCGCCGCAACGGGTCGAAGTGCGTACCGGGAGGAGGCGGCTGCGCCAGCGCGGTATCCGGGCCGCTTTCGGGGACCTGCGCCGATCCCTGGCGACCCCCGCGGGCGGGCATGGCTACCGTCTGTGATTGACGGGCGATGATCTTCATGGCCTCCGCGCGCATCTGGTCGAGAACCTTCTGCGGATCATCGCTCGCGCTGTGATCGAGTCTCCAGGCGCCGGCCAGGTTCACGCCAGGGGGCGGGTCCTCCGCGAGTCTCGAGCCCGCGCAGCCGGCGAGCAAAGACGCCCACAGCAGCAGCACGGTGCCTCGAACGATCGGCATATTGTCGTATCCTCGCTGCCGGATATCTCGAAGCCTGCAGCATCGCAGTTCGTAACGCCCGGGCGCAAATCATGAAACGACGCAGACCCAGTGAGCTCGAACGCCTGCGGCGGCGGATAAGCCGCGTTGACGGGCAGAGTATCGATGAGCTCTATGGCCTCGAGCCGGTGTGGGAGCCGGGCACCGCGTCGCCCGGGCTGCCGCCCGAGGAATTTGTCGCGGTCCGCTGCCCATACTGCGGCGAGCGGTTGCAAACGCGCGTCGATCTGACCGCCGATGAGCCCTCCTTCGTTGAAGACTGCGAGGTGTGCTGCCGTCCCATCGAGTTCCACATCGAGCGCGACGCCGAGGGAGGCTTGGTGGCGCTGCAGGTGCGGCGTTCGGACTGAGCATGTGGTGAGAGAAACCGTGTCGGGAGAAAAACAATGTGTCAGGTAGAATCTGGACCTCTCGTGCGGGTGCTCGCGGCGCTGAGCCTCGCGCTGTCGGCCTGCGGCTCGCCCTCCGCCCCGCCGCCAAAGCCGGTCGCGGCGCCAGCGCCGATCGCAGGGGCACGCGATCGCTGGGCGGAGTTTGCCGATCGCTTCATCGAGAGCTGGTTCCGCGCCAACCCTTTCTTTGCGGTGCAGGCCGGGCGTCATGAGTTCGATGGACAGATGTCCGACTGGAGCGCGTCCGGAATCTCCGCCGAGGTGGCACGTCTGCACGCCGTGCGCGCCGAGGTGCAGGCGTTCGATGACGCCGCGCTGAACGAAACCGCACAGCTGGAGCATGAGATCGTGCTCACCGCCATCGACGGCGAGCTGTTCTGGCTCGAGCGGGCGCAGTCTCCCTTCACCAATCCCGCCTGGTATCTCGAGCAGCTCGATCCCGATGTGTACCTTAACCGTGACTACGCGCCGCTCCCGACACGAATGCGCGGCTATATCGGCTACCTGCGTGCCATTCCGAAGCTCGCCGCGGACATCCGCGCCAACCTGCGCACGCCGCTTCCGCCGAGCTTCGCGCAGCGCGGGGTCGATGACTTCGGCGGTTACGTGGAATTCTTGCGCAAGGATGGGCCCAAGGTGTTCGCATCGGTGCAGGACGAGGTAGCACAGCGCGACCTCGCGCAGGCGAGTGCGGCCGCAGCGGATGCGATGGCCGGGCTTCGCAAGTGGTTCCAGGGGGAGCGAGCGCACGCGAGCGGCCGCTTTGCGCTCGGTGAGTCGCTGTTTCTCGAGATGCTGCGCGCGACCGAGCGCGTCGAGGTGCCGATCGCACTACTGCTCGAGGTGGGCCGTGCCGACCTCGAGCGCAACACCCAGGCGCTCAGGGCGGCCTGCGCGCAGTACCGGCCCGGCAGCACGCTGCGCGCCTGCGTCGAGCGGATGCGCGCCGACAAGCCTGCCGGAGGCGCCGTCGAGGGCGCCCGCGCCCAGCTCGCGCAGCTGCGTGAGTTCATCGTTGCCCGAAGCATCGTCACCATCCCGAGCGATGAGCGGCCTGAGGTTGCGGAGGCGCCGCCGTACAACCGTTCCAACGCCGCCTACATCAACGTACCCGGGCCGTACGAGAAACGTGTCGCATACACCTACGAGATCGCCCCTCCAGACCCGGCGTGGAGCGCCAGGGAACGGGCCGAGTACATTCCCGGCAAAGCGAGTCTTCTGTACACCAGCGTGCACGAGGTGTGGCCGGGGCATTTCCTGCAGTTCCTCTATTCGAATCGCAATCCTTCGAAAATCGCCGCGCTGTGGGTGGGCTACGCATATGCGGAAGGCTGGGCGCATTACTGCGAGGAGATGATGTGGGAGGAAGGTCTCGGCGACGGCGATGCGGAGCAGCACGTCGGCCAGCTGACCGATGCTCTGCTGCGCGACGTGCGCTACCTCTCCGCCATCGGCCTGCATACCCAGGGGATGACGCTCGCCGAGTCCGATCGGATGTTCCGTGAGCGCGCCTACACCGACCCCGGCAATGCGCGCCAGCAGGCCGCGCGCGGTACGTTCGACCCGGAGTATCTCAAGTACACCCTTGGCAAGCTGATGATCCGTAAGCTGCGGGCGGATTGGGTGGCACGGCAGGCGGGTACTGCCACCAACTCCGATCCGCACCAATACTGGCAGGCCTTCCACGACAAGTTCCTGTCATATGGCGGCCCGCCGATTCCGCTGCTGCGCAAGCAGATGGTGGGCGAGGGCGGTTCGCTTTTCTGAGCGCTCAACCGGAGGCGCGCGCGGCGGGCTCGAGAAATATAAGCCTCGCGGTGTCGGCCTCGAGACGCACGCGCACCCCTAGTGGTACCGGCTCGTTGACGTCACCGTGCCCGACCGGAAAGCCGGCGGCGCACGGCACGCCCGTGCTCTGGGCCAGCTCGCGCAGCACCTCGGCACCGGTGTAGCTCGCCCCGGGCTCCTCGCAGCCGGTAAATGAGCCGAGCACGATACCGCGCACGCGCTCGAACACCCCGGCAAGTCGCAGGTGCGTCCACATGCGATCGAGGCGGTACGGCCGCTCGCCCTGATCCTCGAGCAGCAGGATCGCACCATCGAGCAAGGGCATGAAGGGCGTGCCGAGCAGGCGTGTCACCACCGAAAGGTTGCCCCCGAGCAGCGGCCCCTCTTCAGTGCCGCCGACGTAGGTGGCGTCGCCCGAGAGGGGCGCTGCGGGACGCGGGGACTCCAGGAGCTCGAACAGGCGTGTACGGGTGGCCGGCGCGAGGCGCGGAAGCTGCGTGAGCACCGGTCCATGGATGCTGATGCGGCCGTGGGACTGCAGCCAGAGGTGAAGCGCAGTGATGTCGGAGAATCCCACCAGCGGCTTCGGTGCGCCCTCGGGCGCGTGCGCGGCGAGCTGTGCCAGCAGGCGCGTCGCGCCGTAGCCGCCGCGTGCGCAGAACACCGCCCGAATCCCCGGATCGGCGAGCGCCGCATGCAGCTCGGCAAGACGACGCCCATCGCTTCCCGCGAGATACCGTTGCCGCTCGAACAAACCGTCGCCGTACTCGGCGCGGTAGCGGGCCGCGATCACTGCCAGCCCCGCCTCGAATGCGCCGCGCTCGAAACCGCTCGCGGGTGCGATCACGGCCACACGATCCTGTGGTCGCAACACGGGAGCGGCTTGGAAGACTGTGCTCAACGGCACCCCCTGGGCACGCCCGGGATCATACGGGTTTTTTCACCCCAAGCTCACAGCCTCTACGGTAGCGTATCCGGCCCCAGCGTCCCATGACCGGAGTGCCGCCGTGGATTTTGCTTTCATTCTCGGAGTGGTTGTCCTGTACGCGGCGACTCACTGGCTGATCGTCGCCATCTCCCGGCTCGGACGGCTCGAATGAGTGTCATCTACGCGGTGAGCGCGCTGCTGACGGCGGCGCTCTTCATTTACCTCTTGTATGCGCTGATCAGGCCCGAGAAATTCTGATGACCGGCGCAGCCGTGACGCTTCTCATCGGCTTTCTGCTGCTCGTGCTGGCGGCGGTGAAGCCGCTCGGCCTCTACATGGCGAACGTCTTCGACGCGCGCCCGATCTGGCCGGTGCGCGCGGCCGCCCCGCTCGAGCGCGTGATCTACCGCCTGTGCGGCGTCGAGCCGGCACGCGAGATGGGCTGGGAGGAGTACGCCGTCGGGCTGCTGCTCTTCAATGCCCTGGGCGCTCTCACGGTGTATCTGTTGCAACGCTGCCAGCAGTGGCTGCCGCTCAATCCGCAGAAATTCCCCAACCTCACTCCGGACTCCGCCTTCAACACGGCGGTGAGCTTCATCACCAACACCAACTGGCAGGGCTACTCGGGCGAGTCCGCCATGAGCTATCTCACCCAGATGGCGGGGCTTGCGGTGCAGAATTTCCTGTCCGCGGCGAGCGGCATCGTGGTGGCGATCGCCCTCATCCGCGGACTCGCGCGCCACAGCGTGGAGACCATCGGCAACGTGTGGGCGGACCTCACGCGCACGACACTCTACGTCCTGCTGCCGCTCGCCCTGGTACTGGCGCTCGCTCTGGTGTCGCAGGGCGTGATCGAAAACTTCAGACCCTACCTGGAGGTCACCACGGTCGAACCGCTGACCTATCAGCAGCCGAAGACCGATGCCGCCGGCAACCCGGTGAAGGATGCCGCCGGCAACCCGGTCCAGGAGACGCTCACCACCCGCACGCAGACCCTCCCCATGGGTCCGATCGCCTCCCAGGAGAGCATCAAGGAGCTCGGTACCAACGGTGGTGGATTCCTTAACGCCAACTCCGCCCATCCGTACGAGAATCCCAACGCACTCACGAACCTGCTGGAGATGCTGGCGATCCTCATGATTCCCGCCGCACTCACCTATACCTTCGGCAGAATGGTCGGCGACACGCGCCAGGGCTGGGCGGTGCTCGCCGCAATGGTGGTGCTGTTCGTGTCACTCCTCAGCATTGCCGCTTACAACGAGCAGCGGGGCAACCCGATGTTGACGGGCCTGGGGGTCGACCAGGCCGCGAGCGCCAGCCAAGCGGGCGGCAACATGGAAGGCAAGGAGACGCGCTTCGGCGTCGCTGCCTCGGCGCTGTTCGCCACCGTCACGACCGCCACCTCTTGCGGCGCCGTCAACAGCCTGCACGACTCGCTCACTCCGCTCGGCGGCTTCGTGCCGCTCTTCCAGATGCAGCTCGGCGAGGTGGTTTTCGGCGGGGTGGGGACCGGCCTCTACTCCATCCTCATCTTCGCCATCGTCGGGGTATTCATCGCCGGCCTCATGATCGGCCGCACTCCCGAGTACCTCGGCAAGAAGATCGAGGCGTTCGAGATGAAGATGAGCTCGATCGCGATCCTGGTGATGCCGTTCATCGTACTCACCGGCACGGCGGTCGCGGTGAGCGTCGATGCGGGCCGTGCCGGCGTCGGCAACCCCGGGACGCACGGCTTTTCCGAGATCCTCTACGCCTTCTCCTCGGCCGGCAACAACAACGGCAGTGCCTTCGCCGGGATCTCGGCCAACACGCCCTTTTACAACATCGCGCTCGGACTCACGATGTGGCTCGGGCGCTTCTGGCCGATCGTGGCGGTGCTCGCGGTGGCGGGGTCGCTCGCCGCCAAGAAGCGCATTCCGGTTTCGGAGGGCACCATGCCGACCCACGGCCCCACCTTCGTGGTGCTGCTGATCGGCACGGTGCTGCTGGTCGGGGCGCTCACTTTCGTGCCTGCGCTCGCCTTGGGGCCCATCGTCGAGCACGTGATGCTGTGGGCGCCATCATGACCCGCCGCACGCTCTCTTTGTTTGATCGGACGCTCCTCGGTCCCGCGCTGCTCGATGCGCTGCAGAAGCTTGATCCCCGCGTCCAGTGGCGCAATCCGGTCATGTTCGTAGTGTACATAGGCAGTATCCTTACCACGGTGCTGTGGCTGCAGGCGCTGACCAGCCGTGGTGAGGCGCCCTCCTGGTTCATCTTCAACATCGCGCTGTGGCTGTGGTTCACGGTGCTGTTCGCGAATCTTGCCGAGGCGCTCGCCGAGGGGCGCAGCAAGGCTCAGGCAGCGGCACTGCGGGGCCTCAGGCAGACGGTGTGGGCCAAGCAGCTCGCCGACCCGCGTGAGCGCGGGCGAAGCAAGCGCGTGCGCGCCGAGGACCTGCGCCGCGGCGATGTGGTGCTCATCGAGGCGGGCGACTACGTGCCGGCCGATGGCGGGGTGATCGAGGGAGCCGCCTCGGTGGATGAGAGTGCCATCACCGGCGAGTCGGCGCCCGTGATCCGCGAGTCGGGCGGGGATTTCTCGGCCGTGACCGGCGGCACGCGCGTGCTGTCGGACTGGATCATCGTGCGCGTCACGGTCAACCCCGGCGAGACGTTCCTCGATCGCATGATCGCCATGGTCGAGAGCGCCAAACGCCAGAAGACCCCGAACGAGATCGCGCTCACGATCCTGCTGGTGGCACTTACGCTGGTGTTCCTGTTTGCGACCGCGACGCTGTTGCCGTATTCCATCTACAGTGTCGTCGCGACCAGGCTCGGCGTACCCATCACGATCACTGCTCTCATCGCGCTGCTCGTGTGCCTGATTCCGACCACCATCGGAGCGCTGCTCTCGGCCATCGGTGTCGCCGGCATGAGCCGCATGCTGCAGGCGAATGTGATCGCGAGCTCCGGGCGTGCCGTCGAGGCGGCGGGCGATGTCGACGTGCTCCTGCTCGACAAGACCGGGACCATCACCCTCGGCAACCGTCAGGCGGCGGCCTTCATCCCGGCCGCCGGCGTCACCGAGGAGGAGCTCGCGGGTGCCGCGCAGCTCGCCTCGCTCGCCGACGAGACACCCGAAGGGCGCAGCATCGTGGTGCTCGCCAAGCAGCGCTTCGGATTGCGCGAACGCGACCTCGCGAGTCTCGGCGCGACCTTCGTGCCTTTCTCTGCTCTGACTCGCATGAGCGGCGTCGATATCGGCTCACGCCAGCTGCGCAAGGGCGCAGCCGACGCGCTCCGCCGTCAGGTCGAGAGACTCGGGCAGCCGTTTCCTAAGGCCGTGCAGGCAACGGTAGACGAGGTCGCGCGGCGCGGCAGCACGCCGCTGATCGTGAGCGATGGGCCGCGCGTGCTCGGCATCATCGAACTCAAGGATATCGTCAAGGGCGGCATCCGCGAGCGCTTCGGCGAGCTGCGCCGCATGGGCATCAAGACCGTCATGATCACCGGCGACAACGCGCTCACCGCTGCGGCGATCGCCGCCGAGTCCGGCGTCGATGACTTCCTCGCCGAGGCGACCCCGGAAGCGAAGCTGAAACTCATTCGCGAGCACCAGGGGGCCGGAAAGCTGGTAGCGATGACCGGTGATGGCACTAACGACGCTCCCGCGCTCGCCCAGGCGGATGTCGCGGTGGCCATGAACACCGGTACGCAGGCGGCGAAGGAAGCCGGCAACATGGTAGACCTCGATTCCAATCCCACCAAGCTCATCGAGGTGGTCGAGACGGGCAAGCAGATGCTCATGACTCGCGGCGCACTCACCACCTTCTCGATCGCCAACGATGTCGCCAAGTACTTTGCCATCATCCCGGCGGCGTTCGTCACCACCTACCCGCAGCTGAACGCGCTGAATGTCATGCGCCTGGCGAGCCCCTATTCCGCGATCCTCGCGGCGGTCATCTTCAACGCGCTCATCATCGTGGCGCTGATTCCCCTCGCCCTGAAGGGCGTGCGCTACCGGCCGCTGGGTGCCGCGACGCTGCTGCGGCGCAATCTGCTGATCTACGGTCTCGGCGGCATCACGGTGCCGTTCATTGGCATCAAGCTGATCGATGTACTGCTGGTGCTGGCGCGCCTCGCGTGAGGCTCGCGGAGACAATGCCCATGAACTCTCGCCATGCCCCCGCACTTCTCCGCAGCCTCCGGCCCGCGCTGGTGCTGTTCCTGCTGCTCACGGTGCTCACCGGCTTCCTTTACCCGCTCGTCGTTACCAATCTCGCGCAGCTGCTGTTTCCACACCAAGCCGCGGGCAGCATCGTAGTGCGGGACGGGCATGCGGTCGGCTCGCGGCTCATCGGTCAGAGCTTCGCCGATCCCGGGCACTTCTGGAGTCGGCCATCGGCCACCACGCCGCAGCCTTACAACAGTGCGGCTTCCACCGGCTCGAACCTGGGTCCGCTCAACCCGCAGCTTACCGATGCCGTCAAGGCCCGCATCGCGGACCTGCGGGCCGCCGACCCTACCAACTCCGCCCCGATACCCATCGATCTGGTTACCGCCTCCGGCAGCGGGCTCGATCCCGAGATCAGCCTGGCCGCCGCCAACTACCAGGCGGCCCGCGTCGCACGCGCCCGCGGCCTCGATGTGCAGCAGGTGCGGGCATTGATTGCGCGGCACACCGCAGGTAGGTTGCTCGGAGTTCTCGGCGAGCCGCGCATCAACGTGCTGGAGCTGAACCTGGCACTCGATGCGCCGAAGTGAACGCGACATGGCCGAAGTCCGGCCCGACCCCGATCAACTGCTCGAGCGGATCAAGGAAGAGCAGGCGCGATCGCGCCGCGGCCGGCTGAAGATCTTCTTCGGCGCGTCCGCCGGTGTGGGCAAGACCTATTCCATGCTCGAGGCCGCGCGCGGCGAACGGGCGGCCGGAACGGATGTGGTGGTCGGCTACGTCGAGCCGCACGGACGCATCGAGACCGAGCGGCTGCTCGATGGGCTGCCGCGCCTCGCGCCGCTCGGCGTGAGCTACCGCGGCATCGTGCGCTACGAGTTCGATCTCGACGCGGCGCTCGCGCGGCACCCGGAGATCCTCTTGGTCGATGAGCTCGCGCACTCGAACCTCACCGGCGGAGAGCCGGCGCCTCGGCACCCCAAGCGCTGGCAGGACATCGAGGAGCTGCTGGCGGCGGGCATCAGCGTGTGGACCACCGTCAACGTGCAGCACCTCGAGAGTCTCAACGACCTCATCTTCCAGACGACCGGCGTGCGCCAGCGCGAGACTCTGCCCGATCACGTGTTCGACGAGGCCGATGACATCGAGCTGATCGATCTGCCGCCCGATGACCTGATTGCGCGCCTGCACGCCGGCAAGGTCTACGTCGGCGGGCAGGCGGGCACGGCGATCGAGCGCTTCTTCCGCAAGCAGAACCTCATGGCGCTGCGCGAGATCGCCCTGCGCCGCGTCGCCGATCGGGTCGAGGCCGCCGCGCGTGCACTGCCCGCGGCGGAGCGCATGCCGGTGCGCATCGCCGGCGACCGAGTGCTGGTGGCTGTTGGCCCCGACGAGCAGGCCGCCGAGCTGGTGCGTGCCGGCAAGCGCGTGGCGGATGCGCTCGATGCCGAGTGGACCGTGGTGTACGTGGAGACACCGGCGCTGCTGCGGCTGTCGGAAGCCGCGCGCAATCACCGTGTCGACGTGCTGCGGCTCGCCGAGTCGCTCGGCGGCGAGACCGTGACGCTCGATGGTCCCTCCGCCGCGGCTACGCTCGCCGAGTATGCCCGCGTGCGCAACGCGACGCGGGTCATCGTCGGCGCACCGAAGCGCCGCGGCTGGCGGGCGTGGCTGCGCCCCTCGACCGCAACGGAGCTGGTGCGGCGCGCCCGCGGCTTCGACGTGGTGCTCATCGCCCCGGGTGAACGGTCCGTGGGACCGCTCACGCCGGCTGCGGCGGCGGCCACCGCGACCGGCACGGCGATTCGCTGGGACCGTTACGGCTGGGCGGCCGCGATCAGCGCGGTCTGCACGCTCATCGCCTTCGCCATGTTCCGGCGTTTCGAGCTCTCGAATCTCGTCATGATCTATCTGCTCGGAGTGACGGTGGCCGGTCTGCGGCTGGGGCGCGGTCCATCCGCCCTCACTGCGGTGCTGAACGTCGCCGCGTTTGATTTCTTTTTCGTGCCGCCGCGCTACTCGTTCGCAGTCTCTGACGTTCAGTACCTCGTGACCTTCGGCACCATGGTGACGATCGCGCTCGTCATCGCCAACCTCACCGCGAGCGTGCGACAGCAGACCCGGGTCGCGGGTGCGCGCGAGCGACGCACGTCACTGCTGTATGCGATGAGCCGCGAGCTGGCGGTCACGCGCGGAATCGCCAACATGGCACGTGTGGCGGTGCGGCACGTAGCGGAGGTTTTCCAGTGCCGCGCGGTGGTGCTGCTGCCAGCGGCGGGCGGCAAGCTGCGTTACCCGGCGGAGCCTCCCCTCGAGAGCTCCTTCCACCATGCCGACCTCGCCGTGGCGCAGTGGGTCGCTGATCACGGTCGTCCAGCGGGCCTCGGCAGCGATACGCTGCCGGCCGCTCGCGGGCTGTATCTGCCGCTCGGCGAGGAGGGTCGTACCGTGGGCGTGCTCGGCGTGTTGCCGAGCAATGTGCGGCGAGTGCTGCTACCGGAGCAGAGCCATCTGCTGAGCACATTCGCCGGCCAGATCGCCCTCGCCCTCGAGCGCGCGCACCTTGCGGAGGTCGCGGAAGCCTCGAGTCTCGCGGCTGAGCGCGAGACACTGCGCAACACATTGCTTGCCTCGATCTCGCACGATCTGCGCACACCGCTCGCGGTGATGGCCGCGGCCGGCAGCACACTCGCGCAGCAGGGCGCGAAGCTCGATGAGGGCACGCGCGTCGCACTCGCCCAATCGGTGGAGACCAAGGCGCGCGAGATGTCGGATCTGGTTTCCAACGTGCTCGACCTGGTGCGGCTCGAGTCCGGGCAGGTAACGCTGCGGCGCGATTGGCAGACACTCGATGACCTCCTCGGCAGCGCGCTTGCCGCCTGCGCCGAGCGTCTCGCCGCGCACCGGCTCGAGCTGCGGCTCGCGCCGGATCTGCCGCCGGTGTGGGTGGACGCGACGCTCATCGTGCAGGTGTTGACCAACCTCTTCGACAATGTCGCCAAGTACACCCCGACCGGCACAAGCGTCGCGGTCTCCGCAGTGGCACAGCCCGACCGCAGGTTCGTGCAGGTCACCGTCGATGACGAGGGCCCGGGGTTGCCGCCCGGGGAGCCGGCGCGGCTGTTCGACAAGTTTCAGCGCGGCAGCGATGAGGGCGCGATTGTCGGGGTCGGGCTCGGCCTCGCCATCTGTCAGGCCATCGTACGTGCGCATGGAGGGGAGATCGAGGCGCACCGCCGCGAGGGTGGCGGGGCGCGCTTCACCTTCACGCTGCCGGCCGTCGAGGACGCCGCATGACCCAGGCGATGCATCTCATCCTCATCATCGAGGACGAGCCGGCGATCCGTAGCGTGCTGCGCGTCCTGCTCCAGAGCCAGGGGTATCGCGTCGCCGAGGCCGACACTGCGCTGCGCGCGGAGATCGAGGCCCGCAGCCACAAGCCCGACCTGCTGCTGATCGACCTGGGCCTTCCCGATGCCGACGGGCTCAAGGTCATTCGGCGCGTGCGCACCTGGTCGCAGGTGCCCATCGTCGTTCTCTCGGCGCGCACCATGGAAGAGCAGAAGATCGCCGCGCTCGACGCCGGCGCAGACGACTACGTCACCAAGCCCTTCAGTGCACCGGAGCTGCTCGCACGCTTGCGCGCCGCGTTGCGCCGCGACCTGCGCGGCGCCTCACCGGCCGCGGTGTTGAAGTTCGGCGCGCTGCGTATCGACCTCGCGCGGCGCGAAGCATGCGGCGCGGACGGAGAAGTGCATCTGACCCCGCTCGAGTACCGGGTGCTCGCCTATCTCGCCCGGCACCTGGGCTCGATCGTGATGCAGCGTCAGCTGATCCGCGAGGTATGGGGTCCGGAGCGCCAGGATGACTCGCGCAGTCTTCGCGTATGCATCAAGAATCTGCGCGGCAAGCTCGAGCCCGATCCGCGTCAGCCGCGCTATCTGGTCACGGAGACTGGACTGGGATACCGCTTGCGGGCCGACAGCGAGCTCGCACTGGTCTCAGGTGAGTGAAACCACCAGTTTCGCCGAGTGGCTGCGCCAGTTGATCGGGATGATGAACGAGCGCTGCCCCGGCTTCTGCGGAATCTGCGGCTTCTCGCCCGAGAGCACGCTCGGCACCGAGATCACGAAGTCACGCCCGAAATCGCGGCGCGCGTTGCCGGAGATGGTGTTGGCAACCTCGCCGACCAGGTCGCGCATGGTCTCGTGACTGAAGTCGTTTTCCTGCATCTTCATCAGCAGCACCGTCAACATGGCCTTCGGTGCGGTGAAATAGACCACGCCCTCACGTTTGCCAGAGATCTTGATGACGCCGGTGTACTCGTGTACCGACGGGGATCCTTCCATCAGATAGGGCGAGCCGATCGAGGCCGGCTGCTGTGCGGCAACCTCGAAGAAATTCGTCGTCCCTTCGACGAATGTCTTCAGTTCCTGTTCGTACAACATGGCCGTTGGCTTCCGTGTGGGCGTTTCAACGTATGAGCTCGGCGATCGCCTCGTTCAACTGCCGATCGGTGAAGGGCTTGTTGAGGAAGCCATTTGCGCCACGCTCCATGGCCTCGACTGCGGTGGCCTTGTCCGCCAGCGCGGAGACCACCAAAATGCGGATGGCGGGCTTCATGGCGACCAGGCGCGCAATGCACTCGATGCCATCCATGTGCGGCATGGTGATGTCCATGGTCACCACGTCCGGGTCGGTCCTCTTGAAGAGCTCGAGCGCCTCGACTCCGTCGGCGGCGGTGCCAACCAGCTCCAGCTCCTCGAACTGCTGGGACCGCTCGATGCGGCGACGCATGAGATTGGAATCGTCCACGATCATCAGCTTGTAGGATCGCTTGCCGCTGCCGTTGATGATGCCGTTGCTCATGCGAGCGCTCCCGCGGCGCTTCAGGCGACCGCCGTGCTGACCGAATCGCTCGCCGGCAGGACGATCTTGAAGCGCGTGAACTTGCCGGGATGGGTACTGACGCCGATCTTGCCGCCGAGGGCGTAGACGCTGCGGGCGACCACGTCCATGCCGACACCGCGACCGGCATCCATCGAGACGTCCTCCTGCGTGGAGAAGCCCGGGCGGAAGATGAGCGCCATGGCAGCGCGCGCATCCATCAGCTCGGCATCCTCCTCGGTGATCAGCTGGCGCCGCACGGCGGCAGCCTTGAGCGCGTCGGGTGCGATTCCGGCTCCGTCGTCCTCGAAGAGCAGCTCATAGCCCTCGGCGGTTCTGCGGAAGTCGACCACCACGCTGCCGGTATCCCTTTTTGCCTGGGCGCGCCGCACTTCCGGCGCCTCGATACCATGGACGGCGGCGTTGCGCAGCATCTGAATGAGGCAGTCCTTGATGGTCGCGGCGTAGGGCGCAGGCACCTCGGCGAGTCCGTTCAGTGTCAGCCGGAAGCGCTTGGCGTGATCCTGTGCCAGCCGCTCGGCCATCGAATGAAGCGCCGGCGACAGCTCTTCTACGCGGCGCGACCCGCGCTCGGGGCTGGCCGCTCTGCCAGCAGGCGCTGGCGCCGGCGCACGCGCTCCTGCGCCGGAGCCGCTGCTCGCAGCAGGTGCTGCAAGCGCAGCTGCGGGCGTCGGCGCAGCCGTCGGCGGGGGAGCGTATGTCGGAGCGGGCACGGCGGCCGCGGCGGCCGTGCCCGGAACGGTGTCCTTGAGCGCAGTGAGCCGGGCGGCCATCTCGCGCACGTTGCGCAGGTGCGCGAGCAGCTCATCGAGCTTCAGCACCATCGGCAGGAAGTCGTTGCCCGAGAGCTCGGGCTTCTTCTTGCACTCGCCCACCATGTCCTCGAGTGTATGCACGCGGGTCGCAATGCTCTTGAGATTGAGGGCCGACGCCTCGCCCTTGAGCGTGTGCAGCTCGCGGAACAGACCGGCGAGTTTCTTGCGGAACTCGGCATCGGTGCGCGCCGGCTCCTTGAGAATCGTGTTGACGAGCTTCAACCCGGTTTCGGCGGTGTCGAGGAACGATACCAGCTGCAACGGGTCGACATGCATCATGCCCACCATCATGTCGAGCTGGGCATTGGCGTTTTCCTGCGACTCGTGCAGCTCGCGCGCAAGCAGCACGCTCGAGGTGATATCGCCCACCGAGCACAACACGTGCTTGATGCCCTCCGGCCCCATCACGCGGTGGAAGTCGAACTGCAGATAACGGGTCTCCTTGCCACCGTGACCGTTATCCATCGTGATCTCGAGCTGCCCGAGCGGGTTGATGCTCTTCATCAGGTTCTCGTGGGCACGGTCGCCCCACAGGAGCTTGATGTACTTCGTGGCGGTCGCGAGCGTCGACTGCGGCACGAGATCTGCGAGTAACTCCTCGAAGGTGAGGCCTGCGAAATCATTGCGGCTGAACATGCGCGTCAAGGCCTCGGACCAGACCGCACCGATCCGATAGTGGGCATCGAGCAGGAAGAACCCCTCGCGCACCGTCTTGAGAATGTCGCGGGTCTGCTCCTGGGCCTCGCGCGCGGCGCGCTCGTGCCGCGCACGCGCCAGCTGGAAGTACGCAGCGACCACCGCCAGCACCAGCGCGGCGAACACGCCTCCCATCAGCAGCGAGCGCAGGCGCGTCGCGGCCGCGGACGAAGTGCGCTCGAGACTCGTGGCGAGATTGGCGAGCTGCGTCTGCAGCGGCCGGGCATTCTCGCTCGCGAACAGCTGGGCGCGTTTCACTGCCGCGTAGTGCTCGCGCCCCTCGCGCGAAAGTGAGCTGCCGGCGGTGTCGGAGTCGACATACGGCTGACCGTTGAACGACACCACTGGCTCGAGCACCGGCCCGTACTGATGCCACAGCAGCAACGCGTGGCCGAGCTGCGGCGAGTCCGCATCCACCGCGCCGCCAAGCAGGCGCAGCTCCTGGTCGAAGCGCTTGACGCTCGCCTGCAGATCGGCGAGCGCCTGTCCGGAGTACGCGCGTACTTCGAGCCGGTCGCGCAGCGCGTTCAACTGGTGCGATATCTCCTCGGGGTACGTCTGCAGCGTGCTCGCCGTCTGCAGCGCGATGATGTTGGTGCGCATGTGCGTGGCGAGCCTGAAACCCCAGATGAGCGCCAGCCCCATGACCAGCGTCAGGGCCGTACCGATGCTGGCGGTGAGGAGGTGGCGGCGGCGCTCTGTGCCTGCAAGGTTCATCGTCTGAGTCTCTCCCTCATTTGGGCAGCTCGAAGCGCACGCGCGTCCTGAGCGAGGGCACGTCGACGGCTGTACCGTCGACCACCACCGGTGCGTAACGCCAGTGCTTTACCGCATTGACCGCGGCCTGATCGAACACCCCGGGCGGGGTCGCCTCGACGACGTGGATATCGCGCGGCTCGCCGTGCGTATCGATGGTGTACTCGAGCGTGACGCTGCCACTGATGTGCTGGGAGATAGCGGCCTGGGGATATTCCGGCGGTGGCGAGCGCAGCCGCTTGATGTTGGCGGCGAGCGCTGCCGCATCGAGCGCCCCACCCTTGGGCTTCGGCGTCTGCAGCTGCTGCACGGCCGCCACATCCTTGGGATCGGCACCCCAGCGTCGTGCCAGGGCCAGGTCGGCATCGGGCGGCTTGCCGGCGAGCACGGCGCTGCGGGCGCGATCGAGAAGCTTGCCGGCGAGCTCGCGACTCGCGTCGGCGAGCGTGATGCTGGCGGCGTCGAAGGTCTGCAACTGGGTGAGGTACCAGGCGGCACTGTCTTGCGGCGGGTCGGTCAGACGGCCATCGCGCATGCGATCGCGCGCCAGTTGCGCCAGCCGCTCGCCCTCGGCCGCGGAGGCTTTCTGCCGCGCACCCGCGAGCTCGCGCTGAAACACCGCCACCTCGGCCGGCTTCAGTCCAAGGGCGCGCGCCTCATTCAACCAGCGCTCTTGTTCCACCGGACTGCGTGCGGCGGCCGCATCGCGGGCCTTGTGCAGATCCGCGGCGATCAGCTCGTGCGCCACGCGCTGCGTGTTGGGATTGGTGGGCGCCACGGCCTGCAATTGCAGCATGTAGGCCTTGGCGCTGTCCTCCGAACCGGTGAGAGTGCCCTCGCGGATACGGTCCTCAACCAGCACCGCGAGGCGCTGCACCTTCGCGTCCTCCTGGCGGCGGGCGATATCTGCGCGCCAGCGCGCGATCTGCTCCGCGGGTATGGAGGTCGATTGCTGTGCCTGGCGCACGTACTGAGCGGCACGCTCCAGGTTGCCATCGCTCAGCGCTCGCGTGACCTGCCCCGCATACAGACGCTGCTCGAATGCGCCGACCCGTGCATCGTTGGGAGCGGCGGACTTGAAGTTGGCGAGCGTTTGCGCGGCTTCATCGAGGCGTCCAGCGCTCAGCGCCTCATCCAAGCGCCCCCCGAGCACGGCGGCGACCCGCTGCAAGCCGTCGCGGGCCTCACCGTTCGCGGCATCCGCCGCGGCGGCCGAGCGGTAGTAGAGCAGGGCATTGTCGCCAACGGGCTCGGTGAAGCGCCGCTCGTGCATCGCAAGCCGCGCCTTCTCGAGTAGCTCATCTACCTTACCCTGCACAATCGAGGTATCGGCGGTCGGAACGGGAGCTGGAGCGGAGACTTCAGCAGGGCTTGCCGGCGCGCTGGGTGGCGGAGCTTCGAGCTTGGCTGCTGCCGGCGCCTGCGGCCGCGTAGCGTGGCTGAAATACCAGACCGCAGCGCCGGCGAGCGCGACCAAGGCCGCGCCGGCGATGCCGAGTAGCAACATGCGCGAGCGGGTGCCGCGAAAGAGCTGCTCGCTTGTGTGGGTCGTCCGCTGCTGGAAGCTGCCTACACTCAGCTCGGAACGCAGACTCGTCAGAGGGTTGGAGTCGGGCGCAGCTGCCGCTCGCTTGGCGACAGCCTCTGCGAGCGCCCCTTCTACGACGGCCTGTGTCTTGCGCAGGTCGATCGGCGATGGCAGCACGGCGAACACCTTGCTGCCCTTGAGCGCGGCGCCCAGCTGCTTCTCAGCCGCGCCCTCAGCGAACACCAGCACGACGGCACGTGGCACGGCGGCGTGGGCGGCATCGACGGCGGCACGCACCTCAGCGACATCGCGCGTATCGATCACCAGCACCTGAGCGCGCTTGCCGCCGACCATTGCGGCGATCGCGGCTTCTACCGAATCGACCGGGCGTACTGCGGCCTGTCCGGCCAGCGTCTCGCCGAGCTCGAGCAGAAAGTCATCTCGGGTAGTGATCGCGGTGATGTCCGCGGCCGGCTGGGTAGCCGGCGGCGCGCCTGCGCTGCCAGGCGTTGCGCTGTGCGTGCGGGAGGCGGAGCTTGCACTGGCCACGTGGCGTCATCTCCAACTGCGACGATAAGGACTCAACGCCTCGCTTTGGTGCGCGCAACCGCGCCACCAAAGCCTCTAGCGACGCGCGGAGGACCGCGCCGTTGCAGCATATGTAGCCTCTGCGGCAACACAGTGCGTCAGTTCACAATAACGAGAGCTTGCGTCGGGGCGCCGCGACGGCACATCATCAAATTCTGAAGTACTGCTCGCTTTGCGCCTGGCATCGCGGCGGGGGGTGCGGGGGCTGCCGTGGGTGGGGCGCAGGCGCCCCGACCGCTGCGCATCGAGCCTGGCATGACGCTCGCGCCGCGCGCCCCTAAAGGACGCCGCGCCGCGTGGGTGCGTACTTTGCAATCAGTCACTTAAGCTATGCGCCACGGCACCGCCCGGAGGCACCGCGCTCGCACTGCTGGCGCAGCGGCAGCTTCGAGTGAACAATCAGCTGCTGTGATCGTCTTAACGTAATGGGTATGTCAGGATCTGATGGGCGTCACTTATTGTGCGTCGCGTTGGGACTAAGTTAATCGTAGCGCTCTCGTCCGCACGGGTGCGCGCGAGCAGCGATCCATGAGCTCGACGGAGGGAAGGACGATGCGACTGCAGGCTGTTGATCAGAACTCACGCGGTGGCACGGCAGATTTTATCGATACCCTGAGCTCCTTCAGTCGGCTGCACCGCGCGCAGCGCTGGGAAGGCACCTTCGGTGATTATCTGCAGCACATCCTGCCCGCCAATCCCAGTGCGCTCGCCCGCACCAGTCATGAGTACGTCTGGGACATGTTGCGCTGGCATGGCCGAGCCGGCCCGCCGGATGCGCACGAGAATCAGCGCGCGCGCGAGCTGTTCAAGCGCGAGCTGTTCGGCATCGACGAGCCGCTGTCGCGCGTAGTCGATTACTTCAAGGCGGCCGCGGCGGGCTCGGATGTCGGCCGCCGCCTGCTGCTGCTGCTGGGACCGCCCTCGGGCGGCAAATCGACACTGGCAATTCTGCTCAAGCGCGGCCTGGAGGAATACAGTCGTACCGACGAGGGGGCGTTGTACGCCATCCGCGGCTCGCCGCTGCGCGAGAATCCGCTCAACCTGATCCCGACCAGCCTGCGGGCGGAGTTCCGCGAGCGCTATGGCGTCAACATCCAGGGCGAGCTCTCGCCCTGGGCACGCGATTTCGTCGAGCGTGAGTTCGAGGGTGATTTCGTGCGCGTGCCGGTCGAGCGCGTGTTCCTCGCCGAAGCCTCGCGTGTCGGCATCGGCACTTACGCACCGCACGATCCCACCACAGCCGACATCGCGGACCTGGTCGGCTCGGTCGATCTCGCCAAGGTCGCGCAGATCGGCGATGAGGGCGATCCGCGCGCCTGGTCATGGTCGGGAGCGGTGTACGCCGCGAGCCGCGGGGTACTCGAGATGATCGAGATCCTCAAGGTGAAGCGCGAATTCCTCTATCTGCTGCTGACGCTGACGCAGGAGAAGAACGTCAAGGTGTCGCGCTTCCCGCTGATCCATCTGGATGAGACCATACTGGCGCACACCAACCTCGCCGAGTTCCACAAATTCCTGCAGGAGAAGGAGAACGAGGCGCTGCTCGACCGCATGGTGATCATCAAGATCCCCTATGCGCTCTCCTATCGCGACGAGTCACGCATCTACCAGAAACTCGTGTCCGGTGCCCCCGCGTTCCGCAACGTGCACCTCGATCCGCACGTGCTGAACCTCGCGGCAGTGTTCGCCATCCTTACCCGGCTCACCAAGCCCGAGCGCGAGGGTCTCGATCTGCCGAAAAAGCTGCGTTTGTATGCCGGCGAGGCGGTCGAGGGCGTGCCGGAAACCGAGGGTGTGCGACTGCATGCCGAATCACCCGAGGAGGGGATGACCGGCGTGAGTCCGCGCTTCGTCATCAATGCCATCTCCAACGCCATCACACGCGGCAACACCCACAGCCTCACCAGCATGGAGCTGCTGCTCGCACTCAAGGACGGCATCGAGAATGATGCACGCATGGACATCAAGCAGAAAAAAGCGTGGATCGATCACCTGGTCACGGCGCGCAAGGAGTTCTACAACCGCTGGGTCAAGGAGGACGTGCATCGGGCCATGTTCGCCTCCTTCGAGGAGGAAGCGCAGCAGTTGCTGGAGAAATACCTGGACGAGGTCGAGGCATCGCTGGATCATCGCCAGGTCACCGACCCGATCACCGGTGAGAGCCGGGCCGCGGACGAGCGCTTCCTGCGCTCGGTCGAGGAGAAGATCAAGGTGTCGGATTCCGGCAAGCTCTCGTTCCGCCAGGAAGTAGTGCGTAAAGCGATGGTGGCTTTCAAGGCCGGGGAGAAATTCAAGCTGGCGAGCCACGCACGCATGCGCGAAGCGATCGAGCAGTACCTGTTCGAGGAGCGCCGCGACGTGCTGCGCCTCGTGACCTCGACGGCGCGTCCGGATGAGGAGGCGCGGCAGAAGATCTCGGTCGTGCAGCAGCGACTGGTGAACGAGTACGGTTACGACGAGCATAGCGCCAAGGAAGCGCTCAGCTATGTCACGACACTGCTCGCTCAGGAGTAGCGGCGCGCCAGGAAAAGGTGTACCACTAGCGTCGTGAGCACCGAGGATTCCAAGCACGCGGACAAGGCCGGTGCGGCCAAATGGTACGAGCTGTTCTCACGCGGCGCCCGCGACTGGCTGCGTCACGATGAGAAAGTGCGCGAAGCGGTGCGTGCGAATCTCCCGGAAATCATCGCCGGCGGGGATGTGATCAACGATGGCGCCCGCACGGTGCGCGTGCCGGTGCGCATGCTCGAGCATTATCACTTCCGCCTGCGGCGTCCCGAGGAACAACAGGGCGCGGGCCAGGGCAAGGCGAAGCCGGGCGACGTATTCTCCGATCCCGCGCGCAATCGCGGCCCCGGTGAGAAAGGTGCCGGCGGACGCGACGAGGGCGAGGTACAGCTGCTGCTCGAGTTCAAGATCGACGACATCGTCGACTGGCTGTGGGAGGAAATGCAGCTGCCTAATCTCAAGGCGCGTGCCGGGCCGTCCGATGAGACCGAATGGACGCGCGAGGGATGGGACCGCCGCGGGGCGCGCTCGCGTCTCGACCGCCGCCGCTCGTTCAAGGAGCTGGTGAAACGCCGCGGCGCTCCCGGCGCCATACCGACCTTCACCGACGAGGATCTGCGCTTCCGGCAGCTCGCGCGGCGGCGGCAGCCGGCCGTGCACGCGGTGGTCTTCTTCATGCTCGATGTCTCCGGCAGCATGTCCGACCGCGACCGCAAGCTCGCCAAGACCTTCTTCTTCTGGGTGGTGCAGGGGCTGCGGCGCGAGTATCGCTCGCTCGAGACGGTGTTCGTTGCGCACACGACCGAGGCATGGGAGTTCAACGAGCCGGACTTCTTCCAGGTGAGCGGCACCGGCGGCACGGTGGCTTCTGCGGGGCTGCTGAAGGTGCGCGAAATCATCGATGCGCGCTACAACCCCGGTCGCTGCAACATCTATCTCTTCTACGCCTCCGACGGCGACAACTCCGTGAGTGACGCGCAGGACGCACGCGCCGCGCTCGGCTCACTCGTTGCCGACGCCTGCTTCACCGGCTATGTCGAGGTCTCCTCGGGACTCTCGCGGCAGCTCGCCACCGAGACCGGCAAGCTCTTCGCCGAGCTCACCAGCGCCGGCTGCGCCGCCGGCAGCTATGCATTGAATGATTTCGATGACGTCTGGGGCGCTGTGCGGCACTTCTTCACCGCCGAGAGTCACGCGCCGCAAGGCACGCGGGCCGCCGAAGGCCCCGCGCCCGGCGGCAGCCCATGAGCGATGACTGGCGCAACTACGTGCGCCGCATCGAGGAGCTGGCCGCCGCTTCCGGTCTGAAGTTCCATCCGGTCGATTTCGAAGCGGTCCCCGACAGCTTCATGATGGAGATCGCGGTGTATGGGCTACCGGTGCGTATGCCGCACTGGTCCTTCGGGGTGCGCTATATCTACCAGCTCATCCAGCGTCACATGGGGCACTCGCGGCTGTTCGAAGTGGTATTTCCCGGTAATCCCGGTCACGCCTACCTCGCCGACAGCAATGGACTTGCCGAGAACGTCCTGGTGACCGCGCATGTACTCGGGCACGCGGACTTCTCACGCAACAATCTGCTGTTCCGCCGCTGCCAGGAGCAGGTGAGCGAGCGCATCGTCGAGCATGCCGCCAATCATGCACGCCAGATTTCGCAGGCAATCGAGACACATGGCGCGCAACGGGTTGAGGCCGCTCTCGATGCCGCGCTGGCGCTCGAGCAGCACGTCGACATCGATCAGCCGCTGCGGCGCGAGCGCTATCCGGAGTATCTCGAGGACAGCCGCGTGCTGGCGGATGATCAGTTTCGCAAGCGCTTCGCCGCGCTCGAGCCCGCCGCAGCCAGCAGCGGCCCGGAAGCCAAGAAGCGCGCGCCGGTCCCACCGCACCCCGAGCGCGACCTGCTGTGGTTCGTCGCGAACTATGCGCCGGAGATGGAGAGCTGGGAGCGCGACATCTTTCTCGCGGTTCGCGAGGAGTCGTTCTACTTCTATCCGGTGTTCGCCACGCAGATCATGAACGAGGGCTGGGCCTCCTACTGGCACGCGCGCTTGCTGCGCGAGGCGGATTTCATACCCCAACAGGCATACCTCGACGCCATCAAGTGTCACTCGGATGTAGTGCGCCCGGTGGCGGCGGAGCAGCAGGTCTCACTCAGCATCAACCCGTATCATCTCGGATTCTCGATGTGGGAGAAGATCGTCGAGCGCGAAGGGCTCGAAGCCGCGCGCCGTATCATGGAACAGGACGATGACTTCGGCTTCGTGCGCAATCACCTGACGCGCGAGCTCGCCGAGGAGCTCGATCTGTTCCGCTACAGCGCGCGCAGCGACGGTCAGATCAAGGTGCTCGAGCCCGAGCTCACCTCGCTGCACGAGGCGGTGCTGGCACCCAAATACAACTTTGGCGCCCCCATCGTGTCGGCGGTGCGCGTGCGCAACGACGGTACACTGGAACTCCTGCACGACAGCAGCGTAGATGGGCGCGGTCTCGACCTCGAGCGCAGCCGCAAGGTGCTCGATTATCTGCAACGCATCTGGCGTCGGCCGATCGTGCTGACCACCGTCAACCAGGCTGGATCGGCGCTGGAACTCACCGCGCCCTAGCGCCCCGGGCGAAAATCGGGCGCGTTACATCGAGCTGGAAAGCGCTATCCGGCAGGAGCGCCGTGGCCCGTGTGGGCTTCGGCGGCGGTTCCGCTCAGCTTCCCTTGCGCTGCGGAGAGAGCTGGTCGGGCTCAGGCGGCGCCTCATCGTCACCCCAGTCCTCCTCCGCGTGCGAGGTCACTATCGACACCGGGTCGCTGGCCGGGAAACTGGCTGCCAGCGCCTCATCGAGCTGACGCTGAATCTTCTGGCGTCGCCTGGGCGACGCATTCTCGGCCGGATCACTCATCACGCACTCCTGCGGGCTCGGGATGGCGGTTCCCTCATGCACATGGTACGCCCTCGGGTAGCCTACGGCAGGTCAGGCGGAGTAGGCTTTCAGGGCCGGTGATGCCCCTCGCGCCGCCGGCTTTTAGCCGGGGGACCAGTCACCATGGGGTATACGACTTCGGGCATCCGTAACATCGCGCTGGTCGGCCAGGCCGGCGCGGGCAAGACCTCGCTCGTGGAAACGTTGTTGTTGCAGGCCGGCGCGACGCGCAGCCGCGGCAGCCTGGCACGCGGTACGACGGTTTCGGACTTTGATCCGCAGGAGAAGCGCCTGCAGCACTCGCTCGACAGCACCATCTGCAGCTTCGACTTCGACGGTACCCACATCAACCTCATCGATACCCCCGGGTATCCGGACTTTCTAGGCAAGACTCTGTCGGTGCTCGAAGCGGTCGAGGCGGTCGCGCTGGTCGTGAGCGCGGCGAGCGGAATAGATACCTTCACGCAGCGCATGATGGAGTTTGCACGCGAACGCGAGCTGTGCCGGCTCCTCATCGTCAACAAGATCGACAGCCGCGACGCGCACTGCGCGGATGTGCTGCAGCAGCTGCGCGAGTCGTTTGGATCGGAATGCCTGCCGCTCAACCTGCCGGCAGGTAGTGGCGACAGCGTGGTCGACTGCTTCTTCCAGCCCCATGGCCGGGCCGCAGACTTCTCTTCTGTGGAGGCCGCGCACACCCAGATCATCGACCAGGTCGTCGAGCTCGATGAGAAGCTCATGGCCCTGTATCTGGAGCAGGGCGAGGAGATCAGTCCGGAGCAACTGCACGACCCCTTCGAGCAGGCGCTGCGCGAAGGGCACCTGGTGCCGGTGTGTTTCGCCTCCGCCGAGAGTGGCGCCGGCATCCAGGAGCTGCTGCAGGTGTTCGAGCGCCTGATGCCGAACCCGGCCGAGGGCAACCCGCCGCACTTCCTGAAGGGTACGGCAGAGGACGCCGAGCGAGTCTCGGTCACGCCCGATCCGGCTCGGCACGTCATCGCGCACGTCTTCAAGATCTCGATCGATCCTTATGTCGGCAAGCTCGGCGTGTTGCGAGTGCACCAGGGGACCGTCCGACCCGGGAGCCAGCTGTTCGTCGGCGATGCCCGCAAGCCGATCAAGATTGCTCATCTGTTCCGGCTGCTCGGCAAAGACACGGCCGAGATCACTGCCGCGGTCCCCGGGGACATCTGCGCCATCGCCAAGGTCGATGAGCTGCACCTCGATGCGGTGCTGCACGACTCGCACGATGAGGATCAATACCATCTGAAGTCCGTCGTTTATCCGCCGCCGATGCTGGGCATCGCCATCGAGCCGGAACGGCGCGGAGATGAGCAACGGCTCGCGGATACCCTGCATAAGCTCACCGCCGAAGATCCTTGTGTGCGCATCGAGCACCATGCGGCGGTGAACGAGACCGTGCTCTATGGCATGGGTGAATTCCACTTGCGGGTATTGCTCGAGCGCATGGCCGAGCGCTACGGCGTGCACGTGAAGACGCACCCGCCGAGCATTCCCTACCGCGAGACCATCACCCGTCCCGCCGACGGTCATTGCCGCCATAAGAAACAGACCGGCGGTGCCGGGCAGTTCGGCGAGGTGTACCTGCGGGTGGAGGCGCTCGGACGTGGTGCCGGTTTCGAGTTCATCGACGATGTAGTCGGTGGAGCGATCCCGGGTCAATACATTCCGGCAGTGGAGAAGGGCGTGCGTCAGGTGCTCACTGAAGGTGCGCTCGCGGGCTTTCCCATCCAGGATGTGCGCGTGACCGTCTACGACGGCAAGCACCATCCCGTCGACTCCAAGGAAGTGGCGTTTGTCTCGGCCGGGCGCAAGGCATTCCTCGATGCCTTGCAGAAGGCGGCGCCGATCGTGCTCGAGCCCATCATGCGCCTGGAGATCACGGCTCCATCGAGCGCGATCGGAGATATCACCGGCGATCTCGCCACCAAGCGCGCGCGTATCAACGGCAACAGCACACTTCCCGGGCAGCGGGCGACGGTCAACGCGTGCGTGCCGCTCGCGGAGATCTCGGAATATCAGTCGCGCCTCAAGGCGCTCACCGGCGGTCAGGGCGCCTACACCATGGAGCTCAGTCACTACGATCCGGTGCCCTCGCGCAAGCAGCAGGAGTTGATCCAGGCCTGGCGTCCGCGCTCGGAAGAGGAATAGCGCGCGATCCTCGCGCGCGTCGGTTGTCATAATTCCACAGCCTTTGTCATAAGGCAGGCGCTCTTTATCGGCGGCGCATCCCGCGTACACTGGTGGCGGGAGGAGACACCCATGAGAGCTGCCATGTCCTGCGCGCTGGCATTGCTTGCCGCCGCTGCTTTGAGTGCCGCGTCATCCGTGCACCGCGCCCACTCGGTCTGCGCGACGAAGGCCGACCAGACCGCCATTGCCGCGCACTCGAAGGCAAACTCCTTTGCTCCGCATCCCGGCTCGGGTAGCCACGTCTATGGCGCCCCGATTCAATCGCGCATTCTCAAGAGTCGGCCAAAGAAGACTCTGCAGAAGAACCCGCAGCTCAAGAGTGCGCCGCTGCCCGACGCGACGAGCGCCAATACCTCCACCGGCGGGTAGTTCGGCGGTTACCTCGACTTCGCCCGCGGGCCATCGATCGAGTCGCGCCTTCAGCCTGCGGGTTTCGTCCAGGTCACGGTGTCACCGGTCCGCAGGCCGAGCTTGGCAGCCTGCCCGCCTTTGAGCTCGAGCACCGCGGACACGGGGCTGTCGGAGCTCAGCGTCTGCAGGGACAGCGGTGCTGCCCGTTGGATGATCTTGGTGATCCGCCCATGCGCGTCGATGAAGAGCATGTCGAGCTCGATGTAGGTGTTCTTCATCCACATGTTCTCGACACGCGGCGGCTCGACCGGAAAGACCATGCCCATGGTCTCCGGCAAATCGTTGACAAACATCAATCCCTGGGCCGCGCGCTGTGGAGTGTCCGCAACCCAGATCTGAAACGAATGAGTGTGCGACTGGTGCCCGCCGTCCCGCTGGGTGATCTCGAGCGTCTTGCGGGGAAAGGTCGCCAGATCGAGCGGTCGCTGCGGCTCCTGCGCTGACAGTTCGGTGATGGTGGCCACCACCACTGCCAGCCACCATGCGCGAGTGCGCTGCCGTAACATGGCTTCGGGCTACTCGAACACCGCGTTACCGGCGAAATCGAAACGGCTGACGAGAATGCGTGCATCACTGTCGAGCGTGCTCGCCGGCGCTATACAGAAGCCACGCGCGATGATCCGCCAGGTGCGCTTCGGGCCGCCGAGAGCGCCGACGCGTTCCTGCCTCAGCTCATCGACCGTGCAGTGATCGGCGCCTCGCGTTGCAAACAGCCGCTCTTCACCCTCGAAAATCACCGTCAGGTTGGTTGGCAGATCGTGCCCGGTGCGCCCCTCACGCACCGAGCTGACGCCAAACACCAGCCGCGTGCGCCGCCCATCTCCGTGGGGCGGCCCGGCGAAACTGACTCGCACGCCGCTGCCATCGGGGCGTGGGCCGCCGTCGCACTCGATCTCGCCGTTGCCCCAGTCGATATCGAGGTTGAGCGCGCCACGTATGCGGGCGCGCAGGTAACCATTACCGGTGGGAAGGCAGCCGTGCGCGCTCGTGGAGCTCGCCTTCGTGCGGGTGCCAGCGGTATCGCTCGCACCCGCCGCACTCGCTCCCACCTCGAGGCCGAGCAGGCAGAGTATCGTAACGCCCAGGCGCAGCATGCGCTGCAGTGTACCCCGAGGGCGCCATGCTCAACCGGCCGGCTCGACCAGCAGCGCCTTGGCGAGCCGCGCATGGCTGCGTGCGATCCAGCGTACCGCATGGAGGAGGAGAGTCAGGATCATCACGCCGAGCACCATGCACAAGAGCGCGCCGAGGATCGATGCGGGCGAGTCGTAGCCGAAGCCATCGACCGACATCATCTGGTGGTGCGCGTGCTGCAGCGGAAACCAGCCCAATCCATGCCCGAGCAGAATCACCGGCGCGAGCGCCAGGCGCAGTCCGACGGCGAGACCTGTGACGGTGAGCGTGAAGTAGAAGATACCCAGCGGCAGCATGAGCAGGAGATACAGCAACGTCGTCCAGGTATGCACATCCTTGAGCATGTTCCCGATGCGGGTGACCCACGAGGCCGGTGCCCCTGGGTGTACCGGGCGCCGGGGCATGCGCTCACCGGTTGTGGCCTCGAGCAGCCGGCCCTCTCCGAGGGCAATGACCCGTGCCACGCCGATGAACGCCAGGAAAAAGGGTATGCCGATGACGAGTACGGCGAACCCCGCGGACAGGGCGAGCCCGGTGAGGACGAAAGTGAAGTAGACGATGCCGGTTGCGAGCGTCAGCAGCATATAAAAGAGTGAGGTGTACGCACGCACATCCATGAATATGCCGAAGAAGCGGCCGATGCCGCTGCTCCCCGTGGTGGAAGGTGGCGCGGGCGGCTTGAGCGCCGCTTTCACCTTGGCTTCGGTATCTCGATAGGCGGCCGCGACCTCTTCCGGCGCACCATAAGTGCTGGCGATGAGCTCGAGTACATCCGCTTCGGACCGCTCGGGGTGGGCCGCTACTTCCGCCCGCAGATACTCTTCGGCGTCGTACAGCGCATCCTGGATGAGGGCGGCATCCTCACCGGCAAGCGCGCCGCGCAACTGCCGCAGGTATTCGTCGATCGAGCGGGGAGCGTTAGCACTCATGAGTGGGATCCTTCGATGAAGCGATCGACGAAGCCACGGGTCTGGCGCCAGATCGCGCTCCACTGGCGCAACATGGCGCGCCCCTCGTCGGTGATGCGGTAGTAGCGCCGCGCGGGGCCCGCGTAGGAGGGCACCACGCGGCTCGTAAGGAGGCCCGCCGCTGCCAACGCCCGCAGAACCGGATAGATCGTGCCTTCCTTGAACAAGGCTTCCCCCTGATTGGCCCGCTGAAGGCGCTTGGCGATTTCATATCCATAAAGATCGTCCGCCGTGCGTTCGAGCACAGCGAGGAGCACCAAGGCGACGAGACCGGCATTGAGGTCTTTCTGAAATTTCCGAGCGTGACTATCATCCATCTCACATTATTATAAAGTGCATAATACTATACATCAACTAGTAGCGCAGAAGGAGTGGAGCCCGCAGCGTACGGGCTCGGGTCGACCCCGGCGGCACTCCTCCCTTCGCTCCTGCGGGTCCGTGGGGCGTCGCGGCGGGCGGTCGTTGCGGGGCTGCTAGACTCCGGCGTCCCTTTCGCCGAAAGCCCTGGATGAGAAACTCGCTGCTCGAAGTGACCCCCACGATCCCGGGGAGTCTCAACCGTCTGCCCGAGCTTGCGGCCAACCTGTTCTTCAGCTGGCATCGCCCTATTCGCGCGCTGTTCGAAGACCTCGATCCGGAGCTGTGGAAACAGACGAATGGCAACCCGCGCCTGACGCTGCGCTGCCTGAACCAGAAAAGTCTCGAGCGTCACGCCGACGATGAGGAGTACCTGGCGCGCTACACCAAAGCCCTGCAGACACTCGATGGTTACCTGCGCCTAGCGGCGGGCGAAGGCACCCTGGTCGCGTATTTCTGTGCCGAGTACGGTTTTCACGAGAGTTTTCCGATCTACTCCGGCGGCCTGGGCGTGCTGGCGGGCGATTACTGCAAGGCCGCGAGCGACGAGCGCGCCAACTTCGTCGCCGTGGGACTCCTGTACGAACAGGGGTACTTCACGCAGACCGTCGACAACGATGGACTGCAGCACGCGGAGTACCTCGAGCACGATCCGCGCGATCTGCCGGTCGAGCCGGTACGCACCCCGTCGGGTGACTGGGTGAAAGTGAGCGTGCGGGTGGCCGCACGGGATGTCGTGGCGCGGCTGTGGAAGGCGCAGGTCGGGCGGGTACCCGTGTACCTGCTCGACACCAACTGCGCCGAGAACGCACCCTCGGACCGGGACATCACGCATCGTCTGTACGGCGGGGATGAGTCGACGCGCGTGCGGCAGGAAATGATCCTCGGCATCGGTGGCGTGCGTGCGCTACGCGCCGTAGGCCTGCAGCCGGCCGTGTGGCACCTGAACGAAGGGCACGCGGCATTCCTCATCCTCGAGCTGCTGCGCGAGCAGCTGACGCAGAGTCTGCCGTTCAACGCGGCGCTCGAAGCGGTAGCGGCGCAATGCGTGTTCACCACGCACACGCCGGTCGCGGCGGGCCACGATGCGTTCGGTCTCGAGCTCATCGTGCAGCACCTCGAGGGCTTCATCCGCGAGCTGGGCATCCCGGTGGAGCGGCTGCTCGAGCTGGCGCGCACCCCCTCGGCTCCGGGACTCTTCAACATGACGCGCCTCGCCTTGAACGGCACCCGCCACGTGAACGGTGTGAGCCGTATCCACGGGGCGGTCTCGGCGCGGCTGTGCGCGGATCAGTGGCCGGAGGTGCGGCCGGAGGACAACCCGGTGGGCTTCGTGACCAACGGCGTGCACGTGCCGACGTTTCTGCACCAGCGCTGGATGGAGTTCTTCGATCGCGAGTTGGGTGGTGAGTGGCGTGACCGCCTGCGCGATTCGCAGTTCTGGCACGCGCTCGAGCGGGTGCCCGATGAGCGCTACTGGTCGACCGCCCAGGATGTGAAGTCGCGCATGCTGGCGAACGTACGCGAGCGGCTGCAGCGCGAGTACGAGCGTAAGGGGGGCAGTCCCGCTCAGCTGCGGCACGTGATGCGGCTGCTCGACCCGCAACGCCCCGATGTGCTCACGCTCGGTTTCGCACGGCGCTTCGCTACCTACAAGCGCGCGACGCTGCTGCTGCGCGATCGTGCCCGGCTCGCTCGCCTCATCAACAACCCCGAACGGCCGGTGGTGCTGCTGTTTGCCGGCAAGGCGCATCCGGCGGATGAGCCCGGCAAGCAGGTGCTGCGCGAGCTGCGCCAGCTGATGATGAGTCAGGAGTTCGTCGGCCGCGTCATCTTCGTCGAGGACTACGACCTGCAGCTCGCGCGCAGCCTGGTGTCGGGCGTCGATGTCTGGCTCAACAATCCCATTGCCCCGCTCGAGGCAAGCGGTACCTCGGGCATCAAGGCAGCCATCAACGGTCGGCTGAATCTCAGCATCCTCGATGGCTGGTGGGCGGAAGGCTGGGCGCACGACAATGGCTGGGGTATCCCGCCCGCGAACGTGCAGGACCCCGAGCGCCGCGACGCACTCGAGGCGGAGCTGATTCTCGGTACGCTCGCGGAGGAGGTCCTGCCGCTGTACTACGACCGCGACGACAGCGGCTGCCCGCGCGACTGGGTGAAGCTCAGCAAGCGCGCCATGATGACCGTGATCCCGCGCTTCAACATGGGGCGGGTGCTCTATGACTACACCCGCGGGCTGTATGTGCCTGCGGGCGCGCACTACCGCCGTCTCGCGGCCGACGGTTTCACCGGGGCGCGCACGCTCGCCGACTGGAAGCAGCGCGTGCGTGCAGCCTGGCCCAAGGTTAGTCTTAAGCTGCTCAGCGATACTGCACGCGACCTGCCGCGCGGCGAGCGGCTGCGCCTGCGCGTGGCCGCGGCGCTCAATGGCCTCGCCCCGGCCGACGTGCGCGTTGAGTTCGCCGCCCGGCGTCTGCTGCCGGGCGCGGATCTCTCCCCGCCGCCACTTTCCTCGTACGCACAGACGCCGCGCGAGGGATGGTGGCAGGCGCCATTCAGCGCCACGGACGAGCAGGACAACGATGCAGCGGTGATCTTCGCGCTCGATGTCGAGCCGCCTGAGTGCGGGCAGTTCCGTACCGAGGTGCGCATCTACCCCTGGCACGAGCTGCTGTCACATCCTTACGAGCTCGGCTTGATGAAGTGGCTGTGAGGCCAGCCGGGGGTGTTGCGCCGACTGCGGGCCTTGGGTTGTAGTAGCACTCATGTCCCGTCAGCCCGCGCGCGCCTCCTCCGGACGTTACGTCAGCCGACTGACCGGCGGCACGCTGGCCATCATCATGGCAGGCGGACGTGGTGAGCGGCTCGGTGATCTCACCGCGCATCGCTGCAAGCCGGCGACGCCTTTCGGTGGTAAGTTCCGCATCGTCGACTTCGTGCTCTCGAACTGTGTCAACTCCGGCATTCGGCAGATTTCCATCCTCACGCAGTACAAGGCGCAGTCGCTCATTCAGCACGTGCAGCACGGCTGGAGCTACCTGCGCGGCGAATTCGGCGAGTTCATCGAGGTGGTGCCGGCCCAGCAGCAGCTCGGCCCGGTGTGGTATCGCGGCACCGCCGACGCCGTCCATCAGAACATCGAGCTGATCCTCAGCCATCGGCCCAAGCACGTGCTGGTGCTCGCCGGCGACCACATCTACAAGATGGACTATGGTCCCATGATCGCCTATCACGTGGAGAAAGGCGCCGACATCACCGTGGGAGTCGTGGAGGTACCGGCGCAGGAGTCGCGCCATTACGGGGTGCTGACGGCTACCGAATGGAACCGCGTCACCAAGTTCTCGGAGAAACCGGCGAACCCCGACACGCTGCCGGCTCGCCCCGACGCCATTCTCGCCTCGATGGGTATTTACGTCTTCAACACCCAGCTGCTCGAGACCGTGCTGGCCGCGGATGCCGCGAACGAAGCCTCGGGCCATGACTTCGGCAAGAACATCCTCCCCGAAGCGATCGATGCCAACCAACAGGTGTTCGCCTACCCGTTTCAGGACGTGAAGACGCGCGCGCAGAGCTACTGGCGCGACGTCGGCACTGTCGATGCCTACTACGACGCCAATCTCGAGTTGGTGCACGTCCGGCCGGAGCTCAACATCTACGACGAGGACTGGCCGATCTGGACCTACCAGGTGCAGCAGCCGCCGGCGAAGTTCGTGCTCGATGAGGAAGGCCGCCGCGGTAGCGCCATCAACTCCATGGTGTCCGGTGGCTGCATCATCTCCGGCGCGGTGGTGCGTGAGTCGCTGCTGTTCTCCAACGTACGTGTCGAGGAGCGCACCAACATCTACCGCTCGGTCATCCTGCCGAATGCCGAGATCGGCCGCGACTGCATCATTCGCGGCGCCATCGTCGATGAGGGCGGCGATATCCCCGATGGCACCACGATAGGCGTCGACCGCGAGGCCGACGCACGTCGCTTCCATGTGACCGAGAAGGGGGTGGTACTCGTTACCCCCGACATGCTGCGCGCCCTGCGCAGCGTCACGCGATGAGCGCAGCGTCGCGCCTGCCGGTGATCCTGCTGTGGCACATGCATCAGCCACACTATCGCGACGCCCTCACCGGCCGCTACGCACTGCCGTGGACGTACCTGCACGCCATCAAGGACTACACCGACATGGCGGCGCATCTCGAGGGCAACCGCGAGGCGCGCTGTGTCGTGAACTTCACCCCGCTGCTGATCGAGCAGCTCGAGGAGATCGCCGCGCGTATCGCCGCACACCTCGAGAGCGGCAGCGCGCTGCCCGATCCGATCCTGGCGCTGCTCGGACCGGAGAGCGTGCCGACCGATCCGGCTGCGAGGCTCGAGTTGCTGCGCGGGTGCCTGCGCGCCCAGCGCAAGCAGATGATCGAGCGCTTTGGGCCCTACCTGGAGCTGGCGACCATCGCCGAAACGCTCGGCACACCCGAGCGCGTGAGCTATGCGTCGGATCAGTTCATCCACGACCTGGCCGTCTGGTACCACCTGGCCTGGGTCGGCGAGACCGTGCGGCGCGCCGACCCGCTGATCGCGCATCTCACCGAGCGCGGACGCGATTTCACGCTCGCGGAGCGGCGCGCGCTGCTCGAGCTGATCGGCCGGCTGGTCGGCGAGATCATTCCCCGCTATCGGCAGCTGGCCGAGCGTGGTCAGTGCGAGCTGTCGGTCACGCCGTACGGCCATCCGATCCTGCCCTTACTCCTCGAGTTTCAGTGTGCTCGCGATGCGGTGCCGAGGATGGCGCTTCCGGCGCGCGCGGCTTACCCCGAGGGCGCGGCGCGCGCCAGGTGGCATATCGAGGAGGCGCTGCGTGTTTTCGCGCGCGCCTTCGGCACAGCTCCGGCGGGCTGCTGGCCGGCCGAGGGCGCGATCAGCGCGGCAACGCTCGAGCTGCTGGCTGCCTCCGGTGGCTTCCGCTGGGCGGCGAGCAGTGCCAGCGTGCTACGCAACAGCCTCGCACTCACCGACGCCGATGCTGCGCAGGACCCGCAGGCCTACAACCGCCCGTACCGCCTCGGTGGTACGGGCATGAGCTGCTTTTTCCGCGACGATGCGCTCTCGGATCTCATCGGCTTCACCTACGCCACCTGGCACGGCGATGATGCCGCGGCCAACCTCGTGAACGAGCTGCTGCAGCTCGCACGCGACTACGAACCGGGTGGCAACCACGCGATACTCATTGCGCTCGATGGTGAGAATGCCTGGGAGCATTACCCTTTCAACGGCTATTATTTTCTGCGCGCGCTGTATGCGCAGCTCGCCAACCATCCGCGCCTCGAGCTCACGACGCTCTCGGACTGTTTGTCGCGCGGCATACAGCCGGCGCCGCTCCCCCGAGTGTGCGCGGGCAGCTGGGTGCACGGGACGCTCGCGACCTGGATCGGCGATGCGGCGAAGAACCGTGCCTGGGACCTGCTGTGCGATGCCAAGGAGGCTTATGACCGCGTCATGCGCGAGACGACCGATCCGGTCCAGCGAGCTGCCGCCGGCCGGCAACTCGCCCTGTGCGAAGGCTCGGACTGGTTCTGGTGGTTCGGCGACTATAACCCTGCCGATGCCGTGAGCCAGTTCGATCGCCTCTACCGCCGTCAGCTGCTGGCGCTCTATCGGCGGCTCGAGCAGACGCCACCGGGCGCGCTGGCATTGCCGATCGCGAGCGGCAGTGGCCAGCCCGAGCACGGCGGAGTCATGCGGCGCGCCAACGCCTGAGCGCGCAGGCGCGCAGGAGCGACCGCCCGTCATGAATGTGAGACTGCCCGTGTTCGACCGGCGCCGTGCCGGAGTGTTGTTGCCGATGTCCGCGCTCGATGCGGCGCTCGGACGCGGCGGCCGGGCGTTCATCGACTGGCTGGCCGAGGCGAAATTCTCGGTGTGGCAGATATTGCCGGTCGGGCCGGTCGGCGCGGACCGCTCGCCGTACTGGGTGCACTCGGATTTTGCCGGCGACCCTTCCTTTCTCGATGCGGCGGAACTACCTCACCCGAGCTTGCCGCTCGGCGCCGAGTTCCTCGCCGTGTCGGGGCCATGGCTGCGCGATTACGCATTGTTCGAAGCGCTGAGCCGCGCGCACGGCGGTGCTCCTTTTTGGCAGTGGCCGGTACCGTTGCGCGATCGCGACCCGAGTGCCCTCGAAGAGGCGCGCCGGCAGCTCGCGACCGAAGTGAGCCGCATCGAGCGCGAGCAATATGCGTTCTACGTGCAATGGAAGCGCCTGCGCGAGTACGCACGCAGCCGCGACGTGCGGCTGTTCGGAGATCTGCCCTTCTACGTCGGTCCCTCCTCGGTCGAGACCTGGACACACCGCGGGCTGTTCCGGCTCGCTCCGAACGGGGAGCCTGCCGCGGTGGGCGGTGTGCCGCCGGATTATTTCTCCGAGCTCGGGCAGCTGTGGGGCAACCCGATTTACGACTGGCCGGCGTTGCAGCACACCGACTTTGCCTGGTGGCTCGCGCGGGTGCGCGCGCAACTGGCTCGGCTCGATCTGCTGCGCATCGATCACTTCCGGGCGCTTGCAGCTCACTGGGCCATCCCGGCCGGCGCCCCGGATGCGCGCGCGGGTGCGTGGCTCAGCACACCCGGCGAGCACCTGTTGCATCGACTGCGCGAAGCGTTTCCGGACCTGCCGCTAGTCGCGGAGGACCTGGGCGTCATCACCGAGGACGTGCTTGCGCTCAAGAACGGCTTTGGCCTGCCGGGAATGCGTGTGCTGCAGTTCGGCTTCGACGGCTTGCCTGACAACGTGCACGTACCGTACCGCCACGTGCGCGAGTGCGTGGTCTACACCGGCACGCATGACAACGACACCACCCTCGGCTGGTACGCGACGCTCGATGCCGACACGCGGCAGCGCGTGGACTTCTATCTGCGCGTGACGCAAGGCACGATGCCCGAACCGCTGATACGGGCGGCGCTCGGCTCGGTGGGCGAGCTCGCGGTCATTCCCATGCAGGATCTGCTCGGGCTTGGCTCGGAGGCGCGCATCAACACCCCCGGTACCGGCCGCGGCAACTGGCTGTGGCGTTTGCCGGCCGGGGCGCTCACCGGGGAGCTCGCCGGTCGCTGCGCGCAACTCAACTATGTCTTCGGGCGCGCGTGAAGACCGTGCCGCAGCCTGAGCCGTCAGGGGCACGCAGCACCGCGCGCGGCGCCGTGGGGGTGCTGTTGCTCGCTATGTGCGCCGCCCTGCTCACCGCCTGCGCACATGCGCCAACGCTCGAGCCGCCGAAGGTCTCGATCACCGGCGTCGAGATCGTCAGCGGCGAACTCTGGATGCAGCATCTGAAGGTGCGCTTGCAGATGCACAACCCTAACGAGCGCGAGCTGCCGGTGACGGGGCTCGAGTACACCGTCGAAATCGCCGGGCAGGAATTTGCCAGCGGCGCAGCCACCGAGCGCTTCGTGGTAGCGCCGCACGGCGACGCCGAATTCGATTCCCACGTGACCACTAACCTCGCGGCCTCGGTGCTGAAGCTCCTGGCGCACGGGCCGAGCGTGCTAATGCCGTACCGGCTTGCCGGAAAAGTCTCTCTCGGGGAGGGTCTGGGGCGGGTTCCCTTCGAGGAACACGCCTCCTTCAAGCCGTGAGTCGCGCGTACAGCTCGAGGTACTGCGCTCCCTGGTGCTGCCAGGAGAAATCGCACTGCATGCCGTTGCGCACGATGCGCGTCCACTGCGCCGGCAGCGCGTACAGATCGAGCGCGGTGTTGAGGGCCCACTCGAGGGCAGTAGCGTCGAAGTCATTGAACACGATTCCAGTGCCGCGTCCGCTCGCCGGGTCGTATTGCACGACCGAATCGGCGAGTCCACCGGTGCGTCGCACGATCGGCACGGTGCCGTAGCGCAGGCTATACATCTGGTTGAGACCGCACGGCTCGTAACGCGAGGGCATCAGGAACATATCGCTTCCCGCCTCGATCCAGTGCGCGAGGTCGTCGTGATAGCCGCGCTGGTAACTGACACGTCCGCTGAAGCGCTGCTCGAGCGCGCTGAAGAAATGCTCGTATCGCGGCTCGCCGCTGCCGAGCACCACCAACGCCAGCTCTCGGGCATCGAGTACCCGCGGTAAGGTATCGAACATCAACTCGATGCCCTTCTGCAGGGCAAGGCGGCTCACCATCCCCAAGAGCGGCACGGTCGGTGACACCGAAAGCCGCCGGCGTGCGAGTAGCCGACGCTTGAGCTGCGCTTTCACAGCGAGGGTATCGGGATCGAAGTGCAACGGCAGATAGCGGTCGCGCCGTGGATCCCATTCATCGTAGTCGACGCCGTTGAGGATGCCCGACACCGCCCCCTGCGCTGCGCGCGCCCGCAGGGTGTCCTGCAATCCCATGCCGTACTCGTCGCCGCAGATCTCGCGTGCGTGCGTAGGGCTCACGGTGGTGATGCTGTCGGCATAGAGGATGCCGTGCCGCAGCGCATTCACCCAGCCCGCAGCTAGCTCGGGCTGATACAGCAGGCGCTCACCGGCGGCCGTGAGTCCCAGATCCGCCGCGTCAGCTGCGGAAAAGACGCCCTGATAGCCAATGTTGTGGATGGTGAGGATGCTGCGCGCGCGCGCGAACAGTGGCTCATCGGCGTAAAGGCTGCGCAGATAAAGCGGCGCGAACGCCGTGTGCCAGTCGTTGCAATGGACGATCTGCGGTGAAAAGCGCAGACGCTGGCAGGCGCTGAGCGCCGCGCGCGTGAGCACCAGGAAGCGCAGGTGCTCATCGGGGTCCGAAGTGTAGATCGACCCCCGGGCGTAGAGGGCCGGGCAGTCGATGAGGTGGGCGCATGCGCCCTGCGGCAGCGAGGCGCGCAGCACCGAGAACACGTACGAGTGAGATCCGAGCGTGAGCGGAATCTGCGTGAGTCCTGTCACCGGCTTCGCCGACCATGCCGCACGATCGATGAAGTCGTACGCCGGCGAGAACAGCAGCACCTCGTGGCCGGCACCATGCAGGTACCGGGTGAGTGCGCCCGCGACATCCGCGAGCCCCCCGGTCTTGGAGAGGGGCTCAACTTCCGAGGCGAGCAGGCAGATCGCGAACTTCTCTGGCACGGAACGACGGTTATTTGGACGGCAGCTGCGGGTTAAGATGCCGCCATGCGACGGCTGTTGATTGGGCTCACGGTGACTCTGCTGGTGGTCATCTCAATCGGCGTAGGCGTGGCGGTCGCCCTCTGGCCACACCCACACCTGTGGCGGTAGAGAATAACCGAAGGCATTGGCGCAACGCCTCGGGTGCGTGAGACGCCGCAAGAATCGGGTCGCGCGCCGCGCCACTGCGACTATGATCGCGCGCATGGACGCTACGCATCTCAACCGATCCGATGCCTTCCTCGATAGCCGCGACTTCACCCGCATAGCGCGGGCCATCGGTTACATCGATGAGCACTTCCGTGAGCAGCCGCGGCTCGCGACCATCGCTGCCGCCGCGCGGCTCTCGGAGTTTCATTTCAATCGCCTGTTCCGGCGCTGGGCGGGTGTCACACCGCGGCAGTATCTGGCCTTTGTCACGGCCCATGCTGCGCACCGCACCTTGGCAGGCCCGGCTTCGGTGCTCGATGCCGCGTACGCCCTCGGGCTGTCCGGGCCCGGTCGCCTACACGATCTGCTCGTGACACTCGATGCCGTGACGCCCGGGGAGGTCAAGACAGCCGGACTCGGCATCCGGATGAGCTACGGGTTCATTCCGACGCCTTTCGGCACGGCTCTTCTCGCGAGCACCCCACGTGGTATCAGTCATCTCGCGTTCGTCGAGCCCGGCGGTGAGTCTGCCGCGCTCGATGAGCTCAGCATGCGCTGGCCGAACGCCCGCAAGCATCGGAATGATGATGTGATGGGTCAGCTCAGCCGACGAATCTTCGAAGGGTCGGCCGCGGGTTCAGGTCATGGAGGGCCGCTCAAGCTCTCGGTCCGCGGCACCAACTTCCAGATCAAGGTCTGGCGTGCATTGCTCGAGCTGGGCTCTGCAGCTCCCACCACCTACGCGGCGCTCGCACAGGCCGTCGGCGCTGCCGGCGCGGCGCAGGCGGTGGGCAACGCGGTCGGTGCGAACCCCATCGCCTGGCTCATCCCCTGTCACAACGTGCTGCGCAAGGATGGAGCACTCGGCGGCTACCGCTGGGGCTCCGAGCGCAAACGGGGGATGCTGGCATGGAGCTCCCTGCGCACTTTTCGGCCTGCGCCGCCCAACAGCGCTTCAGGCCGCGCCGCGGCCGCGCATGCCAAGTAGAGCGGTGCGCCGGCTCTTGGACAGCTGACATAACGCGGAGCCACGGGTCCAGATGCGCCCACTCGCAAGCCGTTTCGGATCAGGTGAACCTCCCGGAAAGACAAGCACGGGAGCGCGCGGCACTTTCCAGCGGTGCCGTCAAGGCCGCGCGCCGTCAAATACGTGTCATATTTGATAACTAGATGATTTAAATGGAGAATTTCTGGGCACACGCGGGCGGTGGCGCGGCGGAACTGGTAAACTATGCCCGTCCCCCGGTCGCCGATGAGTTCCATGTCCGCCTCCCCATACAAGCAGCTCGAGCAGGAGTTCAAGCGCCTCCATGCGTTCCGCGGCGCTCTCGCGCTGCTGCGCTGGGACGCGGCGGTCATGATGCCGCGTGGGAGTGCCGACGTCCGCGGTGAGCAGCTCGCTGCGCTCGAGACCGAGCACCATGCGCTGCTGACCGCGCCGCGCATCATCAGGCTGCTCGATCGCGCTCAGGCCAATACCCAGGGACTCGCCGACTGGCAGATCGCCAACCTCCGCGAGATGCGCCGGCAGCGCGATCACGCCATCGCGACCCCCGTGACGCTGGTCTCCCGGCTCACGAAGGCGGCCTCGCGAGCCGAGGCACGCTGGCTGGAAGCCCGGGCGCAGGGCAAGTTCGAGGCTTTCGCACCCTACCTCGAGGAAGTCGTTCACCTGGTGCGCGACAAAGCGATGCTCCTCGGCCAGGCACTGAACCTGGCGCCTTATGACGCCCTGGTGGACGAGTTCAGTCCGGGTCTCACCACCGCCGACATCGACGCCATGTTCAAGGCACTCTCGCGCCGCCTCCCCTCGCTGATCCGTGAGGCGATCGCGACGCAGGAGAGCCGGCGGCTGCTGCCGCTGAACGGCAAGTTCCCTGCGGCGAAGCAGCGCCCACTCGTGGTGGAGGTCATGAAGGCAGTCGGGTTCCCCTTCGATCGCGGGCGGCTGGATGAGGGAGAGCACCCCTTTACAGAGGGTGTTTCCGGAGATATCCGCGTCACGACGCGCTTCGATGCGGAGGATGTGTTCACCGGACTCCTCGGCGCGCTGCACGAGACCGGTCACGCCATGTATGACCTCGGGCTGCCGCAGGAGTGGCGCGATCAGCCCGTGGGGCGCGACCGGGGCATGGCGCTCGAGGAAAGCCAGTCCTTGCTCATCGAGATGATGGTGTGCCGTAGCCGTGCATTCGTGCGCTACGTGCAGCCGCTGCTCGCCAAGCACTTCGGCACGAGCGGACCAGAATGGGAGGTCGAGAACGTCTACGGCCACCTGACGCGGGTGCAGCGCGGACTGATCCGTGTGGATGCGGACGAACTGACCTATCCGCTGCACATCATGCTGCGCTACGAGCTGGAACAGCAGCTGCTCTCCGGAGGGCTCGCGGTACGCGATCTCGCCGAGGCCTGGAACGCCGGTATGGAGCAGCGGCTCGGCATTCGGCCCTCGAACGATGTCGAGGGCTGTCTGCAGGATATTCACTGGGCTGTCGGCTCCTTTGGCTATTTCCCTTCCTATGCCCTCGGTGCCGTCATTGCGGCCCAGCTCTACGAGAGCCTGCGGGCAGAACTTCCGGCCCTCGATGAGCAGCTCTCACGGGGCGAGTTCTCGGGGCTCTTCGGGTGGCTTCGCACGCACGTGCATGGGCTCGGCGCCAAGGTGCCGGTGCAGGAGCTGCTGAAGAGCGCCACCGGCAAGCCGCTGGCGGCCGCTTCCTTCGTGCGCTACGTCGAGGCAAAGTATCTCGAGACGACCGCGAGCAGCGCCGCGGCCTGAAGAGCCATTGACGAAACCTTCCCGTAGCCTTACGCGCCTCGCCGCGCAGCTGCGCGGCGCGGTCGGCCGATGCATCGCCGACTACCGCATGATCAGCGCGGGCGACAAGGTCATGGTGTGCCTCTCCGGTGGCAAGGATTCGTACACACTGCTGGACCTGCTCCTGTCCCTGCAGCGCAGCGCTCCGGTGGACTTCGAGCTGCTCGCGGTGAACCTCGACCAGAAGCAGCCCGGATTTCCGGCACACGTTCTGCCGCAGTACCTGAGCGGCATCGGAGTGCCTTTCAAGATCATCGAGCAGGACACCTACAGCGTCGTCAAGCGGGTCGTTCCGGCAGGGCGCACCCTCTGCGGGCTGTGCTCGCGCCTGCGGCGCGGCGCGCTCTATCGCTTCGCCTCGGAGCACGGGATCACCAAGATCGCGCTCGGTCATCACCGGGATGACATCGTCGAAACGCTGTTCCTCAACCTGTTCTTCGGCGGGCGTCTGAAGGCGATGGCTCCGAAGCTGCTATCCGACGACGGCCGGCACATCGTCATCCGCCCGCTCGCCTATGTAGCCGAGCGCGACATCGCGCGTTATGCGCGTGGCCGCGCCTTTCCACTCATCCCGTGCCGCTTGTGCGGCTCCCAGGACAACATGCAGCGCGTCGCGGTCAAGCGGATGCTCACGGCGTGGGAGCGTGAGTTTCCCGGTCGCACCGAGTCGATCGCCTCGGCGCTGCGGCGGGTCGAGCTCGAGCACTTGGCAGATCCGCGGCACTTCGACTTCGTCGGGCTCGACGCCCGCCGCACCGCGCCCATGAGCGAGCGGGACGAGGAAGAGCTCCTGGACGCCATCGGCCCGCTGGGACCGCCGCCGGAAGGAGCGCCCGCGGTGCTCGATGAGTGCGCATCAAGGCTGCCGTGAACCTGTCGCCCGCCGCCTCAGCGCTCGCCGTACCGTTGCCCAACACCTACTGGGTCGTCCCGGGGCGCCTGCTGGCCGGTGAGTACCCCGGTGGACCCACGGCGGAGGCGACGCGCGAGCGACTCTCCCGGCTGCTCCAGGCAGGCATCGATTGCTTTCTAGACCTCACTCATCCGGGGGAGATCGGTTCGTACGCCGCGGCATTACCTGCGGGGGTCCAATACCTGCGCCGCTCAATACTCGATCATGGAACACCCGAGGAGCGCGGCCAGATGGTCGAGATCCTCGAGTGTCTGCGAGGTGCTCTGCACGAGGGGTCTGTCGTCTACGTTCACTGCCGCGCGGGGATCGGCCGCACGGGCATGGTGGTCGGCTGCCTGCTGGCGGAGCAGGGGCTGATCGGCGAGGCGGCGCTGGACGAGCTCAATCGGCTGTGGCGTCAGAGTGCGCGATCAGGGGTTTGGCCGACAGTTCCGGAGACCCTCGAGCAGGTCGAATACGTGCGTGGCTGGCTCCCGCTGCGCTCAGCCGAGTCGGACCCATTGCTCGAGCCAGCGACGCTCGAGGCGGCTCGAGGACTGCGCGAGCGCTTCCAGGGGACCCTGCTGGGCCTGGCCACCGGGGATGCCGTAGCCGCGGCCACCCAGCATCGCCGGGCAGGCCGCTTCACGCCCGTAGGCGACATGCTGGGGGGCGGCCCCTTCGATCTTCCCCGGGGAGCCTGGAGCGATGACACTGCCATGGCTCTGTGCCTCGCCGAAAGTCTGCTCGAGCGCGAGGGATTCGACGCCCGGGACCAGGTGGCGCGCTATCGACGCTGGCAGCAGGAGGGGCATTTGTCCGCGACCGGTCAGTGCGTCGGGATCACCTCCGGTACTGCCCGGGCCCTGGCACTCGCTCAGTGGCGCAGGCAGCTGTTCTCCGGCACGCACGACCCGACAGCCCAGGACCCCGAAAGCCTCTCCCGGGTCGCCCCCGTAGTGATGTACTTCTTTGCGCAGGGGCCGATGGTCGCCGCGGAGCAAGCTGCCCAGGCCGCGCGCACCACGTGCCAGGCACCACTCGTGCTCGAATCCTGTCGGGCCCTCGCGCAGGCATTGCACGTGGCGCTCTCGGGTGGACTGAAGTCCGCGATCCTGGCCGCAGCAGCTCTGCCCGATGGTCCTCCAGCCGGCGCACTGGCCCAGGGCGCGCCTGCGGTACTCGCGGCGGCGCTCGAGGCTTTCGACCGTACGGCGAACTTCCGGGAGGCGGTGCTCGCCGCGGCCAATCTTGGCGGCAACAGTGACGTCATCGGCACGGTGTGCGGAGCGATCGCCGGGGCACACTACTCTGCGGGTGCCATTCCCGCGCTTTGGCGGGACAGCCTCATGCAAGGACAGTGGCTCGAGGGGTACGCCGACCGGCTGCTCACTCATGCGCTGCTCGGCCTCGGGTAGCCGCCAAGCGCCATCTCCCGCAGACAGCACACGACCACTTGGGTAAGCTCGCTTCCGGCTATCCTCTCCCCGAGTCCCCCAAGCACCTATGCCGCTGCCACGCGCTGCCAGGCGCCATGAATTCGCCGCGCGCTCCGTATCCGCGGGGTCCAGCCGCGCAGCTGCCAGCACTCGCCGCCGCGCCCGGCCTTGGGTTCGACTCACCGACGAACAGCTGCTGCGCATGCGCTTCTGCGATCTGCGGCTTTCGATCGAGCGCTCGGCGATAGCGCCTCATCTACGCAGGCTCTACGCGGACCTCAAGCGTCGCGGCCTCTCGTTGCGCCCGCATGTGTGGTTCTCGGAGGAGTGGTTTTCCCCCGACGGTGTGCCGGGCATCGCCGTGCCGTTCTATCTCGCTCACCCGAGGCTCGAGCGACTCGAGCGCTGCATCATGGGCGAGGCCGAGGGTGGTAACTCGCGTCTGCTGCTGCGCATCCTGCGTCACGAGGCGGGGCACGCTCTCGACAACGCCTACCGACTGCGCCGGCGACGGCGCTGGCGCGAGGTGTTCGGGCCTGCCTCGCGGCCTTACCCGGCGCGCTACCGTGCGCGCGCCGGCAGCCGGGGCTACGTGCATCACCTCGGCGAGTGGTATGCCCAAGCTCATCCCACCGAGGATTTCGCCGAGACCTTCGCGGTCTGGCTCGCGCCAAAATCGCGCTGGCGGAAGAACTATGCCGGCTGGCCGGCTTTGCACAAGCTGCAGGCGGTCGATGAGCTCATCGCGAGCGTGCGCGACCGGCCTGCCCCGGTGCGTAACCGCTTGCGCATCGAGCCGCTCGACCACAACCGCCGCACGCTGGCGCAGCACTATCGCCGCAAGCTGGCGCGCAACCGGCTGATACGACGCGGCCTCGCCGATGAGCTGCTGCAGCGTGCGTTCACGGCGCAACCGTCGCGGCGCGGCGCGCTACGCGCCACAAGGCTGCTGCGGCGGCACGCCCGGGCGCTGACCGCGGGCGTCGCGCGCGCGCTCGGCAGCGAGCGCTACAGTGTCGAGCAGGTGCTGCACATGCTCATCGAGCGCAGTGCGGAACTTGCGCTGTATGTACGTGGCAATCGCCGCGATGCGTTGCGCTATGCACGCTGGATGCTCGAGCGGCTCACCGCGGTGTACTCCCAGGGCGAGACTCCTCATTTGCCCTTATGAAACGCCTGCGGGCGCTCGTCGTCGTGCACTCGAGCCTGGTGCCTCCGGAGAGTCTCGCCGGCCACGGCGAGAAGGAAATCGAGGAGTGGCGTACCGAGTACGACGTCACCAGCAACTTGCGCCAGCTCGGCCATGAGGTGCGCTGCCTCGGCGTGCTCGATAGCCTGACGGAGCTGCGCAGCGCGATCGCCGATTGGCAACCGGACATCGTCTTCAACCTGTTGGAGGAATTCGACGGCATCGTCACCTATGACCAGCATGTGGTGGCGTTTCTCGAGCTGCTGCGTCAGCCCTATACCGGCTGCAATCCGCGCGGGCTGCTGCTGTCGCGTGACAAGTCGCTGTGCAAGCAGCTGCTCAGCTTTCACCGCATCGCCACGCCGCAATTCGCCGTGTTCCGCCGCGGCGCCCGTTTCCACGTGCCGCGCAAGCTGCGCTTCCCGCTGTTCGTGAAGTCCACCGTCGAGGACGCCTCGCTCGGCATCGCGCAGGCCTCGGTGGTGGAGGATGCAGCGCGACTGAAGGAGCGCATAGCGTTCGTGCACGAGCAGGTGAAGTCCGATGCGCTCGTGGAGGAGTACATCGAAGGGCGCGAGCTGTACGTCGGCATCATGGGCAACGAGCGGCTCACCCGACTGCCGGTCTGGGAGATGGTGTTCGGCTCGATGCCCGATTCGCTCACGGCGATTGCGACACGCAAGGTGAAATGGGACAAGCGTTACCAGGCCAAGTACGGGATCACCACGCATGCCGCAGCGGATCTGCCGCCGCAGGTGCTCGCCGCGCTCGATCGGCTCTCGCGGCGCATCTACCGCGCGCTCGGCATGTCGGGTTATGCTCGCATGGACTTCCGTGTGACCCAGCAGGGCCAGGTGTACGTGCTCGAGGCCAACGCCAACCCCAATCTCGAGACTGCCGAGGATTTTGCCGAATCTGCGCGCACGGCCGGCACGCCGTATGGCGAGCTGCTCGAGCGCCTCATGGATCTGGGTCTGAAGTACCGCGCACAGTGGCGTGCTTCGTATGGCTGAGCTCGTGCGCCGCCGCGCCGTGCTGGCCGGTGCATTCGTGCTCGCCGCGCCGCTGCTCGCCACCTGCACTGATCAAACCAAGGTCCACGAAACCGAGCTCAGCGAGCTGCTCGTGGTGCTGCCCGGCCACTACGACAACACCTCACAGGTGGAGGCTGATGCGCGTAACCACACGAGCCCGCCGCGCGATGCCGTGGCGCTCACCATCACTCATGTGTTCACGCCGCGCCTAGGGCATCACGTGTACTACGCGCAGGAAACGGCGGCGGACGATCCCCGCCGTGTCTTCAGTCAGAAAATGTATTCGTTCGAGGTGGATGAGAAGCGCGGCATCGTCGAGACGCTCTTCGAGTTCGTCGAACCGGTGCGCTGGCGCGATGGACAGCAGAACAAGGACATCTTCACCGTCGTGACCACCGACGATGTGCAGCCGGAAGCCTGCCAGCTGCTGTGGAAGAAGAAGGACGCGGGCTTCGTCGCGACGCACGATCCAAAAGCCTGTCCTGATGCCGCGGCTGGGGCGATCGTGCCGCAGGCCGAGTTAAACGGCGGGGTGCTTACCATCGGCGAATACAAGTTCCGCCGCACGCGGGCGCACTAGCGGGACAGACGCCGCCGCCCGGTGTCGTGTCCTGGCTACGTCAGTTTGGCTGCAGACTCCGGGCCAGAAGCTGTCCATTTCCTGCAACACCTGCACGCGACTGCGGGTCGTTACCCACCAGTCGGCATCTGTTGGCAACTCGACCAGCTTGACGCTCTTGCCTGCGCTTTGCAGCGCGCGTGCCATGGACCGCGACTGGTCCTGGGACGCTACTGACTCCGTACATGATCAGCACCGGGTCGCGAGGAACTGATTGATCCAGTTGAACAGGGGGCTCGAACCCCCCGCAAGCACACCAATTATCTTTGGCCGCTGCGTATCCGCGCTGTGCATCAGCTCCCTGATGGAGTCTCCCGCGAGCGCATAGATGTGGTACTCAGGTGCGCATCGAGCCCATTTGCTGCGCTTCTTACGGGGTGCTCGGCTGATGAGGGGAGTCTTTCAGGTGCGCATCGAGCCACCCCAGCACCGTGTGGTACCACAGCACGCTGTCGGCGGCCTTCAGCACCCAGTGATTCTCTTCGGGAAATATCAACAGCCTGCTGTCGATTCCGCGCCGCTGCGCGGCGGTGAAACTGGCGAGCCCCTGGGTGTAGGGCACGCGGAAGTCCTGCTCACCGTGGATCACGAGAATCGGTGTGCGCCATTTGGAGACGTGGTCGGCCGGATTGAATTGCTCGTATCCCTGCGGATTCTGGTAATAGGGCCCGCCGAACTCCCACTCGGGGAACCACAGCTCCTCGGTCGCGTAGTACATCATGCGCTGATCGAACACCCCATCGTGGTCGACGATGCAGCGGAAGCGGTCCGGCCAGTTTCCCTCGATCCAGTTCATCATGAAGCCGCCGTAGGAGCCGCCGAGCGCGCAGGCGCGCTCGCCGTCGAGCCAGGGAAACTGCTCCTGCGCGGCGGCGAGACCCTTCTGCAGGTCAACGAGTGGCTTGCCGCCCCAGTCGCGGGTGATGGAATCGGTAAACGCCTGCCCATACCCCGGCGAGCCATGGAAGTCGATCATGACTACCGCATAGCCGCCGCCAGCGAAGGCCTGTGCGTTCCAACGATAGGTCCAGAGATTCGCCATGCTGACCTGCGGTCCGCCATGCACCACGAAAGCGATCGGGTAGCGTTGGCCGGGCTCGAAGCCAAACGGCCTCATCGCATATCCATACACCGTCTCGTCATTCCAGCCGCGGAAGCTGAACTGCTGGTACTCGCTCAGATGCCGTGCGGCAAGCAGCTCGTGGTTCATGTCGGTGAGACGCCGCGGCTCGCCGCCGCGCACCGGCAACACGTAGAGGTCCGCCGGACCGCCGAGATCTGCGCGCGCGAACACCACGCGGTCCGCGCTCGCGCTGAATGCCTCCACTTCCCCGACGGAGGTCAGTCGCGTTCTCGTGCCGTTGCGCGGATCGACGCGATAAAGCACCCGTTGCCCCAGCTCATCCACCGCCGCGAGCAGCGAGCGTCCATCGGGCGTCGAAGCGAGTCGCGCCACCGAACGATCCCAGTCGGCGGTGAGTGCGCTCACCGCACCGCTGCGCGCACGGCGCACTACGATATGGAAGCGGTCGGACTCGAAGCCAGGGCGCTCCTGGGCAATCCACGCGAGATCGCCGTTGGCGAGAAACACCGGCTGCGCGTCCCACGCAGGGTTGTCGGCGGTGAGGTCGACGGGCGCCGCATTGCCCTGCACCGGCACCTGGTAGAGATCGAAATTGGTGGACCACGACTCCTCATGGCCCGCGATGCGCGCGGTGAATACCAGCGAGCGTCCATCGGGGCTGAACACGAAGTCCTCATCGCCGCCGAAGGGCTTGCCGGGGACGTCCGCGTCGAAGCCGCGCATCACATCGACCGCCGCCGCCGTCGGGATGGCTGCATCAGCCGCGACGCTGAAGAGGTGCGAGCGCGTCCCATCGGCCCAGCGAACCCAGTGCCGCACGAAAAGCCGCTCGTACAGGCGCCCGTTCGACTTCGTCCGGGCACGCGTATCGAGACGCTCGCGCGTGCAGGCGAGCGTCGGGCAATCCGGGAACACCTCCATCGACACCGCGATCGAGCGCCCGGTTGGCGAGACGCGCAGTGAGCCGACCTCGAGGGGGAAATCGGTTACGCGCCGCGCCTCGGCGTCCGTGAGCACTATGCGCCACACCTGTTGGCTGCCGGAACGGGTCGAGAGGAAGTAAAGCGTCCGGCTGTCGGGGGCCCAGCGCGGACTGGAGTCGCCGCCGCCCGCATCGGTGAGCTGCTGTGGACGCGCGCCGGGTGCCAGCGCCATCAGCCAGAGGCTGGTGCGACTCTTGTTCGCGGCCAGGTCGGTTTCCCGTTGCACGAACACCAGCAGACGCCCGTCGGGTGACACCTGCGGATCGCTTATGCGCTTGAGAACCACCAGATCCTCGACCGTGAATCGCGGCCGGCTCTCGACCGCCTGTGCGCCGCGAAGCTGCGGGAGCGCGAGCACGCCAAGACACAGGCTGAGCGGCACCCACGGCCGGGCAGGGCGACGCATGCGGGTACTTTCAGCCGGCTTAGCCGACTTCATCGGTGGAGATCGTCCAGGGCTCCTGCTTGGCGGCCTGCAACCAGTCCTGCAGTGGGGCATCCTCGAGCACGCTCGCCATATACCAGCGCGCGGTTTGCGAGGTGCGCGCGCTGTAAGTGTTGAAGCGCAGCACCACCGGGGCATACATCGCATCCGCAACACTGTACTCACCGAACAGCCACGGTCCCCCATCGGCGAAGCGCCCGCGGCATGCGTTCCAGATCTCATCGATGCGCTCGATGTCCGCCTCGAGGGCCGGGGTGACGGCCGTGCGACGATTGCGTGCGCGGGCATTCATCGGCCATAGCGAGCGCAACGTAGTGAAGCCGGAGTGCATCTCGGCGCTCACCGCGCGCGCCACGGCGCGCGCCTCGCGGGCTTTCGGCCAGCCGATGCCGCTGAGCTCCGCGACGTACTCGCAGATCGCCAGCGAGTCCCATACGCACACCTTGCCATGGCGCAGCACCGGCACGCGTCCGCTCGGGCCGTAACGATCGATCTGCTCGCGTGTTTCCGCAGTATCCAGTCGGACGAGAATCTCCTGGAACTCGACGCCGGCATGCTTCATGAGCAGCCATGCGCGCAGCGACCACGAGGAATAGTTCTTATTGCCGATGACCAGGGTGAGCGGCGCCATGCGGTGCTAACCTTAGCTCGATGCTGAGCGACGTGCGCGCCATCGCTTTCGATCTCGATAATACACTCTGGGACGTGGAACCGGTGCTGGAGCGTGCCGAGCAGCGCCTCGCTGCCTGGCTGCAGCAGCACTGTCCGCGCATGGCACTGTCGCGCGCAGAGATGCGTGCGGCGCGCGAGCAGCTCGCCCGTAGCGAGCCACACAACGCGCACGATGTCAGCTACCTGCGCGTAGCCGCCCTCGCGGCCCACGCGCGCGCCCATGGCTACGACGAGCGCCTAGCCGCGCAGGCCTTCGAAGTATTCCTGGTGGCCCGCAACGAAGTGGACATTTTCCCCGACGTGGCGCCGGCGCTCGCGCGGCTGCGTCGGCGCTACGCGCTCGCATCCCTCAGCAATGGTAACGCGGATGTCTCACGCATCGGCCTGGGAGATACTTTCACGGTGTCGCTCAATGCGCGCCAGATAGGCGCCGCCAAACCGGAACGACGCTGCTTCGAGCGTCTGGCGCAGGAGTTGCTGCTGCCCGCGGCGGCGGTCGCCTATGTGGGCGATGACCCACAGCTCGATGTCGCCGCTGCGCGCGCGGCTGGTCTGCGCACCGTATGGATGAACCGGCGCGCGCTACTGTGGCCGCATGCTCTGCCGCCCGCTGACCTCGCGGTGAGTGATTGCGCGCAGCTCGCGGCCGCGCTGCACACCTGACAGGCCGCATCCTGGCAGGGTGGGGCGCGCCTCCTGGCCCCGCGTATCTCACGTGACGCAGTAAGCAGTTCTGACTCCAACACTGCGTACTGACACGCCTGTCAGCACTCCTGCAACGAGGCTGCCAGCGTCAGTCTCCCCTCACGCATGCATTCGGCGCAGTCGGTCACGGAAATCGGCGACGCTAGCGGTGAATCTTCCCCAAAGGTTGGCGTTCCATATACGTTGGGGAGGAGGAGGTCGGGCGACCATGAGCGATGCTGCAACACGTGTCGTGCCGGTGGCGAACCTGCGCGAGTTCTTCCGCGATACCCTGCGCGGGGCGCTGGTGAGGCAACACCTCGCGGTCGAGGATCAGACCGAGCACTACGTCGTCAATCTCCTCACCCTGTTCGCGCGCTCCGAGGCGCTCTATGAGAGCACTCCCGATGGACTGCGGCTGAAGCCGCTGGTCGCGATGCTGTGCGAGGCACTCGAGGCCGCCCCCGGTACCGCCGAGCGTTACCGCTATCTGCAGCGGCTCGGCGACGTGTCGCTGTTCGTCGCCGGCTTCTTCGCACATGGCTTCGCCACCAGTCTGATCGACATCGACTATCACATCGCCATGGGCGGGCACGCCTACGGTGCACTGGCGCACTCTACGGCGCGCGGCCGCGGCCGCGTGCTGGCGGCCGTATTTGCCGAGCTCTCCGAGAAGTTCCAGCCGATGGTCGATGCGCTGAACGAGGTGAGCGAGGGTTCGTGTGCACAGTCCGGCCGCGACGTCCTGCGCCTGTACGAGATATGGCTGAAGACCGGGAGTGCCCGCTGCTACGCGCAGCTGAAGCGCCTCGGTGTCGATCCGACCGCCGCCGGCGGGACGGCGTTCGCCCACTGAGCGCATGCTGCTTTCGCGGCTGCAGAGTCTCATCGGCGGCATCTACGATGTGAGCGTCGCTCACGACGTGTACGACTTCCTGGTCACCGACCGGCGGCGCCTGCCCGCAGCTGCGCGCGGTGGTACGGCGGAGGAGGAGCTGATCGTCGCGCAGCCCGCCGAGGGAGATGATGAGGTAGCGTTGTCGCTGTACCTCGATCCGGCGCTGCTCGGGCGGCTGACGCGCGAGGATCCGCTGGTGCGCCTGCATGCCGGCAATGTCGCCGACTGGTGCACGGCGCTCGAGGGGGTGAGTCATTTCCTCTATCTCGCCTGGAATGCCGGCCACGACAAGCCGGTCTCGTTGCTCGAGCTGGAGATGCAGGCGGAGGTCGACAAGTACGTGGCGAGCTACTGGCTGCTGCGGCGTCAGTTTCCGCAGCACTTTCCGGCCGAACTGCGGCACGTGCTGTTCGAGCGTACGCGGGTCGATCCGGGCGCCGCGGCAGCGGGACGGGCGGAGCTCTACCGCGAGGCCAGCCGCTACGCGGACAAGTTCTGTGCGCGACTCGAGCGGCTGCTGTCGCGCGGTCGCACAGCGCTCAACGGCGCCGCAGCCGATGAGGCGGTGCTCACCGAATTACGCCGGTTTTATCGCCTGACACACGCGCGCAAGCGCGCACTCATCGAGGGGATAGGCTGAGGTGCCTGGCCCCCGCGAGGGCTATCACTTCTCCTGCGGATCTTCGTCCTCGCGCTTGCGCTCCTCGAGCTCGCGCATCTTCTTGATCCACTCGGAGAGCTTGCGCAGATCGGTGCGCCGACTGGCGCCGGCGCGCGACGGCCGGGTACGCGAATACGGATCGTAGGAGACCTCGTCGGTTTTCAAGCTCAGCCCGTCCTCGCCGAGCAGCTCGAGTACCGGACGCTCCTCGTCCGCAGGCGCAGCCCGCCACTCGACCTTGGCGTTACCTCGGTCATCGTGCACCACCGTACCGACGCGGCGTCGCTCAGCCGGTGACGCTGCCTGCTCCGGCCTGATTTTTTTTGGATGCTCGCTCACGGATTATGTACTAACCCACTTTCAGGGCCTGCTTCCCCTGGTCGCAGGGTACTCACGTGCACAGTCGCGATTCCGCGAGATCGGTCACGAAATAGCGTCACCCGCGGTACCGTTCGTCCGAAGATGCGCGCGCGCCCGCAGCAACCCGAGCGCGGTCTTGCAGTCGGCGATGGTGCCGTCGAGCGCCCAGCGGCAGGCCTGACCGAATGGCACCCAGTGGATCTCAATGACCTCGGCATGCTCCTGCGCCGCACTTGCCGGAATGATGCCGTCGGCGAGAAACAGGTGCAGTCTCTCGGTGAATACCCCCGGGGAACTGAGGCACGTGCCAAGGCTGTCCCAGCGTTGCGCGCTGACTCCGGCCTCCTCCAGCAGTTCACGCTGCGCCGTGGTGAGCGGTGGCTCGCCGGGCTCGAGCTTGCCGGCCGGCAGCTCCCACAGCCAGCCCCCGGCCACGTAACGGTACTGCCGCAACAGACACACCTGCCCGGCCGCATCCAGCGCTACGGCCGCAGCGCCACCGGGGTGATGCACGACTTCCAACAGCGCCCGGTGGCCGTTCGGCAGCACCACCTCATCCGTGGTCACCCGGACCACCCTTCCTGCGAATTGCAGGGTCTGTTTGTCAGGTTTCATGACGTACATCGTAGCCGCTGGCGACAGTGCTCGTGTACGAAAGGGTATAGTTGGCAGTTATACGCCCATGGCCACGACGACGTCGCATCTCGACCGGCTCAACGGCCCGCAACGCAAGGCTGTGACTCACGGCGAGGCGCTACCCGAGAAAGGGTATCGCGCCGGCCCGCTGCTGATCATTGCGGGCGCCGGTACCGGCAAGACCGACACGCTCGCCCATCGCGTCGCGCACCTGGTCATCAACGGTGTCGATCCGGCGCGCATTCTCATGCTCACCTTCACACGCCGCGCCGCGCTCGAGATGCGCCGCCGCGCCCACGAGATCACCCGCAAGGCGCTCAATGACACCCTCGGCGGGGTGTCGCAGGGCATCGCCCAGCGTCTCAGCTGGGCGGGAACCTTTCATTCCATCGGTAATAGGCTGCTGCGGCACTACGCCGCCCATCTGCAGCTCGATCCGCATTTCAGCGTCATCGACCGCTCCGATGCGGCGGACCTCATGGACAGCCTACGTGCGGAGCTCGGCCTCGCGGAGAAGGAGCAGCGCTTCCCGCGCAAGGACACCTGCCTGTCGATCTACTCCAACCGCGTCAACACGCGCGCGCCGCTGGCGGAAGTCCTGCAGCAGCACTACCCCTGGTGCGCGCAGTGGGAGAGCGAGCTCGCGGGGCTGTACCGCGCCTACGTCGAGCAGAAGCAGCATGCGAGTCTCCTCGACTACGACGACCTGCTGCTTTACTGGCACGGCATGATGGCCGAGCCGCGGCTTGCGCAACACATCGGCACGCACTTCGATCACGTACTGGTCGATGAATTCCAGGACACCAACCGCCTGCAGGCCGAGATCCTCTATGCCATGAAGCCCGATGGGGCAGGGCTCACGGTAGTGGGCGACGATGCCCAGGCGATCTACTCCTTCCGTGCGGCAGCCGTCGAGAACATCCTCGGCTTTCCCGAGCACTTCGAGCCACCGGCCGAGGTGGTCACGCTTGCGCAGAATTACCGCTCGACCCAACAGGTGCTCGATGTGGCCAATGCAGTGATGGCCGAGGCGCCCCGCCAGCACCGCAAGTACCTGCTATCGATCCGCGGTGAGGGTGCGCGCGCTCGCGCGGTCACGGTGGATGATCTGCAGAGCCAGGCGGAGTTCATCTGCACCGAGGTGCTGAAGAAGCGCGAGTCGAGCGTGCCGCTCAAGCGCCAGGCGGTGCTGTTCCGCAGTGCCAGCCACAGCGACATTCTCGAAGTGGAGCTCGCGAAGCGCAAAGTGCCGTTCGTGAAATACGGTGGGCTGAAGTTCCTCGAGGCCGGGCACATCAAGGATCTGCTCGGCGTGCTGCGCTGGGCGGACAATCCACGCAACACGCTCGCGGCCTTCCGCACGCTGCAGCTGCTGCCCGGGGTCGGGCCGGTGCACGCGCGCGCAACTATCGAGTATCTCGAGCGCAGCGGACATTCACTCGGCGCGTTGAGCGGCTGCCCGCCGCCGCAGCAGACCCCTGAGATCGATTGGCGGCGGCTGAGCGAGCTCATGCAGTCGCTTGCGGAGCCACAGCGCCCGTGGGCGGGTCAGCTGCACATGGTGCGCGAGTGGTATCAGCGGTATTTCGAGCGACTCTACGAGGACCATCACACGCGTATGGGCGATCTCGAGCAGCTCGAGTTGCTCTGCGGGCAGTTTCCCTCGCGCGAGCGCTTCGTCACCGAGCTCACCCTCGATCCGCCACACGCGACCAGCGACCTCGCCGGGCGGCCGACCCTCGATGATGACTTTCTGGTGCTCTCTACCATCCACTCGGCCAAGGGCATGGAGTGGGATAGCGTGTACGTGCTCAATGTCGTCGATGGCAGCTTCCCTTCCGAATTTTCCACCGGCAAGCCCGAGCTGATCGAGGAAGAGCGACGCGTGCTGTACGTCGCGCTGACGCGCGCGCAGAACGATCTCGCGGTCATGGTGCCGCTGAAGTTTCATCTCACTCACCAGTCGCGTCAGGGCGATGCGCACGTCTATGGCGGCCGCAGCCGCTTCATGACCGAGCGCGTGCTGAAGACGCTCGAGGCGCTCACCTTCCACGGCTCGGCGTCGGCCGCCAGCGATGCGCTGCAGGACAGCAGCTCCACCGTCACACTCGATGTGGGTGCGCGGCTGCGGGAGATGTGGTAACCCGCGCCGAATTTCGTGGGCTGCTTTAGCGGGCCGGTTTCACGAAGCGCAGTGTGAAGCGGTCGCTCTCACCGATGGCGGCGTACTTCTCGCGATCCTTCGCCCCGAGGCGATAAGTCGGTGGCAACGTCCAGACTCCCTGCTCGTAATCCTTGGTGTCTTTCGGGTTGTCGTTGACCTCCGACTTGGCCACCAGTCGAAAATCCTGCTCCTCGATCAGCCTGATGGCGTAGTCCTCGTTCACATAGCCGCTTTTTGCCTTCGGATCCTGCGGCACCGCGGGGTTGCCGCGGTGCTCGACCACCCCGAGCACGCCGCCCGGCTTGAGCGCGCGGTACATGGATGCGAATGCCTGGGCCACCTCGTCCCGCGCCATCCAGTTGTGGATGTTGCGGAAGGTCAGCACCATGTCGACCGTGCCCGGCGGCACGGCATCGCCGCCATCGGTGGGGAAGGTGACGACCTCGACCCGGTCATACACGTCCGGTCGGGCCGCGAGCCGGCTGCGGTACTCTTCCAGGCGGTGCGTGATGTACTTGCTGTCCGGATCGGGCGCAATGACGGCAGCGTAGTACTTACCCTTCTCACGCAGCAGCGGTGCGATCACCGCCGTGTACCACCCCGGTTCCGGCCACACCTCGAGCACCTTCATCTCCGGCCGGATGCCGAAGAACAGCAGGGTCTCCTTCGGATGACGGTAGACATCGCGCGCACGCTCCTGCGGCGGGCGCGGATCCCCGGCAAGGATGACGGTGAGCGCTTCGGCGGTGCTCTGCCGGGAGCTGCTCGAGGCGCATGCAACGACGAAGGCGGCGCAGGCGAGGGCCGCCAGCGCGCGCGCGCCGGCAGCTGCGGTCAGTTTCGGCTTGGCTGACATCGCTGGCTTCCTCGCGCACATTACCTCATGCACCGCATAAAAAACCCCGCGTGTGCCGCGGGGTTCTCGTTTCCGCTCGGCCTGGAGCGCCGGCGGTCAGCGGCGGAACGGACCACCCCCCTGACGGGGTCGCTGCGGGCGTTCCTGGGCTTCGTTGACGCGCAGCGGGCGGCCATTCATCTGGAAGCCGTTCAGGGCCTGAATCGCGCTCTGCGCCTCGCCCTGCGGCATGTCGACAAATCCGAAGCCACGCGGCTTGCCTGTCTCGCGGTCGTTGATGAGCTTTACCGATTCCACTTTGCCATGGCGTTCGAACAGGGCCTTAACGTCCTGTTCGGTGGCGGTGAAGGGGAGGTTCCCCACGTAGATCGTCGTCATCCGTCAGTCTCTCTTCAATATGCGGACAGCGGCGAGCCGCACGCGTCGGTCGCATGTACCGCGTGAACAGTCAAACAGGTCAAGGCTTCAAGGCACACGATCGGCAGTTTTTCAGTCAATGCGCAGCGCTTGGGCCGGCGGCCTGCACCTGCGTTCGCGCGCGGAAAGGAAAGCGCGGGCGGGCGGAAATGAAATCAACAAATTCAAACAAAGCGCCATCAATCCACGGCGGATACGAACGCGCGAACCATGCTACTCCCGGCTTTTCCGCTAAGCAAACCAGAAGCTCCAGATGGAAGCCCTGCTCGGGTCGGGGGAATAGTGGAGTCGCTGGCGCGCGCGGGCCCGGTGTTGGGGGGTCATACCGGGTGCTTACATAAAGTGCCGCCGGGCGCCCCGAACCGCCAGCCCGTCGCGTTGCTAGCGCAGGCATTGCCTCACGGCCGGCGGCCGCCGCGTCAGGTGCCGGCGGGCTCCAGGTAGGCGTAACCGTTCAATTCGCTCTCGTAGAAGCGCTTGATCGTCTGGCTCTCGGCAAGCGTCATGCGCCCGTCCCGTATGGCGCGCTCACAGTCCCGCGCCAACGCCGGATACAACTCGGCGACGTCGTACTCCATGTACTCGAGCACCTTGTTGGCGGTGTCTCCCTTGACGATCTCCTCGATCCACCAGCCGCCTTCATCGTGCAGCCGCACGTGCACCACGTGGGTATCGCCGAAGAGGTTGTGCAGATCTCCGAGGGTCTCCTGGTAGGCCCCTACCAGGAAAGCCGCCAGGTAATACTTCTCCTCGGCGCGCAGCTCGTGCAGCTCCAGCGTGCGCTTCACATCGCGCGGCGATACGAAGTGATCGATCTTGCCGTCGGAATCGCAGGTGATGTCGGCGAGTACCGCGGTGCGCGTCGGACGCTCATCCAGGCGGTGTATCGGCATGATGGGGAACAGCTGATCGATCGCCCAGCTGTCCGGCAGCGACTGGAATACCGAGAAGTTGCAGAAATAGGTGTCGGAAAGAATCGCCTCGAGGTCCTCGAGCTCCTCGGGCAGCCGCTCGAGCTTGCGGCAGGCATCGCGTATGCGGGCGCAGGTGGCCCAGTAGAGCCGCTCGGCGAGCCCGCGGAACTCGAGCGACAGCAGGCCGAGATTGAACATCTGCAGGACTTGCTCGCGCGCGGTGAGCGCGTCGTGATAGCACTCGACCAGGCGTCGCTCGGTCACCGCGCGGTAAGCCTCGAACAGATCGTGCACCGGCTGCGGCAGCTCGTCCTCGCCGTTGTAATCCTCGGCCTGGTCGCCAGTGACGCGGAACTTGTCGAGCGCCGAGGAGCCGAGCGCATCGAATATCAGCACGCTGTGATAGGCGGCCACGGCGCGGCCGGACTCGCTCACGATCTTCGGGTGCGGTATGTCGCGTGCGTTGCAGACGCTGGCGATGCGATAAACCACATCGCTCGCATACTCGTTGAGGGTGTAGTTCATCGACGAGGAGAAGTTGGTGCCGCTGCCGTCATAGTCGACGCCGAGTCCGCCGCCCACGTCGATGTACTGCAGCCCCGCGCCCATCAGCTTCAGCTCGGCGTAGACGTGCGCGAGCTCGTTGATGGCGTCCTTCACCCGGCGGATGTCCTGCAGCTGGCTGCCGGGGTGACAGTGCACCAGCTGCAGGCAATCGAGCATGTCGCGCGACTTGAGTACGTTGAACAGCTCGAGGATCTCGGTGATGAAGAGGCCGAATTTCGACTTCTCACCCGCCGAGGCGCTCCAGCGCCCCGACCCCTCGCTGAAGAGCTTCACCCGCACGCCGAGCCGCGGGCGCACCTGGTAGGTCTCGGCGTGCTTGAGGATCAACCCGAGCTCCTCGAAATTCTCGACCACCGGGATGATGGTGCGGCCGAGCTTGGTGGCGAGGGTGACCGCCTCGATATAGCTGTCGTCCTTGAACCCGTTGCAGATGATCAGCCGCTCCGGTGCGTTCTCGGTCATGGCCATCACCGCGAGCAGCTCGGGCTTCGAGCCGACCTCGAGGCCGAAGCCGAATTCCTTGCCGTAGCGGTACACCTCCTCGACCACCAGACGCTGCTGGTTCACCTTGATCGGATATACCGCGGCGTACTGGTTGCGGTAGTCGTTCTCGGCGATGGCCTGCGCAAACGCCTCGTGCAGCCGCCGCAGACGATGCGCCAGGATGTCCGAGAAGCGCACCACCACCGGAGCGGTGAGATCGCGGGCTTTGAGGCCCTCGACCACCTCGTACAGATCGATCTCGTGCTGCGCGGTGGTGTCCGGACGCACCACCACGTGACCGCTCGCGTTGACGCTGAAATAGCCCTTGCCCCAGGCGGCGACGTTGTAGAGATCGAGGGAATCCTCAATCCGCCACGGCTGTGCGGGATTGAACTTGCGAGCACCGTTGAGGGCACTCTTCGGATCGGCTGCCACGGGGCGCGTTTATATCAAAAATGTGTTTAAAAAAAGAGTGTGTCAGCGCTCGCTTTGCGGGCCACGCGCGACCGGATGCGTGGGATCGTTGATCCATTCGCTCCACGAGCCCGCATAGAGTCGCGCGCCGCAGAGTCCTGCGGCCTCGAGCGCCAGCAGGTTGTGGCAGGCGGTGACTCCGGAACCGCACATCGCGATCAGCTCCCGCGCCGGGGCGCCCCGCAGCGTCGGCTGCCAGCTCTGGCGCAGCTGCGTTGGCTGGAGAAAGCGGCCGTGCGCATCGAGATTGTCGGCGAAGGGGTGGTTGCGCGCTCCGGGGATGTGCCCGGCGACCGGATCGAGTGTCTCGTTCTCCCCCGCGAAGCGATCGGCGCTGCGCGCATCGACCAGCAGCCGCTGACCGCGGCGCAGGGCGCCGGAGTGCACCAGCTCCGCCACCTCGCCGCCGCTCGCCAGCGCGCCTGGCTCGGGACGCGCGCTGAACCGACGCGGGGCACGCGGCTCGCTGTGGCGCGTTAGCGGCAGCCCGGCGCGCTCCCATGCCGCGAAGCCGCCGTTCAAAACCGCGACCTGCGCATGTCCCAGCCAGCGTAGCAGCCACCACAAGCGCGCCGCGAAGGCTCCGGGGCCCTGATCGTAAGCGATGACCTGCACGCCCTCGTCGATCCCGAAGCGCGTGAAGGTGGCCGCGAGCACCTCTAGCGCCGGCAACGGATGTCGCCCGGAGCGCGCCGTGCGCGGCGCCGACAGATCGCGGTCGAGGTGAGCGTACAGCGCGTGCGGGATATGGCCGGCGGCGTAGGCCTGCGCTCCCCACTCCGGGCGCGCGAGATCGAATCGGCAGTCGATGATCGCCCACTCGGGATCATCGAGGCGCGCGGCGAGCTCCTGGGGTTCGATCAGCGTGGATGGCATGGGGGCGCATTTTCGGGCTCGCGGGGTTGTCGTTACAATCGCGAGCACTACCTCGGCGAGGCAACGATGGCAATCGAGGTTTTTTGGGGCAGCGGCAGTCCCTACGCATGGCGGGTGCTGTTGGCGCTCGAGTACAAGCGCCTGCCGTATACCAGCCACCTGCTGCAGTTTTCCAAGCAGGAGCACAAGTCTCACGAGATGCTCGCGCTCAATCCGCGCGGGCGCGTGCCGGTGCTGAAGGATGGGGAGTACGTGTGCTTCGAGTCGCTCGCCATCCTCTACTACCTCGATCTCAAGTATCCGCAACCGCCACTCTTCGGCCACACACCCGAGGAAGCGGGCACGATCATGCGGGTCATCTGCGAATACCAGGCGTACATCGAGCCTCAGCTGCACGTCATTACCGAGGCGGTGTTCTCGGGCGTCGCCGACCTGGGCCGGGACGTAATCACCAGCGCGATGCACGCGGTAGCGAGCGAAGCGCGCACCATCGAAGGGCGGCTGTCAAAGTCCGACTGGATCGTCGGCGGCTCCTGCTCGGCGGTGGATCTGGTGATCTTTCCCGGCATCCAGCTGCTGAAGCGCGCACTCGAGAAGCCGCGCGCCGCGGAGCTGTCCTCGCGCTTCATGCCCGTCGAGGTGCACTATCCGGCGCTCGGGCGCTGGCTGGCACGCGTCGCCGCCTTGCCGGGTTACGAGCGCACCTACCCGCCGCACTGGCGGACGAGCTGACTCCAGCAAGCGACGGGCTGCTGCGTTGAAAATTGAGCGGCGCAGAGCCGATTGATACCCTTCGGCTGTCCCGCCGAGCGTGGAGTGTCAGCCAGGCATCATGAGCGAAAAGAACCCGGTTCACGTCGAGTTTCCGGCACGCATCCTGTTCATCGGCTTCGGCAGCATCGGCCAGGGGGTGCTGCCTCTGGTGCTGCGCCACATCGGCATCGCGCCCGAGCGGATCACCATCGTGACCGCGGACGAGCGCGGGCGCGAGGAGGCGGCGAAATACGGCATCAAGTTCGTGCAGGAACGGCTTACCCGCGAGAATTACCGGCGCGTACTCAATCCGCTGCTCGGCCGTGGCGACTTTCTCATCAACGTTTCGGTCGAGGTATCGAGCATCGCCCTCATCAAGCTCTGCTGGGAGAAGGGCGCGATGTACCTCGATACCTGCATCGAGCCGTGGCCGGGCGGTTATACCGATCCGACCGTGCCGGCGGGCCGCCGCACCAATTACGCCCTGCGCGAGGAGACCCTGGCGCTGCGCGCCGGTAACGCACGCGCGCCGACGGCGGTACTCACTCACGGCGCCAACCCGGGGCTGGTCTCGCACTTCGTCAAGCAGGCGCTGCTCAACGTCGCAAGCGACAGCAACCTGGCGGCCGGTACTCCCGGCACCCGCGCCGAATGGGCCGCGCTCGCGCGCCGGCTCGGCGTGAAGGTGATTCACATCGCCGAGCGTGACACGCAGGTGTCGAGCATCCCGAAGCAGCCGGGGGAATTCGTCAACACCTGGTCCATCGACGGGTTCGTGAGCGAGGGCTCACAGCCGGCCGAGATGGGCTGGGGTACACACGAGCGCAATTTTCCCCGCGATGGCAAACGCCAAGATTTCGGCTGCATGGCCGCGATCTACCTGACACAGCCCGGCGCGGCAACACGGGTACGCACCTGGACGCCGAAGGCCGGGCACTTTCACGGCTTCTGCATCACGCACGGCGAATCGATCTCCATCGCCGATTATCTGACGGTGCGCGAGGGCGCGCAGGTGGCTTATCGCCCGACGGTGCACTATGCCTATCACCCGTGCGATGCCGCGGTGATGTCCGTGCATGAGCTCGCCGGCCGCAACTACCTGCAGCAGGAGCGTCAGCGCATCCTCATGGCGGACATCGTCGGCGGAATCGATGAGCTGGGAGTGCTGCTTGCCGGCCACAAGAAGAATGCCTACTGGTACGGCTCGCAGCTCTCGGTGCTCGAGGCGCGCAAGCTCGCCCCGTACAACAATGCGACCAGCCTGCAGGTGTGCGTGGCGGTGCTCTCGGGCGTCATCTGGGCCATGGAGAATCCGAATCTCGGCGTTGTCGAACCCGACGAAATGGATTTCCGCCGCAATCTCGAGATCTGCACGCCGTATCTGGGACCGGTGGTCGGTGAGTACACCGACTGGACGCCGCTCCATGAGCGTGAGCGACTGTTCGCGGAGGACATCGACAAGAGCGATCCCTGGCAGTTCAAGAACGTACGCGTGATCTGGTAGCGCGGGGGCGGAGACCTATCGGATCCTGGTGATCGACTCGCAGAGGCAGCGCAATCCGGGCAGGTCAAGACTGAACGTATTCGATCGACACGATCACGTACCTGCGATCGCCCGCCGGGGTCTCCACGCTCACCTCCTCGTCGATCCGCCGCCGCAGCAGCGATCTTCCCAGGGGTGAGTCCATGCTGATGTAGCCGGGCGCCATGTCGAACTCGTCCGGTCCCACGATGCGGTAGCGTGCGAGCGTGCCATCCTCGGCCTCGATTTCCACCCACGCCCCGAAATACACACGATCGGGATCCGCCGGCGGCTGGTCGACGACCACCATGCCCTCGAGGCGGCGGCGCAGGAAACGTACGCGGCGGTCGATCTCGCGCAGCCGGCGTTTGCCGTAAGTGTATTCGGCGTTCTCGGAGCGATCGCCCTGCGCGGCGGCCGCAGCGACGGCCTGCGTGAGCCGGGGCCGCTCCTCGCGCCAGAGCTGCTCGAGCTCCGCCCGCAGTCGCCGCGCCCCAGCGGGCGTGACGTATTTCGAGGCGGCCGGAGGCGACACTCGGAAGCGTCCCATGCCCTCGATTCCGTGGATTATGTCGCACTCACTTTTACAGAAATCCGGGGTTCTGTGGAACATCTCACGGACGCGCCCGGCTGCGGACTACTAACCTTTTAGCGTGGCTACCAAGTACTACACGCACTTCGTGACCCACGCCGGCAAGACGCGTCATGCAGCCGGTAACGAGTGGAGCGGTGTAGTGGAGCTGCGGCAGCCGCTGACACAGGCGCACGCGAATCGTGAGCTGCGTGCGCTGCTGGCACAGAGCTTTGACCTGGATACGGACGACATCCGCATCCTGCATTGGGCACGATTGCACTGAGTATCCCCTGGCGGACTTCCTTCCCTTCATCGAAGGTCCGCCCTTACCAACCCCAGGCCTCAAAACCTGGGGTTTTTTTTGCGCGATCGACGCCGCTTTCGCGGCCATGTGACAATAATCCACGCCCCCGGGAGCCGGACGGGCGCTACACGATAAGGAGAAGCCGATGCGCGCTTTCTCAGTTGCCTCTGTGGCATTCGCGGTGCTCACCCTGTCGGGCTGCGGTTACAACACCCTGCAGGCGAAGGATGAAGGGGTGAAAGCCGCCTGGGCCGAGGTGGTCAATCAGTACCAGCGCCGCGCGGACCTCATCCCCAACCTGGTGAACACGGTAAAGGGTTACGCCGCCCAGGAGCAGCGCGTGCTGGTCGAGGTCACCGAGGCGCGCGCCAAGGTCGGCTCGATACAGGTGACCCCAGAGGTGCTCAACAACCCCGAGCTGTTCCAGAAGTACCAGGCCGCGCAGAACCAGCTCACCGGCGCGCTGAAGAGCCTGTTCGCAGTCGCAGAGAATTATCCACAGCTGAAATCGGACCAGAACTTCCGCGATCTGCAATCGCAGCTCGAGGGCACGGAGAACCGCATCACCGTGGCGCGCAATCGCTACATCCAGTCGGTGCAGGACTTCAACGTGACCGTGCGCAGCTTTCCCACCAATCTCACCGCCAAGCTATTCGGCTTCCAGGTAAAGCCGAACTTCACCGTCGCCAACGAGCAGCAGATCTCGACCGCACCGACGGTCAGTTTCGACACCTCCACTCCCGGCTCACCGGCCGCGCCACCGCCGCAACCTGCGGGACCGCCGCCGAAGCAATGACAAGCCCTGCGCATGGCGCCGCTCGTTGCGCGCGCCTGGCGGCACTGTTGCTGGTCGGCGCGTGCCTCGATGCGCACGCACAGGGGGCGGTTTCAGGACTGCAGCCGGTACCGCCCCTCACTGCGCGCGTCACCGATCTCACCGGCACGCTCACGGCGGAGCAGCAAACCGCGCTCGAGCAAAAGCTGGCCGCCTTCGAGGCGCGCAAGGGCTCGCAACTGGCGGTACTCATCGTACCGACGACGCACCCCGAGGAGATCGAACAATACTCCATACGGGTGGTCGACAAGTGGAAGCTCGGGCGGGGAACGGTCGGCGGCAAGAAAGTCGACGACGGGGCGCTGTTACTCATCGCCAAGGACGACCATCGCATACGCATCGAAGTGGGCTACGGTCTGGAGGGGGTACTCACGGATGCGATGTCCAACCGCATCATCTCCGAGACGATCACACCCGCTTTCCGTGAGGGCAACTTCTACGAGGGGATCGATGCGGGCGTCGGGCAGATGATGAAGCTCATCGAGGGCGAGCCGCTGCCACCTCCCGAGCATGCCTGGCAAGGCGGGCGGCACGGTTCCGGCGGCAACATCCTCCCCCAGCTGCTCTTTGCCGTGCTCATCGGCTCGGTGCTGCTACGGGCGGTGTTCGGCCGCACGCTCGGGTCGGTCTTTACCGGCCTCGGTGCGGGCGCACTGGTGTGGATTGCCGGCTACGCGCTCATCCTGGCCGTGGTCGCGGCGCTCGGCGGTTTTCTGCTCACACTGGTGATGGGTCTGCCGCGTGGCAGCGGCTGGTCGAGCTCTCCGCGCTCGGGCGGCTTTGGCGGCGGCTGGGGCGGTTTCGGTGGAGGTATCGGGGGCGGTGGCTTCGGAGGGGGAGGCTTCAGCGGCGGAGGCGGCGGATTCGGCGGTGGCGGCTCCTCCGGAAGCTGGTAACAGTTCATGAATATCCTGCGGCTCGTGCGTCACATCGGCACCACTCGCTGGAAAACACGGCGGCACTTTCCCCAGGCCGCGCGTGACGGCATCGAGCAGGCGATCGGGGAGTGTGAGTCTCGCCACGGAGGGGAGATCCGGTTCGTTATCGAGACTGCGCTCGATCTGCCGGAGCTGTGGCGCAATGTGTCATCACGCACCCGTGCGTTGCAGCTGTTCGGACAGTTCGGCGTCTGGAACACCGAGCACAACAATGGTGTACTGATCTATGTGCTGATGGCCGATCATGCCGTCGAGATCGTCGCCGACCGCGGCATCGCAGCCCGCGTCGCGCAGGCGGAATGGGACGCGGTGTGCCGCCAGATGGAGCACCACTATCGGGCCGGTCGCTTTCGCGAGGGCTCGGTGATCGGCATCCTCGGGGTAGGAGCGCTCCTCGGACGCCACTTTCCGGGCAGACGCCGCAGCGACAATGAGCTGCCGAATCAGCCGGTGCTGCTGTAAAGGACGAGCTCGGGCGGTGCGGTGTACCGGGTTCCCCGAAAATGGTGTGTCTCGATGGACCGACACGAGGAAGATCACCGAGGTGAGCGCGATTTCACCGGTGGCGCCGGGGACATCGGTCATAATCGCACTCCATGAAGATTGAGCAGGTCCGCGCTGCCGGTGCGGCTATCCTCTGTCTTGGACTCGCGGGATGCTCACTGTTCGGCGAGTGGCGCCACGCGGCGCACCCCCCCGCGGCGCCTCCAGCAGCGCCCGCGCCACCTCCGCAACCGCCGCCGGTCGCCAACGAGCGCTTCACCCTGAGCGCCGATCAGGACGTCGTAGGCGTGGTGCAGGTCGTCGCCGCCGGCAAGGACGATACGCTCACGGACATCGCCCGCCGCTTCAATGTCGGCTACGAGGAGATCCTGCGTGCCAACCCGAAGGTCGACCCGTGGCTTCCCGGAGAAGGGCGTGAGATCGTAATTCCCTCGCAGTTCATCCTGCCGGACGCACCCCGCACCGGGATCGTGATCAACATCCCGGCGATGCGCATCTTCTATTACCCACCGGTGAAGCGCGGTGAGCAACAGGTGGTCCTCACTCATCCCATAGGCATCGGCAAGGTCGGCTGGCGCACGCCCGAAGGGGTGACCAAGATCGTGCGCCGCCAGAAGGACCCGACCTGGCGAGTTCCCGAGTCGGTGCGCAAGGAGCACCACGAGAACGGTGAGGACCTCGAGCCGGTGATCGGACCGGGACCTGAAAACCCGCTCGGCAAGTACGCCTTTTACCTGCAGTGGCCGAGCTACCTCATCCACGGCACCAACAAGCCCGCCGGCGTCGGCTTGCGCTCGAGCCACGGCTGCATCCGGCTGTACCCCGAGGACATCGAGCAGTTCTTCAACATGGTTCCCATCGGTACGGAGGTGCGCGTCGTCAATCAGCCGTTCGTCTTCGGCTGGCAGGAGGGCGAGCTGTACATGCAGGCCTATGACGTGATGGAGGACGACACCCGCGACTGGAAGAACGCGCAGAAGAAGCTCCTCACCACATCGCTCGCCACGCGGCTGCAGCAGCAGGTGAAAGCTCATCACGAACAAGTCGCCTGGAGCGTGGTCACCAGTCTCGCCCGCAATCCGCGCGGCGTCCCGGTGCCCGTCACCGAGGCCAACGCGAGTCTCGAGCAGGTCCTCGCCGCAGCGCCGCGAGTGCAGAACGTACTGCCGGAAGGCTCGACGTGGGATGGCAGTTCGGATCTGCCCATGGATGAGGCCACGTTCCGTCAAGTCGTTTCGGAGATCGAGCCGGGCAGCGCACCGGTACCGAGCCCCGGCCCGGTCGCACCCGGTGCCGCGAGTGGTCAACGAGCCGCGCAGAAGAACGGTGGTTGACGAGCCGTGGCTCACAACGGCGCAGAGCTATCTCCCTGGTTGATACTCATGCTCGCGGAGATCAGGCGCAAGCGCGAGGAGCTCGAGCAGGCGCACGAGGAGCAATTGCGCAGGGCAGGCGAGGCAGACCGCAGGTTGCATAATCAGTCCGACACCGGGCCGGGAGTCTGACCACAACCTGACACGCTGTGTTAGAGTCGCGCCGGCAGATTCACCGAGGCGCTTGAGTGCCCGACAGCCGTAGCGCAGGCGCACAACTCGCACAACAACGCCGCGACCATCACACCATCGAGCGTGTGCCGACCGCCGTCGCCGCCTTCATTGGCCGCACCCTCAAGGGGCCCATCAACCACGCGCTGACTGTCCGCAATTTCAACGAGTTCCAGCAGTATTTCGGCGGCCTCTGGCAGCCCTCCACAGTCGCGTATGCCGTCGAGCAGTTCTTCGAGAACGGCGGGCGTGAGGCGCGCATCGTACGCGTCAGCAACGGTGCCCTGCCGCCGACGGTCACGCTGCCCGCCGGCCATGGTGCGCTGCGGCTCACGGCGTTGAACCCCGGCTCGCGCGAGTACCTGCGCGCTTCTGTGGATTATGACGGCCTGACTGCGACCGAGGAGGAGCGTTTCAACCTCGTGGTGCAGCGCGTGCGCACCGCAGGATCCGAGCTGGTCGAGGAGCAGGAGATCTACCGGCGGTTGTCGGTCGCTCCCGCCTCCGGACGTTTCGTCGCGGACGTGCTGCTCGAGTCGCGGCTCGTGCGGGTGCTCGGTGAACTACCCGCGCAGCGGCCGGACCGTTCGGCGAGCGGCCCCGGGGGCGTCGCGATCGGCTACACCCTTTCCAACCCTGATGGCGATGATGGGGCGCCGCTCACCGACTACGACATCATCGGCGCCGCCGGCCGCGGCACGGGCCTATTCGCATTCGGCGGCGCGGCGGGGTTCAACCTGCTGTGCATCCCGCCGCTCGCGCGCGATCGCGACGTCGGACTCTCGACGCTGCTCGTCGCGGCGCGCATATGCCGTGAGCATCACGCGCTGTTGGTGGTCGATCCCCCGGCAGCCTGGAACTCGGCGCGCGCCGTCCTCGAGGGGCTGCGTACCTGGCCATTTCGCAGCGACAGCGCAGTCATGTACTTTCCGCGGGTGCAGGCCTTCGACCGCCTGCGCGGACGCGTCGAGACCTTCGCCTCCTGTGGCGCCGCGGCGGGCATGATCGCGCGCTCGGACGAGGTTTGGCCGGTGTGGGCGGCCGCCGAAAGTGAGGAAGCCGTCCTGCGTCCGGGCCTGCGGCCCGCGGTGACGGTCTCCGAGGCCGATCGTCTGCGCCTGGCACAGGCCGGCGTGAACACGCTGCTCTCGGCACGCACGGGCCCGTGTAACGGTATCAGCCCGCGCACGCTCGCTACCGGCAGCGGGGGAGCTTCGGATTGGAGATACCTCTCAGCGCGGCGGCTCGCCTTGTTCGTGGCAGCGAGCATCGAGCAGGGCACCCGCTGGGTGCTGCTCGAGCACAATGGGCCATCGACCTGGAAGCGAGCTCAGGGTCAGGTGGAGAGTTTTCTCGAGGAGCTCGCCGCGCAGGGCGCATTCGCGGCAGCAGCCGCGGAGGAGTCGCACTTCGTCATTACCGATGAGCGGGTCAATCGGCCGCAGACCCTCGCCGAGGGCAAGTTCAATCTGCTCTTCGGCTTCGCCACCAGCAAGCCTGGGGAATTCGACACCTGGCTCGTGACGCACCGCGCTGGTGCCAGTCGCGTGCGACCGGTCTCGGTGAACCGCTCGGCGACCTCGAAGCAGCGAGTGGAGTGGGAGATCGAAACCTCGATTCTGCGCGGTTAACGCGCCGAGCGGGAGCAGGAGCTCAGGGCGATCCAAACCCACCGCCGCCGGGGGTGAGAATGGTGAGCTCATCGCCTGCGTCGAGCTTGAATCGCGCCGTCGCCGTGAGGTGCTCGAGCGTACCGTCGGTACGGCGGATGGAGGCCGCACCCGGCGCGCCGTTCGCGCCGCCATCGAGCCCGAACGGTGCGATGCGCCGGTGATTGGCGAGCAGTGCGCCAGAGAGAGGCCGGCGAAACTCGAGCCTGCGGACGATGCCATCACCGCCTCGATGACGGCCGGCCCCGCCGGAACCGTGGCGGATGGCAAACTGCCGCAACAGCACCGGAAAGCGACCTTCCAGAATCTCCGGATCGGTGAGGCGTGAGTTGGTCATGTGGGTCTGCACCGCATCGCAGCCGTCGAAATCGGGACCTGCGCCCGCACCGCCGGCGATGGTCTCGTAGTACTGCAGCTGCGCGTCTCCGAAGGTCAGATTGTTCATGGTTCCCTGAGAGGCGGCGAGCACACCGAGCGCACCATAGAGCGCATCAACGATGCACTGAGAGGTCTCCACGTTCCCGGCAGCCACCGCCGCGGGCGGCAGCGGGTCGAGCATCGAGCCGCGCGGAATGAGGATCTCCAGCGGCGCGAGGCACCCTTCGTTGAGCGGAATCGGCTCATCGATCAGCGTGCGGAACACGTACAGCACCGCGGCGGTGCATACCGCACGCGGCGCATTGAAATTGTGCGGTCCCTGGGGCGAGGTGCCGCTGAAATCCACGCGCGCTCGCTGCTGGGTGCGATCGATGTGGATGCGCACCGCGATCACCGCCCCATCGTCGAGCGCGTAGCGGAAGCTCCCGGCCGTGAGCCTGGCGATCGCACGCCGCACGCACCGCGTGGCATTGTGCTGCACCTCCTGCATGTACTCGCGCAGCGTGCCGAGCCCGTGTCGGCGCACTGCACGCTCGATCTCAGCGCAGCCACGCGCGTTGGCAGCGAGCTGCGCCCGCAGGTCCGCAACGTTCTGTGACGGATTGCGTGCCGGCCAGGGGCCGGCGGCGAGGTGCGCGCGCAGCGGCGCCTCGCGCAGCGCGCCGCCCTGCACCAGGTGGAAACACTCGAACAGTATCCCCTCCTCCTCGATGCTGCGGCTGAAGGGCGGCATGGATCCGGGGGTCATTCCGCCGATATCGGCATGGTGGGCGCGCGAGGCGACGAAGAAGTCCGGCTGCTCACCCCCTGCCATGAACACCGGCGTCACGACCGTCATGTCAGGCAGGTGAGTCCCGCCGTGATAGGGGCTGTTGAGGAGCCACGAGTCCCCTGAGACGAGCCGACCAGCCTGCGCGCGCACGATGGCACGCACGCTGGCACCCATCGAGCCGAGGTGCACGGGCATGTGCGGTGCATTGGCCACGAGCGCACCGCCGGAGTCGAACAGCGCACAGGAGTAGTCGAGCCGTTCACGGATGTTGACTGACTGCGCGGTGGCCTTCAGCACTTCGCCCATCTGCTCGGCGATGTGCATGAAGAGGTTGTTGAAGATCTCGATACGGGCCGGATCCGCGGTCGCCGCCGCAACTCCGGCAGCCGCCCCCTCGTCCTCGAGCAGCAGCTCGCCGCCGGCGAGCGGCTGCGCCCGCCAGCCTTCCTCGAGCACCAGCGTGCTGTTGGGCTCGACGATCAGCGCCGGTCCAGTGACCGGTGCGCGCACAGCTTCCATCGAGAGCACCGGCACCTCACGCCACGCGCCGAACCAGGCACGCGCCTGCAGCGGCAGATCTGCGATGCGCGCCGCGCGCGGCAGGATGAGCGAGCTCAGCTCGACCGAAGGCGCGCGCGCCTCGACCCGCAGGGCCTCGATGAGCACCTCCAGCGAGCGCGCGGCGAAGCCGAAACGCCGCAGATGCTCTGCATGGAAACGGCTGCGCAGCTGCTCGAGCGGCGCCACCGGCACCGACAGGGTGACCTCGCTGTCGCCGGCGCGCAGCTCGAGCAGTTCGGTGAGGCGTACGTTCTGCGCCGCAGCGCCGTCGGCCGCCAGCTCGGCGCGCGCCTGCTCTGCAAGTCGCCCGAGCGCCTGATGTGCCTCGGCAAGGCCTGAGGGGCTCAGCTCGCTCCGCAGACTCGCCCGCCGCACCGCCAGGCGGTCGGCTACACCGATGCCGAACGCCGAGAGCACACTGGCGAGCGGATGCACCAGAATGCGCCGCATCCCCGCGGCACGGGCCACACGGCAGGCGTGCTGCCCGGCGGCTCCTCCGAAGCAAAAGAGCGTGAAGTCAGCGGCGTCTAGTCCCTGACGCGTGGACACCTGCCGGATCGCGTTAGCCATCGACTCCACGCCCACTTCCAGGAACGACTCGGCGAGCGCTTCGGGGGAACACTCACCCCCGACTTCGCTCGCTGCACGCGCACCGAGTGCGGCGAATTCAGCGGCGACCACGGACGCATCGATGCGCGTGCGGCCGTCGCGGCCGAACACTGCCGGCAAGGTGTCCGGGCGCAGCCGTCCGAGCAGCACCTGCACGTCGGTGAGGGTGAGCGGCCCGCCACGGCCGTAGCAGGCCGGACCGGGATCAGCGCCGGCGGAGGAGGGGCCGACGGCCAAGCGCCCATCGCGGTAGCTGAGGATGGAGCCCCCACCGGCGGCAATGCTGTGTACGTCGAGCATCGGCTGCGCGAGCCGCACGCCGGCAATCAGATGCTCGAAGCGCTGCGGCAGCTCCCCATCGATCAGCGACACGTCGGTCGAGGTGCCGCCCATGTCGAAGCCGATGAGTCTGGCGAAGCCGAGCCGTTCCCCGACCCAGCGCATACCGATCAGGCCACCGGCGGGACCCGACAGCACGCTCGACATTGCGTGAAAGCGCTCCGCCGAGGCGAGTCCACCGTTGCTCTGCATGAGAGTGAGGCGTGCGCCCGCATCGAGGACGCGCAGTTCCTGCTGCAGTGCCCGCAGGTAGCTGCGCAAGGGCGGCGCCAGGTAGGCGTTGAGCACGGTGGTATCGCCGCGTACCACGTAGCGCACGAGCGGGGAGAGCTCGTGCGATACCGACACTTCCTCGAAGCCCAGCGCGCGCGCGCACGCCGCGGCTGCGCGCTCGTGCTGTGGATGGCGCCAGCCATGCAGCAAGACGATGGCAACCGCTCGCAGCCCGCTCGCACGGGCACACGTGAGCTCGCTGCGCAGCCGCGGCAGGTCGAGGGGCAGCAGCTCCGCCCCTGCGGCGTCGATGCGCTCCTGCGCCTCGATCACGCTCGCATACAGCCGCTCGGGCAGAACGATGTTGCGCGCGAAGATGTCCGGACGATTCTGGTAGCCGATGCGCAGCGCTTCGCCAAACCCCGCGGTCGTCACCAGTACGACCGGCTCGCCGCTGCGCGTCAGCAGTGCGTTGGTGGCAACCGTGGTGCCGACCTTCACCGCTGCGACCGGCGCTGGCGGTGCGCCGCCGGCAGTGGGCGCGGTATCGAGGAGGATGGCGCGCGCCGCCCGCACGCCCGGATCGCCCGCTGCGGCGTCCATCGCGATCGAAGGGACCTTGCGCACGTGTAGCACACCTGCCGGCGAGAGCCCGATGACGTCCGTGAAAGTCCCGCCACGATCTATCCAGAACTGCCAGCCCGTGCGACGGACGGGATCGCGCGGTGCTTGGCTTGTGGTTTCCATTGCCTGCATTATTCGCCCATGCTCCTCGTGCGCCCAGCGCCGGATGCCCTGCCATGCAAGCACCCGTGACTTCCCGCCACGTCGTTTTCTCTCACGGCCAGGACGCCGGACCCTGGGGACGCAAGATCACCGCGCTCGCCGAGGTGGCCCGCGCCGAAGGATACGACGCGCACTCGGTGGATTACCGTGGCATCGATGAGCCGCGGGCGCGCGTGGCGAAGCTGGTGGAGTTCTGCAAGGAGCTCGCCGGTGATCTGGTGCTCGTTGGTTCGAGTCTCGGCGGCTATGTCGCGGTCGCCTCGGCTTCGCTCCTGCACGCCCGGGGCGTGTTCCTGATGGCGCCGGCGCTGTACATGCAGGGATTGCCGGAGCTGCGCAGCGGACTGCTCGACTGTCCAGCCGCGCTGGTGCACGGCTGGCGCGATGACGTGGTGCCCTACGAGCACAGCGTACGCTTTGCCCAGGCGTATCGCTGCGCACTGCACCTGCTCGAGAGCGATCACCGGCTGCACAACCAGGTGAGGGTGATCCAGTACCTGTTCGAGTACTTTCTCATCGCCCTCGATCTGCCGGCGATCACCTTCGAGTAGCCCTCGAGGCCGCTTGCCCCGCGGCGCGTGCACGCAGCGTAACCGGCCATGAACTGGCTGTTGCGGCGCGTGCTGACACTATGGGTGCGCTACCGGGTGCTCCCGGAGGATGCCGCGGCGCAGCTGCGCGGCCGGCCGCGGCCGCTGTGCTACGTGCTCGAGCAGCGCAGCGCCGCCGATCTGGCGGTGCTGCAGGAAGCCTGCGCCAGGCTGCGCATTCCCAGACCTGGGCGACCGCTCAGGGGCGGCACGCAGGGGCTGCGCTCCTATCTGTGGCTGGCGCAGACACGCGGACTCCTCGCCCAGCGGCTCGACCGCCGACCGCCACGACAGCTCGCACAGATGATCGCCGCGTTGCGCTCCGATCCGGAGTTGGATTTCGATCTGGTGCCTGCAGCGGTCTACTGGGGACGCGCGCCACAGAAGGAAGGCTCCTGGGTCGCTCTGCTGCTGAGCGAGAATTTCGGCGTCCCCAGCCGTGCGCGCAAATTCATGCAGGTGCTGTTCAACGGCCGCAACACACTGCTCGAGCTGGATGCGCCGCTGTCGCTGCGTGCGATGCTCGGCGCGGAGCTCTCCCCGGCGCAACGCGGCTTTCGCGTCGCACGCACGTTGCGCGCCCTGTACGCCCGGCGGCGCGCGGCGCGCATCGGACCGGACCTCTCCCATCGGCGCACCATCGTCAATCAGGTGCTGCGCACGCGCGCGGTGCGCGCTGCCGTCGCGCAGGAGATGCGCGAGCGGCACTTGCCGCGCTACAAGGCGCTGCAAAGCGCGCGCGGGTACACGTGGGAGATCGCCGCCAACTATTCCCATGCCTTCGTGCGCTTCATGGAACATGCGCTCGGCTGGTTGTGGAACCGGCTGTATGACGGTGTGGAGTTCGGTCACGCCGACACTCTGGTCGCGGTGGCGGAAGGGAACGAGATCATCTACGTCCCCTGCCACCGCAGCCACATGGATTATCTGCTGCTCGGCTACGTCATCTACGTGCACGGCTACGCCGTGCCGCATACCGCCGCCGGCGTCAATCTCAACCTGCCGCTCGTCGGACGCTTGCTGCGCAAGGGCGGTGCCTTCTTCATCCGCCGCAGCTTCGCCGGCAACCGCCTGTATACGGTGGTGTTCATGAAGTACCTCGCGGCCATCATGAGTCGCGGTCACGCCATCGAGTACTTCATCGAGGGCGGGCGTAGCCGCACCGGACGGCTGCTGCAGCCGAAGACCGGAATGCTGCTCATGACGGTGCGCAGTTTCCTTGCCGATCCGACGCGGCCGGTGGTGTTCGTGCCGGTATATTTCGCCTACGAGCGCCTGGTCGAGGGTGCCACCTACGTCGGGGAGCTGTCGGGTCGCCCGAAGGAGAAGGAAAGCATCTGGGGACTGCTCGGCTCGTGGCGGGTGCTGCGCGAGCGCTTCGGCAAGGTGTACGTGAACCTCGGCGAGCCGGTTGCGCTCGCAGCGATCCTTGACCGGCATGAGCCGCGTTGGCGCGCGCGCCGCTTCGATGACGAGACGCGCGCTGCGTGGCTCGCGGGGGCGGTCGATGAGCTCGCCGAGCGCATCATGCGCAATATCAATGCCGCCGCGGCGGTGACCCCCATCAACTTACTCGCGCTCGCGCTGCTTGCGATGCCGCGCCAGGCGCTGCCCGAAGCGGATCTCATGCGGCAGCTCGAGCTGTACCGCTCATTGCTCACATCCGTCCCGTACAGCAAGCGTGTGACGGTTACCGGGCTCTCCGGCAGCGAGATGATTGCATACGGGCTGACGCTGCGGCTCATCGAGCGCGAGCCGCACCACCTCGGAGACCTCGTGCGCATGACGGTCGAGAACGCGGTGCTCGCGACCTATTTCCGCAACAACGTATTGCACCTGTTCGCGTTGCCCTCGCTCATCGCGTGCGTATTCGTGAGCAACGCGCGCGTAGCGACACTCGATATCCAGCGTCTGGCGTGGCGCGTCTATCCTTACATCGCCGCGGAGCTGTTCCTCCAGTGGAGCGAGGCGGAGCTGCCCGCGGTGGTGGAAGCGACACTCGCCGCTCTCGCGGCGCATGGGCTCATCGAGTCCGATGCCGAAGGCGGCGGCTGGCGGCGTCCACCGCCCGCATCTGCACAGGCCACGCAGCTGTCACTGCTCGCACAGGCTACCCTGCAGACCATCGAGCGGTACTACATGGTGGTCGCGCAGCTGGTGACGGCCGGGAGCGGCGCGCTCACCCAGGCGGCCCTCGAGGATCGTTGTCAGCAGACGGCGCAGCGCATGACTCTTCTCTATGGCCTCGACTCGCCGGAGTTCTCCGACCGCACGATGTTCACGAACTTCATCGCACTGCTGCGAAGTCGCGGCGTGATCCGCGCCGGCGCCCGCGGGCTACTCGAATTCGACGAGGTGCTCGTAGCTGTGGCGCAGGACGCACAATTCGTCCTGAGTGAGCAGCTGCGCCACAGTATCCTGCAGATCATGCACTCGTGAGAATGCTTGCCGCGTTGCGTCGCCGAGTAATAGACTGACCACACGCGGGTTTGTATTTGCGCAACAAACAAGAACGCGGCGTGGCTTCGCTGCACACTGAGCTCGAGTGACGCAACCAGCCTTCCTGGCAGAGCGGAGTCGTCGCGAGTCTGCAAGGGAAGCAGGGGGGAACACATGAGGAGAGTTCACACCGGCCGTGCCCTGGGGTTTGCGGCAACGCTCGCCTGTGTCATGGCGGCGGTGTTGCCACGCGCACAAGCCTTCAGCTTCCGCAGCGACTCCGGTGACTGGACGGGCAGCTGGGATACCACCATCGGCTACGGCATGGGCTGGCGCGTGTCCAATCCCGACTGCCGGCTGATCGCAATCGCCAACGGCGGCTGTGGCTACTCCCCGAATATCGATGACGGCGATCTCAACTACCTGCACAAGGCCGAGTACACCGAGGCGCTTACCGGGGTCACCGAGCTGCAGCTCAAGTACAAGGAACGATTCGGCGCCTTCGTGCGGGGCTCGGGACTGTATGACTTCTCGGTCATGGGCAATGACGTCGACCGTACGCCGTTAAGCCACGAGGCCAAAGGTGTCGTCGGCAGCTACACCCGGCTGCTGGATGCCTTCGGGTTTCTGCGGTTCGATCTCGGCAGCCTGCCTTCCGAGCTGCGCGTGGGCCGGCAGGTCGTCTCCTGGGGCGAGAGCACCTTCATTCCGGGCGGACTCAACGCGGTCGACTATTTCGATGTCACCGCGCTGCAGGTTCCGGGGGCGGAGCTCAAGCAGGCGCTGCTGCCGGATTCCATGGTGGTGTTCAATTCGCAGCTATCGAAGAACCTGAGCACGCAGCTGCTGTACCTGTGGAGCTGGCATCCGGACATTCTCGAGCCGACCGGAGCCTACTTCAGCACCAACGACGTCGCCGGCGCCGGCAGCAATCAGCGCGTGGTCCTCGGCTTCGGTGCGATCTCGGACATGGGCGTGGACTTCAGCCCCCTCGGCGGCGGGTTGATCAAGGACTTCCAGACGATACCGCGTCTGCCCGATCACAAACCGTCCGAGTCCGGCCAATACGGCATCAACTTCAAGTACTACCTGCCGAATTTCGGCCAGGGTACGCAGCTCGGCTTCTACTTCCTCAACTACACCAGTCGTGTGCCGGTGGTGTCGCTCCAGACCGGCACGCCGACGGGGCTCGGCAACGCCTATGGCGCGGTGAACGCGGTCGCTGCCGCCGCACAGGCGCTCGCTTCGGGCAATCCGTTTGGCTCGGCCGTGCAGATCGGCACCGCGGCGGGCCAACAGGCGGCCGCGGCCACCGGCGGCAATCTGAGCGCCGCGACCGCGCAGCAGTACGCCACCATCGGCGCGAACACTCTGCTCGCCGGCGGCAACGTCAACGCCCAGGCGGCGAACCTTGCGACCTCCGAGTACAGCAGGACCCAGGGCTTCTACGAGGAATTCCCACAAGACATCAAGATGTTCGGGCTGTCCTTCAACTCGCAGGTACAGAGCACGGGCACGGCGCTCCAAGGCGAGGTCGCGTATCGGCACAACGTGCCGCTGCAGATCGACGATGTCGAGCTCATCTACGCCTCACTCACGCCCTTCGAGACTGGGCTCGCCAACCTGCTTCACGAGCCCGTGACGGGGCCAGGGCACTGTGTGCCGAATTCGGCGACGCCGATCACCGGATGCAACCAGCTCGGCTCGTACTACAAGACGGATGCACAGGGCCGGGTGATCTCGCAGATCGTCCAGGGCTACGAGCTCAAGGACACCTACCACTTCGATCTCACCGCTACGCAGGTGTTCGCCAATGTCTTCAAGGCGTCGCAGGCGGTGTTGATCTTCGAGGCGGGCGCTGACTACGTTCCGGGCCTCGAGGACAAGCTCAGCGGAGGCCCCCAGGGCTTCGGTCTGCGTTTCGATGGACCGGGCACCAACCTCAGCGGTAATCCGAACCTCGGCGGCTATCCGGAGTTTCCGGCAGTCAGCGGGCAATGCGTCAAGCCCTCGGTCCCAAATCCGCTCGGTCAGTGCCTCGAGCCCGGCGCGGCGTTCGCGACCACGTGGGCATGGGGCTATGTGATCGCCGGACGGCTCGAATACAACAACGCGATCGGGGATTGGAACCTGCTCCCGCACTTCACCTGGCAGCAGGATGTGACCGGCGTATCGCCCGGTCCGGGCGGAGCGTTCCGCGCGGGCCGCATTGCGGCCACCGTGGGCCTCACGGCCAGCGTTCGCAACGTGTTGGAGCTCGACCTCTCTTTCACCAACTACGGCGGCGCGGGCCAGTACAACCTGCTGAACGATCGTGATTTCGTCGCGGCGAGTGTGAAATTCTCGTTTTGAACGTGCGCGCGCGGTTGCGCTGGACACGCACGATGGAGGGAGCGCAATGAAAATGCTGCTTCGGTCTGCCGCCGCGGGAGTGCTGTTCGCATCCGTGGCCTTCGGCGCCGTGAGTCCGCAGGAGGCCGCGCGGCTGAGCCAGGACCTCACGCCGCTCGGCGGCGAGAAGGCCGGCAACGCGGACGGGAGCATCCCGGCGTGGACCGGTGGCTTGAAATCCCCCGCCGATGCCGGTTTTCCCAACTACCACAACGGCGAGCACTACCCCGACCCGTACGCGAGCGACAAACCCCTCTTTACCATCACCTCGGCGAACATTGCGCAGTACGCCGCCAAGCTCAGCGAGGGACACAAGGCGCTGTTCAAGACCTATCCCGACTACAAGATGATCGTTTACCCGACACATCGCAGCGGTGCCGCACCCGAGCGGGTGTACGAGGCCACCAAGCGCAATGCGACGACGGCGAAGCTGGTGCCCGATGGCAACGGCTTCACCGGCGCGCTCGGCGGTACGCCGTTTCCGATTCCGCAGAGCGGCGTCGAGGTCTACTGGAACCACGTGACGCGCTGGCGCGGAGTGGCCGCCGCGCTCAACGTGGGCCAGGCACCGATGACCGCCGGTGGCGGGTACACGCTCGTGAACTTCAAGGAGGAGTTCTACTTCCAGTACTACGAGCCCGGGATGACCGAGGCGGCACTCAATAACATCCTGCTGTACTTCACGCAGGAGACCACTGCTCCGGCCCGTCTCGCCGGTGAGGTGCTGCTGGTGCAGGAGACCATCGACCAGGCGCGCGAAGCGCGGCGCGCCTGGGTGTACAACCCCGGCCAGCGGCGCGTGCGCCGCGCGCCGAACGTGGCGTTCGACAATCCAGGAACGAACGCAGATAACCTGCGCACGGCTGACCAGTTCGACTTGTACAACGGCAGCCCACAACGCTACGACTGGAAGCTGATCGGCAAGAAAGAGATTTACGTACCCTACGACGCCTATCGGCTGCAGGACGGTAAGCTGCGCTACTCCGAGCTGCTCAAGAAGAACCATATCAACCAGGATCTTGCCCGCTACGAGCTGCATCGCGTATGGGTCGTAGATTCCACCCTCAAGCCCGGGGTGAGCCACATCTACAGCCGCCGCACGCTGTATGTCGATGAGGATTCCTGGCAGATCCTGGTCGTGGACTGCTACGACTCGCGCGGCCAGCTGTACCGCGTGCAGGAAGGGCATGCGATGAACTACTACAACCTGCCTTCGCTGTGGGATGACCTGGAGCTGGTCATGGATCTCTCGAACGGCCGCTATCTCGCGCTCGGCCTGCAGAGCGAGGAACACGGCTCGTACGACTTCAACATCAAGCGCACGCCGGCGGATTACCAGCCGAGCGTGCTGGAGCGGCGCGGCATCCGCTGAGGCTTCACGAGCGCGGAACGGGTCGGCTGCCATGGACAGGGCTCGGGGGCAGCGAGCGGCGTTTCCCGCGCTGCTGCTCGCCGTGTCGCTGGCCGCCGCGGCGGACGAGGCGGCAACGGAGCCGGTGCGCGCCGCGGAGCCGGCACGGCTCGCCGCCCGGGGTCTGCTCATCGCCATCGCCCCCGCGGGGCAGCGGCTGGTTGCCGTCGGTGATCGCGGCATCATCGTGCTGTCGGATGATCGGGGCGCGAGCTGGGCGCAGGCGGAGTACGTCCCGACGCAGGCGCTGCTGACCGGTGTCTGCTTTCTCGATGCGCAGCATGGCGTGGCTGTCGGTCACGACGAGGTCATCCTCACCACTGCCGACGCTGGCGGCCACTGGCAACGCATGCACTATGCTCCCGAGGCACAGCGGCCGTTGCTCGATGTCTGGTGCGGCCCGGGCGGGCAGGCGATTGCCGTAGGGGCCTACAGCGCTTACTTCAGCAGCGCCGATGGCGGGGCGAGCTGGCAGGAGGTGAAATTCACGCCGGCAGCGCCCGCGGCGCGCAGCCGCGATCGCGCGCCAACGGCTCCGCCACCGGCAGCTTCACGCGCGGCGGACGAAGAGGGGGCGGGCGGTGCCTACCACCTCAATCGCATCGTCGGTGGAGGCGGGCGGCGGCTGTACATCGCGGGCGAAGCCGGGCATCTCTATCGTTCCGACGACGGGGGCGCGAACTGGCGCACGCTCGCCTCGCCCTACGAGGGCTCGTTCTTCGGCGTGCTGCCGCTCGCAGGTGAAGCGCTGCTCGCCTTCGGTCTGCGGGGCCACCTGTATCGCTCCGCCAATGGCGGCGCGAGCTGGCAAGCGATCGAGACCGGTACGGTGGCGATGCTCACCGGCGCGGCATCCTTCGGCGCGGATACCATCGCCGTGGTCGGGCTG
>DASQYM010000082.1:0-35087 GCA_035639195.1 Steroidobacteraceae bacterium
TCCGGTATCGGTGGCAGCGGCGTTGCAACTTCCGGTATCGGTGGCAGTGGCGTCGCAACCTCCGGTATTGGCGGCAGCGGCGTTGCAACTTCCGGTATCGGTGGCAGTGGCCGCCCTTCGATGTCTGGAATTGGCGGCAGCGGTTTTTCGAGCCGAGGCATCGGAGGCAGCGGAGGCGAGTTCCGATCAGGCATCGGGGGAAGCGGCCTTTCGAGGTCCGGTATTGGTGGCAGTGGCTTCGTAAGGTCGGGAATCGGCGGCAGCGGGTTTTCCTTCCGCGTGGATCAGCGTTTTGGTGCAGGCGGAGGGATGCGAGCATCCGGGATCGGTGGCAGTGGCGGCATGTCCCGAATGGGAATGGGGGCGCGCGGCAGGCGCTAGCCTCCACAAGTACTATCCGGAGAGCTTTGGCTAGCGGGCGAGAAGTCTAGAACGATAACAATCGCTCGCTAGCCCTCGATGAGGGCCTGCTAGTATCAAGAAGGCTCACTTATCTCCTGCCTCAACGCCTTCCTAAGAATCTTCCCAACATTGCTTTTTGGCAGTTCAGCCCGAAAGTAAATGTGCTTCGGCACTTTGTAACCGGCGAGTGACTTCCTGCAGTAGTCGATCACGTCCTGCTCGGTGAGCGCCGGATCTTTGCGCACTACGAACAACGCTACTACCTCTCCGGAATACTCATCCCGCTGCGCTACCGCTGCGGCTTCGAGAATAGCCGGACACGTCGCAGCGGCCGCTTCGACCTCGTTGGGATATACATTGAATCCGGACACCAGAATCATGTCCTTCTTACGGTCATCGATGTACACGAATCCCTGCGCGTCCATGTGCCCCACGTCTCCGGTGCGCAGCCAGCCGCCGGAGACCATGACCTTCGCGGTCTCGTCTGGCCGCTTCCAGTAGCCGTGCATCACCTGCGGCCCGCGGACGCATATCTCGCCGATCTGCCCCAACTCGAGGTCGTTGCCGGCATCGTCCTTGATCGCTATTTCGGTCGACGAGATGGGTAGCCCGATCGACCCATTGAAGTCGAGACCAGGAGGATTGATGCAAGCTGCGGGCGATGTTTCGGTGAGCCCCCAGGCCTGAGTCAGCACCTGGCCGGTGGCCTCTTTCCAACGTTGCGCCACGGTCGCCTGTACGGCCATCCCGCCACCGAGTGCCGCACGGAGATGGCTGAAATCGATCTGCGCAAACCCCGGCGCATGTAACAGCGCGTTGAAGAGCGTGTTGACGCCGGTGATGTAATTGGGAGGATGCTTAGTCAGCTCTTTGACAAAGGCAGGCAGGTCGCGTGGATTGATGATCAGCACGTTCTTCCACCCGAGCCGTGCGAACAAAAAGCAGTTCGCCTGCAGCGCGAAGATGTGGTAGAGCGGAATCGCGGTGATCACCACGCCGCCATTGGTGAAATCACTCAGGCGCGTTCCCAGCCACGCTTCGGCCTGCAGTACGTTGATCGCGACGTTACCGTGGGAAAGCATGGCGCCCTTCGACACGCCGGTCGTACCGCCGGTGTACTGCAGGAAGGCGAGGTCGTCTGGGCCAACCTCGATCGGTGCGAGCGGCAGCTTCTTGCCCTCCGCCAGCGCCTCCTTGAACAACACCGCTCGCGGTATGTTCCAGGCGGGCACCTGCTTACGTACGTGACGCACCACGAAGTTCACGATGGCGGACTTGGGGAATCCGAGACAGTCTCCGACCGCAGTCACGAGCACGTGCTTGACGCTCGTGCGCGGCAGAGCCTTCTCTAACACATGCGCGAAATTCTCGAGTACGAGAATTCCGGTCGCGCCGGAGTCGCTGAGCTGGTGCTCCAGTTCCGGCGCGGTATACAGCGGGTTAGTGTTGACGACAATGAGCCCGGCTCGCAGTGCGCCGAAGAGCGCTATGGGGTACTGCAGTGTGTTCGGCAACATGATGGCGAAACGGTCGCCCTTGGCGAATCCCGCCTGCTGCAGCCAGGCAGCGAAAGCGCGGCTAAGCTGGTCGACTTGGAGGTAAGTCAGCTCCGCATCCATCTGCACGTAGGCGACCCGCTCGGCATGTTCGGCGCAGGTCCTGTCCACCAGTTCATTCAAGGAGCGCAGCCGGCTCGCATCAATCTCTGCTGGAACTCCCGGTGGGTATGACTTCAGCCAGATTTTGTCCATCAATGGCCCCTGACCTGCGCTTTGTTCTTGAGAAATGGTTTGAGGTATGGCCAGAGTGTATCGAGGACTATCGGCTCGGCGGCAGCATTGGGATGCATGCCGTCCGCCTGCATGAGTGTCGGATCGAGCGCCACCTTCTCCAGCAGGAACGGTACGAGCGGCAGATGGTATTCCTGCGCGACCGCGGCATACACGCGCGCGAACTCGTCGGTGTAGCGCGGCCCATAGTTGGGAGGAATGCGGATTCCGACCAGCAGCACGCGCGCCCCGGCCGTCTGCGCGAGCCGCACCATCTGGGCAAGGTTGTCGCGCAGCGCGCTTGCCGGCAGCCCCCGCAGACCATCGTTGGCGCCGAGCTCGAGAATCACGATGCCGGGGATGTGCAGGCTGAGCGCGCGCGGCAGCCGCTCGAGGCCGCCACTGCTGGTCTCGCCGCTGACACTGGCGTTGATAACCTGGTACCCGTACCCTTGTGTCTGCAGTCGCTGCGTGAGCAACGTTACCCAACCCTGTTCCGGCCGGATTCCGTAGGCGGCGCTCAGGCTGTCGCCAAATACAAGGATCGTACTAGCGGAGGCCACCGCGTTCTGGAGCGCGATGAACAATAATCCCATGCCCAGCGCCCAGGCGCCGATGACCCGCAACCACGTTCTCAAGGCTGAAAACCTCTGCAAGCAGGTTAACAGCCCGGAAGGTTCGCTGACCATCGTCGATGATGTCTGGCTCACCATCGGGGCGGGCGAGTCGGTGGCCGTGAGCGGCCCATCGGGGGCGGGCAAGTCGACACTGCTCGCCTTGTTGGCGGGACTCGATCTGCCGACACGTGGCCGCGTGCTGCTCGACGGGCAGGATCTCACGCAGCTCGATGAAGACGGCCGCGCGCGGCTGCGTGCCCAACGGGTGGGCTTCGTGTTCCAGTCGTTTCACCTCATCCCGGCGCTCACCGCGCTCGAGAACGTGATGCTGCCGCTCGAGTTGGCCGGTGGTAGCGATGCGCGCCGCACGGCCGCCGAGACACTGGCGGGAGTGGGTCTCGCGCGGCGCACCGGGCACTATCCACGGCAGCTCTCCGGTGGCGAACAGCAGCGCGTGGCCATCGCCCGCGCCTTCGTCACGCGCCCGGCGGTGCTGTTCGCCGATGAGCCGACCGGTAACCTCGATACCGCGACAGGCGCACGCGTCGGCGAGCTGCTGTTCGAGCTCAACGCTCATGCGCATACCACCCTGGTTCTGGTGACCCACGACCGCGAGCTCGCCGCGCGCTGCGCACGCGTGGTCCGCATGGAAGCCGGTCGAGTGCTGTGAAGGCGCTGCGGTTCGCATTGCGGACGCTTTTGCGCGAGTGGCGCTCCGGTGAGCTGGGGGTCCTGTTGCTCGCCCTTACTGTCGCTGTGGCGGCGCTCACCGGTGTCGGTTTTCTAGTGAGCCGTATCAGTGCCGCGGTCGCTCTACAAGCGAGCGCGGTGCTGGCTGCAGATCTACGGCTCGGCTCTCCGCAGCCGCTCGATGAAGCCTACTTCCGGGAAGCCGACCGCCGTGGTGTCCGGGCGGCACGCAGCACCAATCTCCTCTCGGTGGTGTTCAACGGCGAGGCGAGCCAACTCACCAACATCGCGGCCGTAACCGCGGGGTATCCGCTGCGCGGGCAGGTTCTGATCGCCGCGGAGGCCTTCGACCGGGGGACGCCCGCTGCCAGCATACCGGCCGCGGGTGAGGTGTGGCCTGACTCGAAACTCCTTGCCGCGCTTGGCGGACACGTTGGCTCATCCCTTGCGATCGGAGTTGCGCAGTTCCGAGTTACCCGCGTGCTCATCTCACGACCCGACCAGGGCGGCACTTTCGCCGAGCTCGCCCCGAACCTGCTCATGAATGCGGCCGACCTTCCTGCCACGCGGCTTATACAGCCGGGCAGTCGTGTGAGCTACGCCGCTCTGTTCGCCGCCGACCGCTTCCGCATCGAGGAGTTCAAGAGCTGGCTTACAGCTCACAAGCGGCGTGGGGAACGACTGCGCGATATCACCGAAGCGAGCCCGCAGGTGCGCAATGCCGTAGAGCGCGTTGGGCGCTTCCTCAGTCTTGCGAGCCTGGTGAGCGTGCTGCTGTGTGCGATCGCGGTGGCGATGTCGGCGCGGCGCTATGTCAATCGTCATCTGGATGTCGTTGCGCTTCTCAAGACGCTCGGGGCCACGCGCGCCTTCACGCTGGCGCTATCGGCGCTGCAGCTGCTCGCGCTGGCGCTCCTCGCAGCTAGCGTCGGCGCCGCGCTCGGCTTCCTCGCCCAGGAATGGCTGCTGCGCACCATCCGTGGATTGTTGACTGTCAGGGAACTGCCGGGAGCAAGTGCGACGCCGCTCTACATCGGCTTGCTCACCGCGATCGCTCTGCTCGCCGGCTTCGCGCTGCCGCCGCTGCTGCAGCTGTCGCGGGTGCCGGCGTTGCGTGTCCTGCGACGTGATGTCGGGCCGCCGCCGCCGCTGGTCCTGCTCGCCTTCGGCCCGGCGCTCGCGGTGGTGCTACTCCTTATATATTGGGCGGTGCCTGACAAGCGCACGTTTCTCTACTTCACCGGCGGGCTCGCCGCGTTTGTCCTGGTGCTGACTCTCGCCGGCGGCCTACTGGTCGCGCTGGCCGGGCGGCTGCGGGGACGTGTCGGCATCGCGTGGCGCTTCGGAGTGGCGAATCTCAGCCGGCGCCGGGCAGAAAGCGTCGTGCAGCTCGTCGCCTTCGGCACCGGCATCATGGTGCTGCTGCTGCTGTCGATCCTGCGCACCGACCTGAACAGCGACTGGCAGCGTACCCTGCCGCAGAATCTGCCGAACTACTTCTTCGTCAACATCCCGCCGCAGGCAGGTGCGGAATTCATCAGCTTCCTGCAGGCGCAGGGCGCGCGCACCACGCGCGTGCTGCCCATGATTCGCGGTCGATTGATCGCCATCAATGGCCGGCCGGTCGAGGCGAGTCACGGCGCACATGGCGAAGACAACTTCGCCACGCGCGAGCAGAACCTCACCTGGGCGGCGGACCTCGGAGCCGACAACCGCATCATCGCCGGACGTTGGTGGAGCACCGCGGATGCCGGCCAGCCGCTGGTATCGCTCGCCAGCGAATTTCAGGAGGCCATCGGTGTGCAGCTTGGCGACCGGCTGACCTTCGACATCGCGGGCGAGACGCGCGAAGTCACGGTCGCGAGCATCCGCAAGGTGAAGTGGGACACCTTCCAACCGAACTTCTTCATCGTGTTCGCCCCCGGTGTGCTGGAAGGGACTGCGGGTACCTATCTGACCAGCGCCTATTTCGCGCCCGGCGCGGCACGCTCGCTCGCGCAACTGGCACACCGCTTTCCCAGCGTCTCGATCTTCGACATCGATGAGTTGCTCGCGCAGGTGCGCGCAGTGCTCGACAAGGCGGCGCTCGCGGTTCAGAGCGTGTTTGTGTTCACGCTGTTTGCCGGTCTCACTGTGCTGCTGGCAGCCGTGCAGTCGAGCCGCGATGAGCGCCGCTACGAAAGCGCGATGTTGCGTACTCTCGGCGCGAGCCGCAGCACCGTGGTGCAGGGAGTGCTCGCCGAGTTTGCGACCCTCGGCAGCCTTTCCGGACTGCTGGCGGCACTCGGAGCGTCACTGGCGGCGTACTACCTCACGACCCAGTGGCTCGAGCTGCATTACGTGTTCGAGTTCCTGCCCTGGATCGAGGGCCTGGTGGGCGGGGCGCTGTTGGTCGCGGCAGGTGGTTGGCTCGCGACCCGCAGCGTCATCGATCAACCGCCGCTCAGTTCGCTGCGTGCCTGAGCCGCTCAGCGCTGGATACCGATCGTGACCCAGGAGTCGGGCTGTGGCTGGCCGCGCCAATCGAGGCCTTCGAGCGTCAGCTGATAGTTGCCCGGACCGAGCGCGGAACTGTTGAGTGCAATGCGCAGGTGACCGTTGGAGTCCTTGTCGAGATTGTTGATGACCGCGACACGTCCCTGGTCGATGCGGTCGATGGTGACCCGGAAGGAATGATAGGCCGAGCGCGACTCATCGATCTTGAAATCGACGAGCTGCGCGGTTCCGCCGCCGCCGATGATGATGGCAGGCGCATTGGATGCGCCGGAGCGACTCGGCAGAAGGCGGATTTCGCGGGTGCTGGTAGCGGGATCGAGCGCCCGCTCGGAGTTCTGCTTTTGCAACTCCGCGATGCGGTGGCTCTTGCTGCTGCTGTTGGCGGCGAGGCCGGCGAGCACCAGCACCAGCACTAAGACTGCAACCGCCAGGACCAGAGTCACTTGGGGCTTCTGCCATACCGGCCGCGGCGCTTCCTGCCAGGGTTCCGGCTTGCCGCTTGCCTCGAGCAGCCGCAGGCCCGCGTTGACGCGCTCCGGTAAGCCGATCTCATCGAGCAGCTCGGCGTGATCGCGACAGAAACGCTCAAACTCCGTTGCGGCCTTCAGTGGCAGTCGTCCGGAGAGATAACGCTCGACTACCTGGTTGCGTGCAATGAAATCGCGATCCATCGCCGGGGCCGGCGGTACAGCAGACGTGGCGGCAGCTACAGCTGCGGGGGCTGCTGCAGACTGCGCCGGCGCCGATGCCGGAATGGGCATGGGTGCGGCGCTCGCCAGAGGGCTGGATGTGCTGCGCTGCGCGGTGGCTTTGGCGGCACTCGCACCACTTGGCGATGCGCTTGCGGCAGCGGCAGGCGCCGTTGCAGGGCGTACCTTCTGCGCGGCGGCTGCGCGTGCACTTGCCCAGCTGGCGAGACTCGGGGCGTCGAGCTTCGGAGCCGGAGCCTCGGGCTTGGCCATGGAGGCTGTCGAAGTCGCCTTGGTCGGCAGCGGCTTGGCGGGGCTCTCGCTTCGCGCAGCGGCTCTTGGGGTGGAGGCCGGAGCGGCGTCGGGCTTGCGCGCGGAGGCGGTCTTTGCCCCGGAATTCGGAGCTCCGCTCGCCGCGGCCAGCTTGGTAGCCGCTGCCGTCAGCGATGCAGTCTTCGCAATCGGCACCCGTGCGGCAGCACGCGCCGCCGCGGTTTCTGCGGCCGACTCGGCTTTTGGCGCGGCGGCGGCAGAGGGCGCGGGCGCGGCCGACGGTGCTGGTGCCGGCGGAGGAGGCGGCGCAGTGAGCAGGGCATCGACCACGGGGTCTTCGAGCGTTAGCTCGAGTGGGGGTTCGGGTGCCTTCGCGCTTTGCTCCGTCGCGCTGACGACCGGCACGGCGCTCGAGGCCTGCCCAGGCGCGAGGAACATTTCCGGATCGATGAAATTCAGCCCGGTCTGCTCCGGGTCTCTGGGTTTTGCCGACTCACGGGGCGTAGCGGCAGCGGCACGTGCCGCGGCGGCGGCCTCGTTACGAGACTTGCCAGACTCCAGCGGCTCATCCACGGGCAGATCCGGGAGTGTCTCCAGCGGCGGGCGGGACGCGGCTTCCATAGGTAGACATATCTAAGCAATGCAGGCCGCTGCACCGCGTCGCGATGGCTCACACATCGCTGACATGCGTGCCGTGTTCGTGACGCAGTTCACACTTGTTTTGTCGCGAGTGCGGCGCGCGAACTGCATCACGCCGCCCGGCCATTTCAGCAAGGTTGCGCAGACGGCCGTTCGCCGTGTGAGCGCCAGTTGGCTCGAGCGCCGTAATCCTAGCGGGCGGATCCATTGAGGAAATACTCGACCTTGTCGCGATAGGTGCGCGAGAGCTTGAGCTCGTGACCGCCCTCGAGTGTCAGGAAATATTCGCCGTTCATGTGTGCGCGCAGGCTGCGCACCAGGCGCAGATTGACGATGGTCGAGCGGTGCACGCGCTGGAAGAGCTTCGGATCGAGGATCTCTTCCAGCTCCTTCATGGTGCCACGCAGGATATGTGTGTCCCCACCGGCGTGGATGCACATGTAGTCGCCCGCGGCATCCACCCACTTGATCGAAGCCACCGGGACGCGCACTGTTTCGCGGCCCTGACGAATGGGTATCACCTCGGGATAGCGGCCGCCGATCGCCTTGGATCCGCGGATGAGCAACTCATCGAGGGCGAGCTCTCCGCAGCCGGTGATTTCCGCGATGATCTGCAGCAGCCGATCGCGCTGCTCTGCGGCGCTCTTGGCACGCACGTGCTCGCGCACCCGTATGAGGGCCGTGGCAAAACGCGCCTCATCGATGGGCTTGAGCAGGTAGTCGATGGCGCGCGCCTCGAACGCCTGGATGGCGTACTGGTCGTAGGCGGTAACGAACACCACCAGCGGCATGGATTGCTGAGGCAAATGCGCCAGCACCTCGAATCCGGACATGCCGGGCATCTGGATATCGAGGAATACCAGGTCCGGCTTGAGCTGCTGGATGGCGGCGAGCGCCTCGCGACCGTTGGCGCACTGCGCGATGATCTCGAAGTCCGTATCGTCCCGCAGCCGGATCTCGACGCCGCGGCGGGACAGCACCTCATCATCGACAATGAGCGTGCGGATCTTCATGCGCCCACTCCTCCAGAGACGCTCATGGGCGCGCGCGCGGCCGCAGTCTCCGTGTTCTGCGCGCTGATCTCGAGGGGCAGCGCCATCTCGACACGCAGTCCCGGTTGCGCGTTGAGCACCGCAAAGCGGCAATTCTCGCCGTAGAGTACCGCCAGGCGCTCGCGCGCGTTGCGCAACCCGACGCCACGTCGCTCCCCCGCCGGCATTCCTTCGCGCAGACCCGGCCCGTCATCGATCACCGAGAGCTCGAGCCTGCCATCGCGTATGCGTCCCTCGATGCGCACGCTGCCGCCTTCCTCGCGCGCAGACACCGCATATTTCAGCGAGTTCTCCAACAGCGGCTGGAGCAGCAGGCTCGGCACCAGCGCATCGAGTGCTCCGCTCTCGATGGCGTACTCGAGATGCAGCCGTTCACCGAAGCGCAGCCGCTCGGTGCCGAGATACAGATCCAGCGCCTCGATCTCCTGACGCAGTGTCACTTTCTTCATCGGATCCTGGTCGAGCGTATAGCGCAGGAACTCAGACAGGCGAGTCACTGCGTGGTTCGCCTTCTTGTTCTGGTTATCGAGGATCAGCGTGGAGATGGCATTGAGGGTGTTGAACAGGAAGTGCGGGTTCAACTGGTAGCGCAGCATCTTCAGCTGCGCCTCCTGCGCAAGCGCGACTGCCTTGAGCATCGCCTCCTCCTGCTTGCGCTGCGATTCGTAGAACTTGATGCCGAAGTACAGCACGCTCCAGCACACCAGCAGGTAGGTGGTCGAGAGCGTGCCGCCAAACAACTCGAACAGCGTCTGCGCCTGCCAGTCCGGCTCGACGAAGGCCTTGTAGGAGAGGTTGATGACGATGCGCAGCGCGAGCGCCGTGATGTAGCAGGTGGCCAGCACCCCGACGATGCGCGCGCGCGGCGGCCGGTTCCACAGCCGCCGGTAGATGTAGCGCATCGGCATCGACAGTATGAACCCAGCAATCGCAGAGACGGCGATGACGCGCGCGTAGCTCGAGGGCTTCTCGTACAGCAGCGCGCCGAAGTACTGCGTGAGCCCGTAAGCTGCCCAGCCGGCCGCATGCAGCGTCCAGAACAACACGTTGCGGTTGGAGCGGAACTGATCGAGCGTGGGCATTTTCATGGCTGGCAAAAGGGCACCGTGCGCGTGCTCTGGCGCAGGCAGCCCCATTGAAGCTTAGGGCATTCAGGGAGCGCTGTGGTCTAGGGCGGCGCACGCACGGCTCGTTTCGTCGCACCGTGCGCGGCGCTCGCGGAGGTGACGGCGGGAGGGCCGCCGGGGATCTCAGGTCGACCGCAGAACCGGGGAAAGACCCGTCGGGTCGGGGGAGCTTGCGAGCGAGTCGAGCGACTGGACCCCGCCGAGGGCTGCTCCCTGGGCGAAGTCGCAACCGATGGCGGTAAGCCACTGCAAGGCCGCCTGGGAATCGACTTTCTTTGCGGCGCAGTGGATACCGAGCACTTTAGCGGCTTGTACGGTGGCGACCACCATGGCCTGGCACAGTTTGTCCTTCAACGCCGAAGAGGTGAGCTTGGTATCGATCTTCACCACGCGCACCGCCTTCGAGCGCAGGAGCGCCAGCACCTGCGAGTCGAAGGAGAAATCATCGATCACGATCCAGGCACCGACCTTCTCGCACTGCGCTATGAAGCGCTCGACCTGCGCACGCCGCTGCGTGCACAGCGCTTCGGCGATCTCGAAGCCAAAAGTGTCCCCGGCGATGCCGTGCGAATGCAGTGCGGCCGCGAGCTTCTGCGCGAAGCGCTCGTCCTCGAGCGTCGCGATCGAGAGATTCAGAGTGAAGCCGGTGGGCTGGGAGTTCCATGCGGCGCGATGTGCCGCGAGCCAGCCCATCAACCGCTGCAGTACCAGACCATCCTGAGCCGCCGGGTCGCGCACCGTGCCCGCCACGCGCGCGATGACCTGGAAGCGGCGCGTCTGACCACCAGCACGTAGCTTGCCGAAGGGCAGCACTTCGAGCTGCACGTTCGCATCGGCGGGCGCGCCGCCGATGGCGGCTGCGTGAGCGGGGGCAGCCGCGGGCGCAGCCGCTGGAATGGACACAGAGGCTGGCGTCGCAGCGACGCTTTTCGCGCTCGCTGGAGCGCGCACGGTGCTCGGAGGAGTGCGCTGCGGCGTCGGGTGTCTGGGAGGGGGCGCAGGGCGCACCGGCTGGGCGGGCGGCGGCGCTGCGGGCGCAGCAGCCGGCGCCGAGACGACGCGTTTGACCGGCCGCACCGCAGGTGCAGGAGTAGGCTCATCGAGCAGCTCGAGACTGAGCATGTCGGCATCCCCGGCCTCGGTGGGCGGGGGAAGCCTCACCGCCGGAGCTGGCCGTGCCACCGGGATATCGCGCAACGGCGGGAGTGGCTTCGCCGGCTTTTCCTCCGGCAGGTCGAATTCCAGGATCTGATCCACTTCTTCGGGCGACATGAGCGGCACTGCCGGCACCGCGGCCAGGGCCGCCTCGACATCCGGCTCATCGGGGAGCCCGGATTCCACCCGCCTGGCAGGCTGGGCCGCAGGCGCCGGTTTCAGCAGCACCGCAAGACGCAGCATGATGGCGCGTACCGGCGCCGCCGACATGCGCTCGAGGGTGTCATCACCGAGTGACTTGGCGTCCGCGAGGATCATGGCGATGCCGACCAGGTCGGCGGTCGGGGCACGCACCGGCAGGAAGAGTGCGAGTCGGCCATCCTCCGTGCCCATCTCGTGGATGTGGAGGGAAGTGTCGGTCGCGAGCACATTGAGTGCTTCGACGACGAGTACGTGCTCATCGGGTCCGAGCGCGCCCTCGCTCAGCCACAGGACGTTGGCTTCGTGGTCGCAAAGAGAGACCGAGTGCAGCCGGCGCGTCGGCAATACCTGGCGCAGTTGCTGCCCGAGGGATTCGACGGTCGCGGGCCCAGATTCCACCGGGGCAGGCACGGGCGCGGCCGGCACCGGCTTCATGGCTGGCGGGCGGGCCGCCGAGGCTTTGTTTCGCAGCAAGAAGATCCCCCGACGCGCAACGCTTTGAGCGCGGGCAGGCCCAGCGCCCACCACTGGATCTCAGGGTGGCAGCGCGCGGCCCGCGGCGCCGTGATTTCCCTCGCGTATCCTTCGCAAAAGGCGGCAGGGCTCTGCCGCCATTTGTCATATCACTACCAGTCGCGGCCGCCGTTGAGGAAGTCACGTTTGCCGAGATCTACGCCGTTGTGACGCAGGATGTCGTAGGCGGTGACGACGTGAAAGAACACGTTCGGGATCGCCCAACGCTGCAGGTAATCCAGTCCTTTGAACTCCAGCGTGCGCTCGCCGATCGGTACCCTGACGTCGCGTGTCTCCGCTCCTTCGAGCGCGCTCGCGGGGACGCTTTTGAGAAAATCGATGGTGCGCGCGAGGCGCGCGCGCAGCTGCTCGATGGTGGTCTCGGAGTCTTCGAAGCGCGGCGGGTCCTGACCGGCCAGCCGCGCGACGGAGTTCTTGGCGATGTCGCTGGCGATCTGGATCTGACGCGTAAGGGGAAGCATGTCAGGCGCCAGGCGCGCGCCGAGCAGCACCGCCGCATCGAACTTGCGCTGCGTGGCGTTCGCCGCCGCCCTCTCGAGAATGAGCGCCAGATTTCCCAGGGTGTTCGTGAATACCTCCACAGACAATGCATGCATCGCGCCTTTCATGAGCCCGCCTTTCCGCTTTGTTGCATTCCGAAGGGAGCGGAGTTTACCTCAGACTGGCGCCTGCGCCTTGGCAGTGAAACAATGTTGGCCTCGCCGGGGGATATTGAGATCAATATGAATCTGATCTGGACGCCGGCCCAGCTGGCCATGCTTGCCAAGGTCGTGGATCTCAACGGGTTCTCCGCCGCGGCACGCGCTCTTGGGGTACCGAAGGCGGCCGTGAGCCGCGGCGTGGCGGATCTCGAGAAGACGCTCGGCGTGCGTGTGCTCGAGCGCACCACCCGCCGCGTCGCGCTGACACCGGCCGGCCGACTGCTGTACCCGCACGCGCGTCGTGTGGGTGAGGAGTCCGACGCGGCGCGCAGCGCCATTGCGAGGCTCCAGTCGCCCGAGGGACGTCCGCTGCGTGTCGTCGCCGATTCTACTTACGCACGTGTGCTGCTCGCGCCGCTGGTGCCGCGTTTTCTCGAGTCGTTCCCGCACGTGCCGCTCGAAGTTGCACTCGATGCCGGGCAGCTCGACCCCGGGGCGTGGGACGTTGCCATTCGCACCCACCCGCCGGCCGATGAGACCATCGTTCGCCGTCTACTCGGTGCGCCGCCGGCGCTGCTGTGCGCTACGCCGCAGTACCTCCAACATCACGGCGTGCCTGAGCGTCCCGATGACTTGCGCACGCACGATCTGCTCACTCCCGAGGGCTCCGAGCTCGCGGAGTTCCGGCTGCACCTCGCGCGCGGCGCGCAGCGGGCCGAAGTACCGCTGGCGCCGAAGCTCGCAGTGGACGATCCGGCGGTGCTGCACGCGGCCGCGGCGGCTGGACTCGGCATCGGACTGCTGCCGGAATTCCTGTGCCGGCAGGGACTCGCCACCTCGCGTTTGAGGTCCGTTCTCCCCGAATGGACCGTTCCCCCGGCAGCCGCGCTCTATGCGCTTTATCCGCGCGCGCTCGAATCGGATCCGCGCGTGCAGCAGTTCGTCGATTTTCTTGCGGCCAACATCGTGCCGGCGCTCGCGCTGCCACAGGCGGGGCGGGGTGGCGGGACGGGACTTCGGGAAACGGCGGGAGCCGCACACTGAGATCCGCGGGGCGCAGCTAGACTGGGGTCCGCGTCAGGATTCGCAGCGGGCGAGCGGTAGCACGCCGTCCGCGAGGTGCCAAAGGGGTCCGTCATGTACCGTGCGCCCGTGCGTGAAATACGTTTCGTGCTCGAGGAGTTGCTCGGCGCGCAGCGCCTCGCTGCCAGCGCGAAGCTACGCGACTATTCCAATGAGCTGGCGCAGTCGGTGCTCGAGGAAGCGGCGCGCTTTGCCGAGAATGTGCTCGAGCCGCTCAATCGGCCCGGCGATGTCCACGGAGCCCGCTGGACGGAGAATGGGGTGGTGACCGCTCCCGGCTTTCGCGAGGCCTACCGTCAGTTTGTCGACGGCGGCTGGCCGGCGCTCGGCGCGTTTCCAGAATTCGGTGGCGAGCGCACGCCGCGGGTGCTCAACAGCGCCGTGGGCGAGTTCTGGGGATCCGCCAACCTCGCCTTCAAGCTTGGCCCCATGCTCACGCACGGTGCGGTACACGCTCTCGAGCTCTGCGGCACGCCGACGCAGAAACAGACTTTCCTTCCGCACATGGTGCGCGGGGAGTGGACCGGCACCATGGTGCTCACCGAGCCGCAGGCCGGCTCCGATCTCGGCCAAGTGCGCACGCGCGCCGTGCCGTCCGGCGATCACTATCGTCTTTTCGGCCAGAAGATCTTCATTACCTGGGGCGACCATGATCTCACCGCGAACATCATCCACATGGTGCTAGCGCGTATCGAAGGGGCGCCGCCAGGCGTACGCGGGATATCGCTGTTCATCGTGCCGAAGGTGCTGGTGAAGCCCGATGGCTCACTCGGCGAGCGCAACGAGGTGCGCTGCCTCTCGATCGAGCACAAGCTCGGCATCCATGCGAGCCCTACCTGTGTGCTCGCCTTCGGTGAGAAGGATGGCGCGGTGGCCTACCTCGTCGGCGAGCCCGGGCGCGGCCTCGAGTACATGTTCATCATGATGAACAGCGCCCGTCTTTCGGTGGGGAGCGAGGGCTATGCGGTCGGCGAGCGCGCTTTCCAGCGCGCGCTCGAATGGGCGCGCACCCGCACACAGGGCAAGCCGCCGGTGGGAGCCCCCGCGGGGCCGGTGGCCATCATCCATCACCCGGACGTAAAGCGCATGCTGCTGATGATGAAGTCGCAGACCGAAGCCTCGCGTGCGCTTACCCTTTTCGGTGCTTTCCAGTTCGACGTGGCGGAATACGATAGTGATGAACAGGTGCGTGCTGCGGCACGTGCGCGCGGCGAGCTGCTGACACCGATCATCAAGGGCTGGTGTACCGAGATCGGCAATGAGGTCGCCGCCATTGGGGTGCAGGTGCATGGCGGCATTGGCTTCATCGAGGAGACCGGCGCCGCGCAGTACGTGCGCGATGTGCGCATCACCACGATCTACGAGGGGACCACCGGCATACAGTCGAACGATCTCATCGGGCGCAAGCTCGCGCGCGACCGCGGCGCCGCGATGGGCGCACTGCTTGCCGACATGGAACGCGAGCTCGGCGCCATTGCCGCGAGCGATCTGACGGTCGAGGCGGCGCGCCGCGCAGCACTCGAGGGCGTGAGCGCTCTCGGTCGTGCGACGCGTGCGCTCCTTGAAGCGCTCTCGAGTCGCCCCGAGCGCGCCATGGCGGTGTCGGTGCCGTACCTGAAACTTTGCGGATACGTCACAGGCGGCTGGCTGCTGGCGAAGTCGGCGGCCATCGCGGCCGAGCGCGCTCAAGGCGCGGAACGGGATTTCTACACCGCCAAACTACACACGGCGGCATTCTACGCCGCACATGTGCTGCCGACGGCGGCAGCGCTCGCGCGCGTGGTTGAGTCGGGCGCCGCGAGCGTCATCGGAACCGACGCAACGTTGCTGTAGGGCTGTGCGCTACCCACGACAGCCTGTAGCTGCGCGTGCGAAGATCTTTTGACCTCAGGTCGCGGACGCCCCCCATGCCCAACACGCCGCTGCGCTTCGACCATCTTGCACTTCCGGTCTACGATGCGGCGAAGACGCTGCACTTCTATGGCGAGGTGTTGCAACTGCCGCTGGTGGACGCGATCTCAGGAGACGACTGGGGCGGCAAGCCCTGGCTGATGATGTTCTTCGGCACCGGTGACGGCCAGCTGCTGGCGCTCTGCGCGCTCTACGGCGCTCAGCCACCGCGCCCCGATGGCCTGCCATCGGACGTGCGGCACTGCGCTTTCTCGGTGTCCTCCGCGGCGGAGCAGGAGAAATGGAAGACTCGGCTGCGTGAGCACGGTATCGCCATCAGCGAGGAGGACCACGGTTCGCAGCACTCCATTTACTTCTCCGATCCGAATGGCATCGTGCTGGAAGTGACCACGCCGGCGAGTAAGCCCGATCTCCAGCGCGATGCGCACGCGGCACAGCGGGTGCAACGCTGGATCGCAACGCAGTGCGAATAGCGGTGCTGCTCGACAGTGTCAGGCCATCGCGCAGGCGTTCGTCTGAGATGCCGTACGCCGGAGCGCGCGCTCGTTGCTCTCAGGCGTGATGCGGCCGCGGCGGCGCGCGGCGTCGCCGACTGCTGCTGCGCGGTGACCGCAGCCGCAGGCGCGGAGGCTCGTTGAGGTTCTCGAGGAACAGTCGCCGCTCCTTCGGGGTGAGCGCGCCCCAATCGACCTTTTCGCAGTGCGTGCGACGGAGCGCACCATCGCTCACCTGGGCGCGAGCGCGTGCTGCACCCGGCCATCGCGCCGGTAGCCGCTTGGTGTTGCCGCTTCTCAGCAGGTCCGCCACCGCCGCCGCGACTTGCCGATCACGTGTCAGATCGCTGTGCGCGACACGGGCACAGAAGCAACGCGCACCGGCGAGCTGCGCGCTCGCGAGCGGAACGGTGCCATCGCCACCGCGCGTGAGCGTGTAGACGAACTCCTCTTTGCGCCGGCGTAGCGCGGTGACCGTTTCCACGCCCACCCCGGCGATGACGGCGAAACGTTCGTCCGCAGGCGCGAGCCGCTGGGGCAGTGCGCGCGCCGCCGCGAGCAGCGCAGGATGCGGCGACGGCGCGGCTGCCGGCCAGGCACGAGCATCGAACAGATCCAGGCCCGCGAGGTCGCAGGACCCATGGGGCAGCAGCTCATAAAGGCTCGGGAAGGTGCTGAAGACTTCACTGGCTAGAGACTCGGCAGAAGCCTGAAGTGCGAGGCGCGCCACCTTGCGCACGACGGCATAGGTACCGCGCAGCGCCTGCACCGCTGCGAAAGAGCCGCAATTCGGTGTCCCGAGCAGTATTACGCGCTCCACGTGCCGTGCCGCGCCGACAGCAAGTGCGGCGCGGCCCACGAGGCCGCCCATGCTGTGCGCTACGATCGCCACGCGCGCCGGCTGCAGCGCCTCGAGCCTCTCGGCCAGTTTCTCTCCCGCGCGCGTCACCGGTAGCCGCCAGTCATAGTCGTGAAACTCGACCGCGAACCCGCGCGCGCGCAGATGCAGCTTCAGCCTCAGGTACGAAAACAGCACCACCCCCAGCGGCACGATGGGCGCAGCGGCGGGCATGCGCAGCGCCGCGAGCCGCCCCCGCTGGATGTCGAGCGGGTCGAGCCAGAGGATATCGTTTGGCAGCGGCGCAGCGCGCGCCATACCGAGCTGCGACCCCATGATCCCAGGCACGATGAGGACGTGCAGTCCGTCGGCAGCGGCGCGAGCGGCCCGGGCGCGGCGTGCGAGCGCAGCGAGAACTCGGTACTCCTCTGGCCCGAAGTAGTCGCTGAGCTCGCGCTGGCGTGTGCCGCTCGCGAGCCACTGCTCGATCTGCGCATCACTCCACGCGAAGCGGTCGTAGGGTGTGATGTGGTCCAGTGAGGGATCGTTCGCAAGCACGCGCTGCGCCGTCGTCTCAGTCTTCATCGAGTGCGCGCACGCGCGCCATCACGGTGAGGTTGCCGGCACCCGCCAGCAGCAGCACCAGCGGTACCTCATCGCCGGCAGCGAGCGGCCGTTTGAGGCCCTGCAGCATGATGTGCAAGCCCTCGGGCGCGAAGCGCACCGTCTCACCGGGCGCGATCCGTAGCGGCTCATGCGGGCGCATGGTCGACTGCCCGTTGACGATCCTAGTTTCGTGCAGCATCGCCGCTGCGGCCTCGGGCGAGCGCACGCCGCTCAGCACTACCATCTGCGTGCCGCCGTTGTGGAGTGTGAGGTAGGCGGCCGCCACATCGATCCCTGGTGTCGCACGGATCCACGCGTCCTGCGCGCTGAGCGCCGGCCGCTGCGCGGAGGCGGGCGGTGCCAGCAGGCTGGCGAGCAGCACGAGGCAGACGGCGGGAAGCGCGCCGACTCGCAACGGCCGCTACTCCAACTATTTCAGTATCAACTGTCTGACCAGCTGACTGCCGAGTTGTTTGCGCAGCTTCTCGCGATCGGCAGAGGCCGAAGCGGCTTTCGGCAAAGATCCGAAGGCCTGCTTTACCGCTGGATCGGTGCGCGACTGCAAGTCATCGAGCGCTGCCATGTTCTTGTAGGTCACAGTCAGGATCACGTCCGCGTCGTGCGGATCGCGCGGCAGCGACTGATAGATGGCATAGTCGATGATGATCCCCTGTTTCTTGTATCCATCCATGAGACGCTTGTATGTGTTGTCGAGGTAGCGCATGTAGTCCTCGAACATGCCCGGCTCGGTGCGGACGAATGACACGACGACGACCGGACCTTGCGTGTAGGCATGGTCTTCCTGGGCGCGCGTCACCGATGTAGAGATCGCGAGGCTCGCTGTGAGCAGCAGTAGTAGAACGGACCTCTTCATATTGCTGTCCCCTTTTGGACTGACGACGATCGGCAGATCGGCTGTTCTTCGCGCCGCAGACTATACCTGTGGTATCCGCATGCCGCTCGGTGTTTGACGCCCTGGTGCACCGCTCTCAAGCGCAGCGTGCATCGAGCCAGTCGAGCGCGGCGCGCCAGAGCGAATGGCGGTGACATTCTGCGAAGAATCCGTGATGGCCGATGACGCGGACTCCTGCCGCGGCCGGTGTGGTCCAGCGCTGCTCGATGCAGGCGTTGCGGTAAGACGCGAGCAGCGCTTCGACCGCGGCCGGTGTCGCGATCGGGTCGTCAGTGAAACCCCAGGAAAGGAGCGGCGCGCGCACCGCGGCGAAAGCGGCATCGCTCATGTCTCCATCGAGCGCGCTGCCGAACCCCGCCGGACTCAGGCACCAGCGCCGCCACTGCAGGAACACCCCGGGCGGCAGCGGCTCGCCGCGCCACAGCACACCGCGGGGCACGTAGCCGAGGCACTGCAACATCAGCGGTCCATATACCTTCCAGAACAGCAGCGCCTGGTAGCAGAACGGCGCACGCTGGCGGCGCCAATAGCCGGTCGCGGTGGCGATCATCACATGCGCGCGGGCGCGTGCCTGATTGGGCATGCAGCCGATCAGCTGACCGCCGACACTGTGGCCCAGTGTGAAGAGCGGCAGCTGCGGGTGGCGCTGCGCGAGTGCTGCAAGTGCCGCCGGCATGTCGAACCGACCCCACTCACTCATGCGCGCGCTCTCGCCCGCGAGCGGCGCACGTGCCGAGGAGCCCATGCCGCGGTAGTCGTACACGAGCGTGTGATAGCCGCGCGCGGCGCAGTAGGCGGCGAATTTGAGGTAGAACTCGCGCCGGAAGCCGGTGGCACCGTTGATGCACAGCGCGGCGCGCGCGGGCGTTGCCTCCAGCAGCAGCCCGCCGAGCGCGCGCCCATCGCTCGCCTCGAGCGTCACGGGCTGCGGGACGGAACATGCGCTCAAGGCGCGTGCTGCGCGATGAGTCCGGTGACCGCTTCGATGGCCGTGCGCCGCGCCGTGGTCCCGCGCCACACCGCGCCGACCTGCCGCGCAGGAGCCGGACGTACGAACGGACGCAGCGCCACCCCACGCCCGCTGCGGTAAGCACCCCGGCCGGCGAGCTCCGGCAGCAGCGTCACTCCGGCGCCGGCGGCCACCATCTGACGCAGGGTCTCGAGACTCGTCGCACGAAAATCCTGCGAATCGCGTACGCCCACCCGGCTGCATACCTCGAGCGCCTGATCCCGCAGGCAGTGTCCTTCCTCGAGCAGCAGCAGCCGCTCATCGCGCAGATCTGCGACCCGCACGCGCTCATGGGTGGCGAGGTGGTGCCGGTCGGGAACTGCCAACAGGAACTCCTCGCGATAGAGCTCGCGCGACTCGAGTCCCTCGAGCTCGACCGGGAGCGCGAGGATGCCGAGGTCGAGCTCGCCGCCGTGCAGCTTCTCGATCATGGGAGCGGTCTGATACTCATAAAGGTGCAGCTGCAGACGCGGCAGCGCCCTGCGGATTACCGGGGCGACCTGCGGCAGCAGGTACGGCCCGATGGTGGGCAGCAACGCGACACGCAGCCGTCCGGCGAGCGGATCCTGGTGACTGCGTGCGAGCTCCACCACCTCATCGCTCGCCTCGAGTATGCGCCGCGCCCGCGCCACGATCTCTTCGCCCACCGCGGTGAGCGAGACCGCATGGGGCGCGCGCTCGATGAGCTGCACCCCGAGCGCCTGCTCGAGCTTCTTCAGCTGCGCCGACAGCGTCGGTTGGCTCACGAAACAACGCGCGGCGGCGCGCCCGAAGTGGCGCACATCTGCCAGCGCGACGAGATAACGCAGGTCCTTGAGCTTCAGCTCCATGCCCAATAAATACGGTCTATCGAAATCATAAAATCAATCGATTGGAATTATAGCAGGCAGATTGCCATGATGTGCCTCGTGAAGGGCGGACCCCTTTCCGTCCCCAATGCCAAGGAGTCAAAATCGTATGTCAGGTATCGGCAGTCATTTCCCCGAATTCGCGCTCACCGGCGTCGTGTCCAACGACGTCAAGGGAGCGTTCCAGACCTTCACGCACGACAGCTTCCCCGGCAAGTGGAAAGTCGTGTTCTTCTGGCCGAAGGACTTTACCTTCGTCTGCCCGACCGAGATCGCGGCGTTCGGCAAGCTCGAGAAGGAGTTCCGCGCACGCGACGCGCAACTGCTCGGAGTGAGCATCGACAGCGAGTACGTGCATCTCGCCTGGCGGCGCGACAAGGAGGAGCTGCGCTCGCTCCCCTTCCCGATGCTCGCCGACATCAAGCGCGAGCTCGCCGGTGCGCTCGGCGTTCTCGATCCCGAGGCGGGTGTTGCACAACGTGCGACCTTCATCGTCGATCCCGAGGGCGTGATCCGCTTCGTTTACGTCACCGACCTCAATGTCGGACGTAGCCCGGAGGAAGTCCTGCGGGTACTCGATGCGCTGCAGACCGATGAGCTCTGCCCGTGCAACTGGCAGAAGGGTGAACAGACCCTGAAGGCGGCCTGACATGCACACCCTCGAGAGCATTCGCGAGGCGCTGCCGGGTTACGCCCGCGACCTGCAGCTGAATCTCGGCACCGTGCTAAGCCCGGCGGGCGCGCCGGGCCTCAGCGAACGGCAGATCTGGGCGGTGGCGCTCGCCGCAGCCAGTGCCTCGCGCAATGCGGAGTTCACGCGCCGCCTGCAGGCGCTCGCCGCGCAGCACCTCGATGCCGCGCACGTGAGCGCAGCGCACGCCGCGGCGGCGGTCATGGCCATGAACAACGTCTACTACCGCTTCCTGCACCTGGTGGAGGATGAGGAGTACGCCAGGCTGCCTGCGCGGCTGCGCATGAATGTCATCGGCAATCCGGGCATCGCCAAAGCGGACTTCGAGCTGCTCGCGCTCGCGGTCTCGGCAATCAACGGCTGCGGCAGCTGCGTCGCCTCGCACGAGCGGCAGCTGCGCCAGCACGGACTCGAGCGCGAGGCTGTGCAGAGTGCAGTGCGCATTGCAGCCACCGTACACGCGGTGGCCCGTGTGCTCGAGAGCACCGGTGGCGAGCAACTGGCAAAGGCTGCCGCATGAGGCTTCGCCGGGGCCGCGCAGGGCGCGCGGTCCCGGCATTGAGCTTGGCGCGCTCGAACCAGCTGCAGCGCTAGCTCGCCTTCCTCACACCCGCCGGATGAACCTGCGTATAGTGAGCAACGGCGTTGCGGCGCGCCCCTTTTTTGCGATTTGGGCTGTGCACGATCAGACGGATATCAAGGAGGCCCTCGCGGGCCTTGCAAGGCATCTCGCTATCCAGCGCCAGGTCATCCTGCGCGCCTGGCAGCGCGCGGTTGAAGCCGACCCCGAGCTCATCGCCTCATCGAGCCTCGCGCGCACACAGTTCACCGACCACATCCCGCAGCTGCTGGCTGCGTTCGAGCGGCGGCTGCTGGCGCGCGATCCGCTCGAGAAGGAGGTCGCGCTCGAGGAGCAGATCATCAGCGCCGCCGAGCATGGTGTGCATCGCTGGCAGCAGGGATACAACCAGCGCGAGGCGATACGCGAATGGGGACATCTGCAGTACTGCCTGCTCAATGAGCTCGAGAACTACGCGCGGGCCCACCCGGAGGTTCAGGATACCGTCATGCCGATCGCGCGGCGTGCGCTGGTGCGATTGTGCAGCGAGGGCGTATGCGAGAGCGCTTCCAGCTACGAGCGGCTGCAGCGCACCGAGGCCGCGAGCCGCGTGCGTGAGCTCGAGTGGGCAATGCTGCAGTTGCAGCGCCTCGAGCGGCAGCGCGCCGAGATCTGGCGGGAGGCCGCCCACGACCTGCGCGGCACCGTCGGAGTGGTGGCCAATGCCTCGAGCGCGCTGCTGCACCCGAGCGCGGACGATCCACAGCGCGCGGCTGCCTCGCGCATGCTGCAGCGCTCGATCGAGTCGCTCCGTACCCTGCTGAGCGACATGATGGACCTCGCCCGGCTCGAAGCCGGACAGGAGCAGCTGCGCGTAGCGCGTTTCAATGCCGCGGCGCTGCTGCGTGAACACTGCGACACGGTGAGATCGTTTGCCCAGAAGCGCGGTTTGTTTCTCAAGGTAGAGGGCCCGGAGGCGCTGTGGGCTGAGGGCGATGCCGCCAAGGTGCATCGCATCGCGCAGAACCTCGTGCTGAATGCCCTGAACGTCACGCAGCGTGGCGGTGTGAGTGTGATCTGGGCCGAACGCGACGTCTCGGATGTCGAGCAATGGCTCCTGTGCGTGCAGGATACCGGGCCGGGCTTCCAGGCCGGATCCCCCGCGGCACCACTCGAGAATGCAGTGCTCGAGGCGACCGCTGAGGCGCAGCAAGCCGAGCCCGACGCGCAGCCGGCGCCAACCCTCGGGTCGCAAACCGATCCTGACACCCCGCGCGATGCGGGGGGTGAGGGCATCGGGCTCTCGATCGTCAAGCGTCTGTGCGAGCTGCTCGATGCGAGCCTCGAGATGGAGACCTCGCCCGGCAAGGGAACTACGTTCCGCGTGGTCTTCCCGCGGCAGTATCCGAAGCCCTCATCTGACACTCGGCGACGCTGACTCGCCGGGGAGCGGCGGCGCTGCGCTGGCAGACCGATCTTCCCCAGCGCCTTCCGCACGCTGTTGACGACAGCCTGAGGACCGTGAGCATCATGGGAGCGCTGCGCGCAGAATCGCCCGGCCGCCGCGCGCGTGGTGGCGGCCGGCTCAACTGATACGCACCGAGTGGGGCGCCATCCTCTCGGGGGGATAGATGCATGAAGCGAGCGATCCTTGCCTTCACGGCAGGTCTCGTGGTCTGGATCGTCGTGATATCGATATTGAACCGCGCGCTGCGGGTGCTGCTGGTGGGTTACGCGACAGCTGAACCCACGATGAGCTTCACCCTCGGTATGTTGCTGGCGCGACTCACGATCGCGACCCTCACCTCACTCATCGCCGGTGTGATCGCCGGATGGATTGCCCCTGCGAGTCCGCGCATGCCGGTGCTGCTCGGCGTGACGCTGCTGGTCGCCTTCATTCCTGTGCATGTAAGGCTCTGGAGCCTGTTTCCATTCTGGTACCACCTGGTCTTTCTCGCCACCCTCGTCCCGCTGGTAGTGCTGGGTTCGCGGCTGCCGCGTATGCGCACCATGGCGGAGGTGCGCGCACGTTCTTGACACGGCGCCGGTTGCTCGATACCCGATGAGTCGTGCCGCATTCCTCTCGCTCATCCGAGTGGTGATGCTCGGAACGTTGTTGGCGGGGCAGACATTTTTGGTGGAGGCCGCTGCGCACAAACCACTGCGTACCGTCTCGGACGATCTGGGACGCGCGGTCGAGGTGGTTGCTCCGCCGCTACGCATCGTCAGCCTTACACCGGGTGCGACGGAGATGCTGTTTGCGGCGGGCGCTGGCGGGCAACTCCTCGCTACCGTGCAGTACTCGAGCGAGCCTCCTGCGGCGCGCAGCGTGCCACGCATCGGCGATGTGGCGGCGATCGACATGGAGCGGCTGGTCGCATTGCAGCCGGATGTGGTGATCGCCTGGCCCGCGGGCGGCAATCCGGCCCAGCGCGCGAAGATCGCCGCACTGGGCATTCCCCTCTATCAGCAGCAGGTGGCGCGCCTCGCCGACCTACCACGCTCGCTCCGGCGGCTGGGTATTCTCGCTGCCACCGAGGCGGTGGCGGACCCAGCCGCCGCGGCGCTCGAAGCGCGTCTCGACGCGCTCAAGCAAGCCTACTCCGGCGCGATCCTGCAGGGACATCGGCCAACGGTGCTGCTGCAGGTGTGGAATCGGCCGATCTACACGATCGGGGGGCGCCACCTGATGAGTGATGCGCTCGAACTTTGTGGTGCACGCAACGTATTTGCGGATCTACCCGAGCCCGGCCCGCTCGTGAGTATCGAGGCAGTGATCGGCCGCAATCCCGACATCATCCTGGCCGCCGCTCCGCCCGGCGAGGGTGCCGCCTGGGTCGCCGACTGGCAGCGCCTGCCCGGCCTCGCCGCAGTGCGTAATCACCGTGTGGTCGCGTTCGAGAATCAGGCCCTCAGTCGTCTCGGTCCCAGCGTCCTCGACGCCACCGAGGATCTGTGCCGCACACTTGCGCGCATCAGTCGCGGAAGTTGATGAACTGCAGCGGCACATCGAGCTTCGCCGCGCGCAGCGATGCGATCGCTGCCTGCAGATCATCGCGCTGCTTGCCGCTGATCCGCACCTTATCGCCCTGGATGCTGGCCTGCACCTTGAGCTTGGAGTCCTTTACCAGCCGCGTGATCTTGCGGCCGGTGTCGGCATCGATGCCGTGGCGCAGTAGCACTTCCTGCTGCGCGCTCGAGAGTGTGGTGTGCGGCTCCTTGAGCTCGAGACAGCCCAGATCGATGCCGCGCTTGGAGAGGCGCAGCTTGAGAATCTCGAGCATCTGCTTGAGCTGAAAATCCACCTGCGCGTTCAGCGTGACCGTGAAGTCCTTGAGCTCGAAACGTGCACCGCTGTCCTTGAAATCGAAGCGCTGCGCCAGTTCGCGGTTCGCCTGGTCGACGGCGTTCGCTACCTCGTGTCCGTTGAGTTCGGAGACCGCATCGAAGGAGGGCATGCAGTTACCTCGCGGGGCGCCGCAGGCGGCGCTTCCTTGGGCGCGCGGCCTGCTGTCGGCGCGCCTCGAGAGTGCGGCGATGGAGACGGGTGAGCTCCATGAAGCGCGGAGTTGGGCCCGCGTCCTCGTACACCGGATCGCCGTGCTCGTCGGTGGAGATCACCCGGCCGCCCGCGACATAGGGCATGGCGGCGGCGAGTTCCTTGAGCGCCGCGCTGAGCAGCTCGGTGATCAATTGCTCCATCGAGCGTCCCGGGAACATATCGGCGAGTGCCGCAAGCTGCGCGGCATCATCGATCGGCAGGCGGACCGTATAGGTGGCCACGGCGCGCGGCGCGGCCGCGCTCTGGCGCCAGCTGTCGAGCAACTCTTTGAAACTCACGTCGATGACTCAGCGCACGCGCAAACGCGCCCCGCGCGGCATTCTAGTAGTCCGCGCAGAATTTCGCCTCTTGCTCCTCGATGGACGCTCATCGAATGCGCTGAAGCGCACCGGACTGCCGCGGTTGTGAGGCGCGCGCCGAGGCGCGTAGCATCGGCCGTGCAAGGAGGTCGTCATGTTCAATCACATCGGGCTCAAGGTTAAGGACATAGACGCAAGCGTGCACTTCTACGTTGCAGCGCTCGGGCCGCTCGGCTACGAGCTCGACTCGCAGGATGAGACCGTGGCAGCGTTCGTTGACAAGCAAGGTTCCTCGCTCTGGCTGTACCCGGACGCGCAGCTCGCGCACTCATTGGTGCACCTCGCCTTCAGCGCGGGTGCCCGCAGCGCGGTCGAGACCTTCCACCGCCAGGGCCTGAAGGCGCGCGGTCGCGACAATGGCGCCCCGGGGCTGCGCCGGGACTATGGTCCAGACTACTACGCGGCCTTCCTGTTCGATCCGGACGGCAACAACATCGAGGCGGTGTGTATGCGCTCGCAGTGACCGCCGCCACGGAACGCGGCTCGAGTGCTCGAGTTTGCCCGCCGCGGCTTGACGGGTCGCGCATCAGGCGGCGATACTCAGCGGCAAATGTCGTACCCGGCCCTCAGCAGCGCGCGTCCCTGGTGGTGGCGCACTTCCTAACGGAGTGGGCTGACGGTTAGCTTTTTTCTCGCGACTCAACGGATCCAACGGCACCAGAAACCCATCTCCGGATTACCCCGGGATGGGTTTTTTGTTGCCTGAGCATTGAGGAGACCTCGAGCGTTGCAAGCGCTTTTTGACATTACCGGAGACCTCGACACGCCGGTTTCGGCGTTCATGAAACTCGCCGCGTTCCAGCCATGCTTTCTGCTCGAAAGCGTCGAAGGCGGCGAGCGGCTCGCACGCTTCTCCTTCATCGGCTTCGGTGCTGGACTGGAGGTGCGACTCGATGACGCCGGGCTCGTGATCGACGGCAAGCGCTCGCCGGTGCCGCCGAGCGCGGCGGCGCTGCTCGCGTGCCTGCGCACGGCGCTCGCGAACGCTCCACGACCACAGCCGGAGATCGACGGGGTGCCGCTCGCCGGCGGGCTGGTGGGCTTTGCCGCGTACGACGTGGTCCGTCATTTCGAGCGGCTGCCGGCGCGCGCTGCGCGCGCCGCTGCCGTGCCGGCACTGCATTACATCGCCCCACGCTCCGTGCTGGTGTTCGATCACCTGACACGCGGTATCGCGCTGGTCCACGCGGGCACGGAGAGCGAACGGCGCACGCTGCGCACCGAGGTGGTGCGCGCACTGCGCGGCGGCCTGCCGAATGGCCGGCGTGCCGGCCGCTACGCACCGCCCACGGCGGCGTTCACGCGCAGTGACTACCTCGCCGGCGTGCGGCGCACTCAGGAATACATCGCCGCAGGCGATGTCTACCAGCTCGTGCTCGCGAGCCGCTTCTCCGGGCGGCACGAGCTCGATCCGTTCCAGGTATATCGTGCGCTGCGCCTCATCAATCCCTCCCCCTACATGTACTACTGCGCGCTCGGCGCGGTAACGGTAGTCGGCTCCTCTCCGGAAGCCCTGGTGAAGCTCAACAGCCGCCGCGCGCAGCTGCGTCCGATCGCCGGCACACGTGCGCGTGGCGCGGACAGCGCCAGCGACGCAGCGCAAGCGGCTGCGCTGCTTGCCGATCCCAAGGAAAATGCCGAGCACGTGATGCTGGTGGATTTGGCGCGCAACGATCTCGGGCGCGTGGCGCGCGCCGGCAGCGTGCGCGTCGATCCCTATCGCTCCATCGAGCGCTACAGCCACGTCATGCACATCGTGAGCGGAGTGGAGGGAGAGCTCGCCGATGGGCGCGATGCCTTCGATCTGTTCGCCGCCGCATTCCCGGCGGGCACGCTGGTCGGCGCGCCCAAGGTGCGCGCCATGCAGATCATCGACGAGCTCGAGCCCGTGAGCCGTGGCCTGTACGGTGGCACGGTGGGCTACTTCGGCGCGCGCGGCGACATGGATCACGCCATCACCATCCGCACCCTGGTGTTCGCGGGCGATGAATACAGCTACCAGGCCGGCGCCGGCATCGTCGCCGACAGCGTGCCCGAGAGCGAGCACGCGGAAGTGCTCGCCAAGAGCGCCGCGATGGTGCGCGCGCTCGAGTTGGCTGAGGAAGGCCTGTGAAGCCGCGCCTGCTGCTCATCGACAACTACGACTCCTTCACCTACAACCTGGTGCAGGCATTCCTCGTCCTCGGCGCCGAGGTAGAAGTGCATCGTAACGACGCACTCACTCCGGCCGCGGCGCGCGCGCTCGCGCCCTCGCATCTGTGCATCTCCCCGGGACCCGGCACGCCGCGCGATGCCGGGGTGTCGATGGACATGATCCGCGAGTTCGCCGGACGTATTCCGGTGCTGGGCGTCTGTCTCGGTCATCAGTCGATCGTCGCAGTCTTCGGCGGTGAAGTCGTACGTGCCGGCCGGCTCATGCACGGCAAGACCTCCCGCGTGCGTCATGACGGTCGTACGCTCTTCGCCGGACTGCCGCAGCCGTGCGAGGTGGGGCGCTACCATTCCCTCATCGCCGCGCCGGCAAGCCTACCGACCATTCTCGAGGTGAGCGCGCGCACCGCCGAGGGCGAGATCATGGCGGTTCGGCACCGTACCCTCGCGGTCGAGGGCGTGCAGTTTCATCCCGAGAGCATCCTGACACCCGAGGGCCCGAAGATGCTCGGGGCTTTTCTGCAATACCGCGCCGCGACGCGCGACCGAGCCGGTCATGTCGGCGCCGCGTGAGCTGCTGCAGCAGCTGCTGGAGCGGCGCGATCTCTCGCAGGCGCAGGCGGAAGGGCTGCTCGCGCACCTCACCGATCCGCAGCTGCCCCCCGCGATGGCCGGTGCGCTGCTGGCTGCGCTCTCGGCCAAAGGCCTCGCCGCTGCGGAAGTGCGTGGACTCGCTCAGGCCATGCGCCGCCTGGCGCGCCGTCCGGATCTGCCGCCGGATCTGCGCTCGATCGATATCGTCGGCACCGGCGGCGATGCCTCCGGCAGTTTCAACATCTCGACCGGCACCGCGCTCCTCACAGCGGCCTGCGGAGTACCGGTGGTGAAGCACGGCAACCGCTCGGTATCGAGCCGCTGCGGCAGTGCCGATGTGCTCGAGGCGCTCGGACTCACGGTACCGCTGGATGCCGCGGCCGCGCGCGCCTGCTTCGCCGCCACGCGCTTCACTTACCTCTTCGCGCCGCACTACCATCCCGCGACAGCGCGCGTCGCGTCGATCCGTGCCGCTCTCGGTGTACGCACCGTCTTCAATATTCTCGGTCCGCTCGTCAATCCGGCCGAACCGCCGCTGCATCTGGTTGGCGCCTTCAGCCTGGAAGTCGCGCGGCTGATGGCCGAGGCCTTCCAGGGCCTTCCCATTGAACGGACCTTCGTCGTTCACGGTGCAGCTGGGTGGGATGAACCGACCCCCATGGGTCCCTTCACGCTTTTCGATGTGCGCCCCGGATCGGTCGCCGTCAGCGAGCGCTCCGCTGCCGACTATGGCCTGCCACCGTGCGCCGCGGCGGATCTCGTAGGCGGGGATGCAGCCCATAATGCGCAGGCGCTGAAGGCCGTGCTTCACGGCGAAGACCGGGGCGCCCACCGTGACTGCCTGCTGCTCGGTACGGCGCTCGCGCTCGAAGTCGCGAGTGTCGTAAGCGACCCTCGGGAAGGCATCGCCCGAGCCGCCGCGGCCATCGATGAAGGTGCCGCGGGGCGTCTACTGGAATCTCTGCCGCGGCAGAGCGCCACGCCTGGCACCTCGCGCAGCGAGCTCGCTCCCGGGGACGAGGCTACGTGAGCTCGTTTCTCGATGAAATGGCGGCAGCGAGCGCGGCGCGTGTGCGGGCTGCACAGGTGCGAATCTCCGAGACGCAGCTGCTGGATCTCGCCGCGCACACTGCCACAGCACCGCCACTGCGACTCTCCCCGCAGGGCTTCGATGTCATCGCGGAGCTCAAGCTGCGCTCGCCCGCCGTCGGCGCCCTCGGTGCGCCGGGGACTCCAATCGCGCAGCGCGTGATCGGCTACGCCCGTGCCGGCGCGGCGGCAGTATCGGTCCTCACCGAGCCGAGTCGGTTCGATGGCTCTCTGTCCCACCTCACCGAGGCGGTGCGTGCGCTCGCACCCTTCGGCGTGCCCGCGATGCGCAAGGACTTTCTCATCGATCCCTACCAGGTGCTCGAGGCGCGGGTGGCCGGCGCAGGCGGTGTGCTGTTGATCATGCGCATGCTCTCCGGCGAGAGGCTCGGAGCGCTCATCGAGTGCGCGCGGACACAAGGACTCTTCGTACTGCTCGAAGCGTTCGATGAGAACGATCTCGAGCGCATGCAGCAGGTTATCGCCGCTGACGCCGGCCGCAGCGCGCTGCTTGCCGGAGTGAATTGCCGGGACCTCGCGACGCTGGAGGTAGTGGCCGGGCGGCTACTCGAGCTCGCCCCGCTCGTGCCGCCGCAGGTACCGCACGTCGCCGAGAGTGGCGTCGAGTGTGCCGCGGATGCACGGCGGCTTGCCGCGGCGGGATACGGTCTGGCATTGGTCGGCAGCGCGCTCATGCGCGGCGAGGATCCCGGAGCGCTTCTCAGCGCGCTGCTCGAGGCGGGGCGCTGCGCACGCAGGGAATCCTGAATGTGGATCAAGATCTGCGGCATGACGACGGCGGCTGCGGTGGATGCGGCGCTCGAGGCCCGCGTCGACGCCATTGGCTTCGTGTTCGCCGCATCCGCGCGCGAGCTTACGCCCGCAGCGGCGGCAGCTCTGGCCCGCCCGGCGCGCGGGCGAGTGCAATGTGTTGCCGTCACCCACCATCCCACGCAACGCGCGGTGGATGAGATCGTGCGTGGGTTTGCTCCTGACCTCCTGCAGAGCGATGCCGAAGATTTCGCGGCGCTGCGGCTGCCACCAACGCTCGAGACACTCGCCGTCGTGCGTGCAGGCGCCTCACTGCCTGCAGCGCTCCCCGCCAGGCTTCTCTTCGAGGGGCCGGCAAGCGGTCGTGGCCAGCTGAGCGACTGGAGCGCTGCTGCAGAGCTCGCGCGCCGCACTGAGCTCGTCCTCGCCGGCGGGCTCAACGAAGCGAATGTCGCCGCCGCGCTCCAGCGCGTGCGCCCCTTCGGGGTGGACGTCTCGAGTGGCGTCGAGGAGCGGCCGGGAGTCAAGAGCCCGGCCGCTATCATCAGGTTCGTGGCGGCTGTCCGCGCCGTGGACACGGTCTCTGTTTAGCGCGAAAGGAGCATCAATATGTCCGCAACAGCTCCGCTCCCCGATGCCGCTCAGCTGCTCGCTGTGGCGCTGGCAGGTCAGTTCCCCGACGCGCGCGGTCGTTTCGGCCCCTTCGGTGGACGGTACGTCCCCGAGACACTCATTCCCGCGCTCGAGCGGCTCGAGCGCGGAGTGCGCGAGCATCTGCACTCGCGGGAGTTTCAGGCGCAGCTCACCGAGCAGCTTACCGGCTGGGTCGGCCGTCCCACCGCACTCACCTTCGCGCCGCGCCTCTCGGCAAGCTGGGGTGCAAACCTCTGGCTGAAGCGCGAGGATCTTGCGCACACCGGCGCGCACAAGATCAACAACGCCATCGGGCAGGCGCTGCTCGCGCGCCGCCTGGGTGCGAAGCGTGTCGTCGCCGAGACGGGAGCGGGGCAGCATGGAGTCGCAAGCGCTGCCGCCTGCGCGCGGCTGGGGCTCCCGTGCACGGTTTACATGGGGTCGATCGACATGGAGCGGCAAGCACCCAACGTCGGGCGCATGCGGCTGCTCGGCGCGCGCGTCGTGCCGGTCGAAAGTGGCGATCGCACGCTGCGTGCTGCGATCGACGAAGCGCTGCGCGACTGGGTGTCCGACCCGCTCGATACCTATTATCTGCTCGGCTCGGTCGTCGGCCCGCATCCGTACCCGTACCTCGTCCGTGAGCTGCAGGCGGTGATCGGGCGCGAGGCGCGCGCGCAGATTCTCACCGCCACCGGAAGGCTGCCCGATGCGCTCATCGCCTGTGTCGGCGGAGGCTCGAACTCCATCGGCGCCTTCCATGCGTTCGTCCCCGACGAGACTGTCGAGATCATCGGGGTCGAGGCGGGCGGCCGCGGCGCGGGCCTCGGTGCTAATGCGGCGACGGTCGCCTACGGCCGTCCCGGCGTGCTCCACGGCACTTACTCCCTGCTGCTGCAGAATGAGGATGGCCAGATCCAGGAGACGCATTCCGTGTCCGCGGGACTCGACTACCCCGGTGTCGGCCCCGAGCACGCGCTGCTCGCGGCATCCGGGCGGGTGCGCTATGAAACGGCGAGCGATGCGGAAGCTCTCGAGGGGGTGCGGCAGCTCTGCGAGCTCGAGGGGATCCTGCCGGCACTCGAGAGCGCGCATGCCCTCGCAGGTGCGGCGCGCTGGGCGCGAGAGCATTCCGGGGGCACCGTGCTTATTTGTCTATCCGGTCGCGGCGATAAGGACATGTCGACACTGCAGCAGACGCTGCTGAGCGCGGAGCGCACGTGAGCCCGCGCGAGCGCATCAGCAGCACTCTCCGTACTGCCGCTGCGCGGGGAGAGCCGGCGCTCGTGGCCTATCTCACGGCCGGGTTTCCGCGCCGCGAGCGCTTTCGCGAGCATCTGCGCGCGCTGGCGGAGACGGCCGATGTGGTCGAGGTGGGGGTTCCGTTCACCGACCCGATGGCGGACGGGGTCACCATCCAGCGTGCGAGTCTCGCGGCGCTCGCCCAGGGCGTGAGCCTCGCCTGGATTCTGGAGGAGATTGCCGCATCAGGTGCACTCGCTGCGCCGCTCCTGCTGATGAGTTACCTGAACCCACTGCTCGCGTTTGGCATCGCACGGCTCGCCGAGAGCGCGGCGTGCGCCGGGGTGTCGGGCTTCATCGTGCCGGATCTACCCCTCGATGAGAGCAGCGATCTGCGCGGCGTGCTCGATGAGCGGCAGCTCGCGCTGGTGCAGATGGTCACCCCGGTGACCGAGCCGCAGCGGCTCGCGCAGCTGTGCGCCGGGAGTCAGGGTTTCGTGTACGCGGTCACGATGACGGGCACGACCGGCCGCAATGTCGCCGTGCCCACCGGAGTTCTCGATTACCTCGATCGCGTGCGCGCCGCGTCGCCGTTACCCGTATGCGCAGGTTTCGGGATCCGCAACCGTGAACAGGTCGAGCGGCTGCGCGGTCACGTCGATGGTGTGGTCGTCGGATCGGCTCTGGTGGAGGTGCTGGAGCGTGGGGAAGACCCGGCAGCATTCCTGCGGTCGTTGCGTCAGGGATAATTAAACATAAGACGTAGGACAGGCTCGTGCCGCGGCTCTCGACGCCAATGCGCGGCACCGCAGCGCGCCCAAGCCACCGCTCGTGTTTGCTGTTTGGCGACGGTTGACCACTGCGCTGCAGCTGCGGCTCCCGTTCCCGCCGAACTGCACAGCTTGCAACCCAGTTTCGTCGGCGCACAATCCAGCTCTCTGTGCTGTCGCAACATGCCGCGAACATGACAGCACGTGGAATTCCAACAACGTCTACCGGGGAGGATCCGCTATGCAGATGCAGACATGGTCGTGCCGAGCACTGTTCTGTGGAGGACTGCTGTTGCTGAGCAGTTCTTTGGCGTGGGGTGCCGCCCCTGCCGGCGCCGGGTTCTTCTTCAAATGTGACGACCCGAGCGGAATTCTGTGCGCGGAGCAGCGCGACAACCCCGGTGGGAAGGAATATTACGTGGGACACGACGAGCCTTCCGTGCTCTTCTACTCGAACACACCCGGCGCGGGGTTCAACAATACCTACCGATTGAGACTCCCGAAGGATCCGCCGATGCTTCCCAAACAGGATGGCAGCGGCGGCACCTGGAATTTTCAGTTGCACCCGGCTTTCTGGTTCGGCATGGCGATGTGCGACGACCAGGGAAATCCCAATCCAGGAGGAGCTCCCGGACGTCCCAACATTCTTTGCACTCCGGACAGCGACAGCAACATCTTCGACAGCCCTGACCCGACAGCGGCCGACTACATCGGCAACCACCCGGGCACGGCGTTCATGGAGATGCAGTTCTACCCGCCGGGTTGGTTCTTCAGCAACAGCGGTGCGATTGACGCCGACAGCGGTACGAAATGGAGCGCCGCGCTCAACATCGACAGTTTTCAAAGTAATGACAACACGGGCCAGGGCAATAACGCGGCTTGCGTCGCGATCACTAACGGCGAATACGTCAACTTTGCCTTTATCCAGACCGATGGCGTTCCAAGCGCCTCACCGAGCCCATATGACCTGGCTATGAACTCGCCCAACGCCAACACTCTCCGTATGAATGGCGGCGATGAGCTCATCGTGACGATTGCCGATACCGCCAGCGGCCTGAAGGTTACGGTTCAGGATCTCACCACCGGTCAAAGCGGCTTCATAGTGGCGAGCGGCGCCAACGGCTTTGCCTCGGTGCTGTGGGATCCCAATGGCAAAAACTGCAACCGAGCCACGCACGAGCTGCGGCATGACTTTCATCCCGCGTATGCCACCTCCAGTGAGCACACGCGCGTGCCCGGGGCGGCGCATTCGTACAACATCGCCTTCTCGGACGAGATCGGGCACTTCGAGTATTGCAGCTCGGTTGATAAGGAGGGCGGTGCGTGCACGTCCCTTCAGGGAAGCGACAAGAAGAATGGAGCTGCAGATGACATCGGTTGCTTCGATGCGGGGTTTGCCGCGGCGTTCGGTCTGCTACACATTGGAGGCTGCACGTTCAGCGATGAGGACTTCGACGGTGTTCCTTACCGGAATAACACCTGGCCGGGCTCCTTTAAGAACCCTGTCCAGGATGCGCTCTTCCATGCCGAGCCGCCGATCTTCTCCAGTCCGTTGCTCACCGACAGCGCAGGTCACAAGCTGAACTTCAGCCGCGTTGCGTTCGAAACCGACCTGCCGCGTGTCGAGTTCGCCACCACCCCGCCGTGCCAGCGTCACCTGTCGAACCCCGCGGACAAGAATCCGGGACAGGGCTGCGTCAACCCACCCAAGGGCGCAGCCTTCTATCCGTTCTTCAGCACGCGGTTGGATGAGGCTGGTTGCCGGTGGCAGGAAGGCGGCCCGTTCATTCCGGGGACGCTGGACGATTTCGGCGGAAGCTCGAAGGCGGAGTTCGGACCCATTCTGGCGAACTTCTACCCCGCTCCGGACGGTCAGCCGCAATACATCTACGAGAACTTTCACCGGACGTTGTCGTTCAATCCGTGTCCGACGTTTCCAGGGGAGACTGATTAGGTGTCAGCGAACTGACTCTCGGAAAAACAGAAGGGCGGTCACTCCGCCCTTTCTGTTTTATTCCCGTGGGAATGGTCGATGAGTCCGCCGGCGCCGCTGCCGTCCCTGGCCGAGCCGCCTCTACGGCGCATTTGCCTGCAGCGTCCAGAACGCCCATTCTGAGCCGGCCAATGCAGTCCCTGACCATCGCCACGCGCTTCCGTGGGCCACCCGAGTCCTCCAACGGAGGCTACTTCGCAGGACTCGTGGCAACGCTCGCCCCGCGTACCGTCAGTGTCCGGCTGCTCAAGCCGCCGCCGCTCAACATCGGGCTGGAGGTGCGCGCACTCGAGGATGGGGGCCTGCGAGTGCTGCGCGGCGAGGAACCCATCGGCGAGGCGCACCCGGCGGTTTTCACACTCGACGTGCCAGCAGCACCCGATTACCTCGAGGCTGTTGAAGCCTCGCGCCACTACGCGGGCTTCCGCCATCATCGTTTCCCGAGCTGCTTCGTGTGCGGCACGCAGCGTGCGCGCGGCGATGGCCTGCGCGTCTTCGCCGGACCGATCGCGGAACGCGAACTGGTGGCCGCACCCTGGGTACCGGACGCCTCACTCGATGCCGGCGACGGCAAGGTGCGGGCAGAATTCATGTCGGCCGCCCTCGACTGCCCGGGCTACTACGCGGTCGCCCCCGACGATCGCATGATGCTGCTCGCCGAATTCACCGCACACGTCGACCGGCGG
>DASQYM010000083.1:0-15725 GCA_035639195.1 Steroidobacteraceae bacterium
CGGCACGGGACGACGGCGCACGAACACGCGCCGCGAACGCATCAGGCGCTCGCGCTACCGCCGCCTGCAGAGGCCACCAGGCCAGCGCTCGAAAGCGCGGCAGATGAGATTGCGGCGGATGACGGCAGCGCGCGTTTTGTGTTGGCACGGCTCGATGCGCGCGTCTGGGCCGCCGGCGCCGCGCTCGCGCTACTCGCGCTCGTGGCGCAGATCGTGAATCACTACCGCGACGCGCTCGCCGCCAACTCCCCCTTGAGCCGCCCCCTGACCGCGCTCTACCACTCCGTTGGTGTGCAGCTCGTGCCGCAGTGGGACCTGCGTGCGTACGATGTGCGCCAGCTCGGTGCCTCTGCGGACCCGGCGGGCAGCGGAGTCATCACGGTGCGCGCAAGCATCAAGAACGCCGGGCGTAAGGCGCAACCGCTGCCGCTGCTGCGCGTAACCTTGCAGGATCGCTTCGGCAATCGCATCGCGGCGCGCGATGTTGCGCCGCGCTTTTACGTACCGCACGGCATTCCTGATTCCTCCTATCTCGCCGGCGGCCAGCGCATCGATGCCGAGATGGGCTTCGTCGATCCCGGTACCAACGCCGTGGGCTTCGAGATCGATGCCTGTCTGCCCGCAAGTGGCGGCGGCATCACCTGCACCAACGATCTCGCCGCTCGCTGAAGGGACGCGTGTGCGAATCGGGCCCTACATCCTGCCCTCACCCGTGGTGCTGGCGCCCATGGCGGGAGTGACCGACAGGCCGTTTCGCATTCTGTGCCGCAGCTTCGGTGCAGGGCTTGCCGCATCGGAGATGATCAGCGCCGACCAGCGGCTCTGGCTTACGAGGAAGTCGCAGCAGCGCATGAACCACGAGGGCGAACCCGAGCCGCGCGTGGTGCAGCTCACCGGTGCCGACCCGGTCGCGCTCGCGCAGGCGGCGAGCGCGAACGTTGCGCTCGGTGCTCAGATCATCGATCTGAACATGGGCTGCCCCGCGAAAAAGGTCTGCGGCCGCTCGTGCGGCTCCGCGCTGCTCACCGATGAGCCTCTGGTGGCGCGCATTCTTGCCGCCGTGGTGCGCGCGGCGGACGTGCCGGTGACGCTCAAGATCCGTACCGGTTGGGACCGTGCACACCGTAACGGTGTGAGCGTTGCGCGCATCGCCGAGGATTGCGGGATTGCAGCGTTGGCAGTCCACGGCCGCACGCGCGCGGACCTCTTCGCGGGAACGGCCGAGTACGACACCATTCGCGCTATCAAGTCACGCGTGCACATGCCGGTGTTTGCCAATGGCGACATCGATACGCCGGAGAAAGCGCGCGCGGTACTTGCCTTCACCGGAGCGGACGGAGTAATGATCGGCCGCGCGAGCCATGGAGCGCCATGGATCTTTCGTGCTGTCAACGGCTTTCTGCAGGGCGGAATTGCGACCCCGGCACTTCTGCGCAGCGAGCTGCGTGATATCATCCTTCGCCACCTCGACGCACTCTACTCGTTCTACGGCGAGCAGAGCGGTGTCCGGGTAGCGCGCAAACATCTCGGTTGGTATTGCGAGCGATTGCTGGGGACCCCGGCACCAGTGCGCCGGGAATTGATGGGGGCTGCGGACACAGCGGCACAGTTCGCGCACGCAGTTAAGCATTTCGACGATTGGGCGAGTGAGGCGCTTGCGGCCTGAGCCTGATTTTTTCTGGGGGAGTCGCACAGATGACCGCGAAAAAAAAGACTCGAGCCCGTGAGATCATCGTTTCCAAGGTACACGGGCGTGAGCTGCCGCTGCGCAGCCACGCCGAGCGCGCATTGAGCGAATACTTCACCAGCCTCAACGGCCATCGGCCCGCGCATCTCTACGATCTGGTGCTGCGCGAGGTGGAGGAGCCGCTGTTTCGCGTGGTGCTCGACTACGCCGAAGGGAACCAGAGTCGCGCTGCCGGCATTCTCGGCATCAACCGCGGCACGCTGCGCAAGAAGCTGAAGCAGTTCGGCCTCGGCGGCTCCTGAACTCTGGCGCGGCGCACGCGCCGCCGAGGCGCTTTGCGAGGGAATGAGTCTCATGCCGCTGCCGGTGCGCCGTGCGCTGCTTTCCGTATCCGACAAGACCGGCTTGATCGAGCTGGCGCGCGCGCTCGCCGCACGCGGTATCGAGATTCTCTCCACCGGCGGAACGGCCGAGCTGCTCACTTCACACGGTGTGCCGGTGCGCGAGGTGGCCGCTTACACCGGCTTTCCGGAGATCATGGACGGGCGCCTCAAGACACTGCACCCGAAGATCCATGGCGCACTGCTCGGTCGGCGCGGCGTCGACGAAGCGGTTATGGCGGAGCATGGCATTCTGCCGATCGACCTGGTGGTCGTTAACCTCTATCCCTTCGCCGCCACAGTGAGCCGGCGCGGCTGCAGCTACACGGAGGCCATCGAGAATATCGACATCGGCGGACCGGCGATGCTGCGCGCTGCGGCCAAGAATCACGCGGCGGTCCTGGTCGTCGTCGACCCTGAGGACTATCCCGGGCTGCTGCAGGAGCTCGCGACGCACGCCGGCGGAAGCGCTGCCGAGACGCGTGCGCGATTCGCCGCCAAAGCCTTCGCGCACACTGCGCGCTACGACACCATGGTGGCCGCCTACCTCTCGGCTCGGCACGACGTCGATGCCGGGCGCTTTCCCGAGCCCCTGGCGCTCATATTCGACAAGGTTCGGGATCTGCGCTACGGGGAGAACCCCCACCAGCGCGCCGCCTTCTATCGCGACGTGCCCGCGAGCGGAGCGAGCGTCGCAACCGCGGAGATGCTGCAGGGCAAGGATCTGTCGTTCAACAACATCGCGGATGCCGACACCGCGATCGAATGTGTGCGCCAGTTCGCACAGCCTGCCTGCGTCATCGTCAAGCACGCGAATCCCTGCGGGGCGGCGGTGGCTGCGGATGTGCTCGCCGCTTACGAGGCCGCCTACCGCACCGATCCCACATCGGCATTCGGCGGCATCATCGCCTTCAACCGCGAGCTGGACGCTGCGAGCGCGAGCGTCATCACCGAGCGCCAGTTCATCGAGGTGCTCGCCGTGCCGGCGCTGCAGCAGGATGCCGCGCGCGTGCTCGCCGGCAAGCCCAACGTGCGTGTGCTGGTGCTCGGGGATCTTGCGGCGCCCGCCGGCGGCGCGCTCGAGTTCCGCAGCGTTACCGGTGGGCTGCTCGCGCAATCGCCCGATCGTGGCGATGGCGCGCAGGATGCGTGGTCGGTGCCGACGAAACGCAAGCCGACCCGCGCGGAGCTCGACGATCTGCAGTTCGCCTGGCGCCTGTGCCGGTTCGTCAAATCGAACGCCATTGTGTTCGCACGCGGCGGCGCTACCGTCGGGGTCGGTGCGGGGCAGATGAGCAGGGTCTATTCGACACGCATCGCGGCCATGAAGGCGCTCGATGAGAAACTCACACTCGAGGGGGCAGTAATGGCCTCCGATGCCTTCCTGCCCTTCCGCGACAATCTGGATGTTGCCGCCGGCTACGGCATTCGTGCCGTGGTTCAGCCCGGCGGCAGCCGGCGCGACGCCGAAGTCATCGCCGCGGCGGATGAGCTCGGCATGGCCATGGTGTTCACCGGCATACGGCACTTCCGGCATTGAGCCGCTCGAGGATCGATTCCAGCGTGGCGCGCCTTTGCGGAGTGGCTTTGCCATGAAAGTTCTGATCATCGGCGGCGGCGGCCGCGAGCATGCGCTCGCCTGGAAGTGCGCCGCCGCTGCGCGCGTGAGCGAAGTGCTGGTGGCGCCGGGCAACGCCGGCACCGCGGCGGAACCCCGGGTGCGTAATGTCGGCATCGCCGCCGAGGACATCCCCGCCCTGGTAGAGCTAGCACGCAGTGAGCATGTCGATGTGACGATCGTCGGTCCTGAGGCTCCGCTCGTGGCGGGCGTCGTGGATGCCTTCGCGGCTGCCGGCCTCGCCTGCTTCGGGCCGCGCCGCGCGGCAGCCAGGCTCGAGGGCTCGAAGGCCTTCGCCAAGGAGTTCCTGCGGCGGCACGCCATTCCGACCGCGCGCTCTGCCATCTTCACTCGCGAGAGTTTCGATGCAGCCTGGGTGAGGAGTCAGCCTACACCGCTCGTGGTGAAGGCGAGCGGTCTCGCGGCTGGCAAGGGAGTCGTGATCGCCGCTTCATCGGCGGAGGCGATCGCAGCGGCCCAGGGCATGTTCGCCGGGCGGTTCGGTGAAGCCGGCCGCGAGGTCGTGATGGAGGAGTTTCTTCAAGGCGAAGAAGTGAGCTTCATCGTCATGGCGGACGGCCACCACGTCCTACCACTTGCGACCTCACAGGACCACAAGCGGCTCAACGACGGCGATCACGGTCCCAACACCGGCGGCATGGGCGCGTACTCGCCCGCGCCTCTGGTAACACCGGTCCTGCACGGCCGCATCATGCGCGAGGTGATCGAGCCTGCCATCCGCGGGCTTGCGGCCGATGGCACCCCTTACAGCGGCTTCCTCTATGCGGGAGTGATGGTCGCACCCGACGGCACGCCGAATGTGCTCGAGTTCAACTGCCGCCTCGGCGATCCCGAGACGCAGCCGCTGCTCATGCGGCTGCAGTCGGACCTCACCGCCCTGTGCGAGGCGGCGCTCGCAGGCCGGCTGGATACGGTGACCGCGCAATGGGATACCCGCGCTGCGCTCGGGGTCGTCATGGCCGCCGCGGGCTACCCAGAGAGCGCGCGCTGCGGCGATGTCATCGACGGACTCGAGCGCGCTGCACGGCTTCCCGGCAAGATCTTCCACGCGGCTACGCGGCTCGAAGCGGGCAAGGTGCGGACCAACGGCGGGCGCGTGCTGTGTGCCGTCGGCCTCGGCGCCGATATCGCCGCGGCGCAGCGCGCCGCTTATGGGCTCGCCGAGAGCGTGCACTGGCCGGGCATGCACTACCGGCGCGATATCGGCCATCGCGCGCTGGCAGCGGCGCACCCATGACCGCGCGGACAGTTGCCGCCGCCTTCGATTTCCCGGCCGCGCATGTCATCGAGCTCGATGTGCAACCCGAAGACATCGATGCCTATGACCACGTCAACAACGCGGTGTACCTCACCTGGCTCGACCGTGCCGCCTGGTCGCATTCGGCCAGCCTCGGTGTGCCGCTCGCCCAGTGCCTGTCAATGCGCCGCGGCATGGCGGCGCAGCGCATCGAGATCGATTATCTGCGCGCAGCGCTACGCGGCGATCGCATCCAGGCCGCGACGTGGATAGTGAGCGCCGATGGCCGGCTGCGCGCCGAGCGGTGCTTCCAGATCAAACGCATGGCCGATGGGGCAACGCTCGCGCGCGCGCGCATCGACTACGTGTGCATCAACCTCGATTCCGGCCGCGCCGCGCGCATGCCGGAGCTGTTCGCGCGGTCCTACCTCGCAACGTCCTCTAGAAGCTGAAGCGCACGAACAGCTCCGGTCCATTGATGGTCATGTTCACCACCCCTGGAAAGCTGCCGCCTACGCGGGTGACATCGGTGCGTATCGAAGCGTAGCCGGCGCCAATCACGAAGTTTGGAACCCAGCGGTACTGGAGATCGGCCCCATTGTCCCAGTACCGGCCACTCAGATTGTGGTGGTTGACCTTGAGAAAGGCGGCGTGCGCCGTCGCGGCCCAGCGGCTGGAGATACGCCAGGCAAGATCCAGTGGCAGCGCCGGGAACGGCGTCGCAGCGGTCACCTCCTGGCGCAGCCCCTGAGCAGGCACCTGCCCGATCACATCGATCTGCAGGAAATAGGCCGCGAGACCGGTCCCGACCTCGAAGCGGCTGTTGCGGATGAAGGAATACGTGTAAGTGATGTCGAACTGCTGCAGATCGAAGGTCGTCACTGCCGTCTGGCCGGCGGGGAAGGTCTCGTTGCCGAAGACGATGTCATTCGCCAGCACCTGACTTCCGGAGCGGTTGGCCTCGTAGTAATCGACGCGTACTTTGTTGCGCTCGCGGAGGCGGAACATGAAATCCACCCGGCCCGTGTGCTGCCGACGATCCAGACCCAGATCGTTCTCCGCGTTGACCGGCGTACCGGTTGTGCCCGGAGGCGCGTTCGATGGATCCACCCGGAAGTTCGTATCGAACTTCTGGGAATAGAGCGCCGCACGGATATAGAAGTGGTCGGTGATCGGGCTCGCCGTCTCGTGCTTGGATGGTGGCAGAGGTGCCCCCGAATATGGGTCACGGTCAGCCGCCAGGGCCTGTGCTGCAAGCAACGCCGCCCCGACCGTCAGAAAGATCCGCATGCTCAGGATCTTACTGAGCGGTGGCCGTCTGCAGCCAGCGGCGCGGGCTGCCGACGTGACTCGCTTCGCAAATGCTGCCTTGCGGTCGCGTCGGGCAGACAACCAGGCTCACCGGCCATCGGAACGTTCGCAAAGTCCGGCGCCAGGCTCGCAGCCCGGGCCAAGCGCTCCTGCCTGCAGGTCAGCGCTTCATGGCCTCGAAGAAGTCACCGTTCGACTTGGTGTCCTTCATCTTGTCGAGCAGGAATTCGATAGCGGCCAGCTCATCCATGGGGTGCAGGAGCTTGCGCAGAATCCACATCTTGGCGAGCTCGCCCTGGTCGGTAATGAGCTCTTCCTTGCGGGTGCCGGAACGATTGATGTTGACTGCCGGGAATACGCGCTTCTCGGAGATGCGACGGTCGAGATGGATCTCGCTGTTGCCCGTGCCCTTGAATTCCTCGTAAATCACATCGTCCATCTTGGAGCCGGTGTCGATCAACGCGGTGGCGAGGATGGTGAGACTGCCGCCTTCCTCGATGTTGCGCGCCGCGCCGAAGAAACGCTTGGGACGCTGCAGCGCGTTGGCATCGACACCGCCGGTGAGCACCTTGCCCGAGGAGGGCACCACGGTGTTGTAGGCGCGCGCCAGGCGGGTGATCGAGTCGAGCAGGATCACGACATCCTTCTTGTGCTCGACCAGGCGCTTGGCTTTCTCGATCACCATCTCGGCCACCTGCACGTGGCGCGCCGCGGGCTCGTCGAAGGTGCTCGACACCACCTCGCCCTTCACCGTGCGCTGCATCTCGGTGACTTCCTCCGGCCGCTCATCGATGAGCAGCACGATCAGGTACACCTCGGGATGGTTGGCGGTGATGGAGGTGGCGATGTTCTGCAGCAGCATCGTCTTGCCGGCCTTGGGCGGGGAGACGATCAGTCCGCGCTGGCCCTTGCCGATCGGGGCGACGAGGTCGATGGTGCGCGCGGTAAGGTCCTCGGTGGAGCCGTTGCCGCGTTCGAGTTTCAGTCGCTTGGTCGGGTGGAACGGCGTCAGGTTCTCGAACAGCACCTTGTTGCGCGAGCTCTCGGGCGAGTCGAAGTTGATCTCGCCTACCTTCAGCAGCGCGAAATAGCGCTCGCCGTCCTTCGGCGGCCTGATCAGCCCCAGGATCGTGTCGCCGGTGCGCAGGTTGAAGCGCCGGATTTGGCTCGGGCTCACGTAGATATCGTCGGGTCCGGCCAGGTAGGAGCCATCCGCCGAGCGCAGGAAGCCGAAGCCATCCTGCAGGATCTCGAGCACGCCGTCGCCGTAGATGTTCTCGCCGTTGCGCGCGTGCGCCTTGAGGATCGAGAAGATGATGTCCTGCTTGCGCGAGCGGGCGAGGTTCTCCAGCCCCATCGACTCGGCCATCTTCACCAGCTCGTGGATGGGCTTGGACTTCAGCTCCGTCAGGTTCATGGAGCTGCGCGACTGCGTCAGCTCGGCGGGACTGATGATCTCGGAGTCGTCGGCGTCGAACACCTCGGGCTCGTGCATCATCTCATCGGGACGGCCGCCGCCGTTGCCGCGGTTGCCGTCACGGTTACCGTGGCGCGGGCCCTTGTTGGGCCGGTTACGGCCCTGATTACCGAGATAGCCTCTCACAGGTTGCTGTCCAGAAATGCGGAAAGTTGTGACTTGGAGACCGCACCCACCTTCTGTGCCTCGACGGTCCCGTTCTTGAACAAGATCAGCGTCGGGATGCCACGGATGCCGAATTTCGGCGGCGTCTGCGGGTTCTCGTCGATGTTGATTTTGGCGACCTTGATACGGTCGTGGTACTCGCTGGCGATCTCATCGAGGATCGGAGCGATCATCTTGCACGGACCACACCACTCGGCCCAGAAGTCCAGCAGCACCGGCTTTTCGGACTTCAGGACGTCCTGTGCGAATGTCGCGTCCGTCGTGTGCACAATGTGCGAGCTACTCACGCGGTTGAACCTCCGTCAAATGCAGAGCGTGAAAAATCACTTGGAAAGTGAATCCGCCGCGGGTCGGCCAGGAAGCCGCGCAAAGCGACGCCAGAGACTCCCGATAAACGGTTACACTACCAACTCGTGATTGAGTATGAGTACTAAGGGTAGGTACGGCAGGTGCGGACCTGCCCGGCCCGCTGTCTTCATACACGTTGTAGCGCTTCCGGGCGCATTTTTCAAGTCTGCGAGGGTAATTTACCCCTAACCATTTACTCTAACTGATGACCGATTCACGCTCCGATTCCATCACCTTCGCCTCGCTCGGCCTTAAGCCTGGGGTCCTGGAGGGTGTCCGCCAGGCAGGTTTTGTAACCTGCACTCCGATACAGGCACAGACGTTGCCGATCGCGCTCGCTGGGCGCGATGTTGCCGGACAGGCACAAACCGGCACCGGCAAGACCGCCGCGTTCCTCGTCGCGCTCTATCAGGCGCTGCTCACACGGCCGGCGGCAGCGACCCGCTCCGCCACCTCCGTCCGCGCGCTCGTGGTGGCGCCGACCCGCGAGCTCGCGGTGCAGATACATCGCGACGCGCTCGTCCTCGGAGCCCACACGGGGCTCAGGCACACCGTGGTGTTCGGCGGCATCGATTATGAGAAGCAGCGCCAGCAGCTCAGCGCGGGCTGCGAGGTGCTGATCGGCACGCCCGGCCGGCTGATCGATTATTTCAAGCAGCACGTTTTCGATCTCAAGTCAGCGCAGGTGCTGGTCCTCGATGAAGCCGACCGCATGTTCGATCTCGGCTTCATCGCCGATATCCGTTATATCCTGCGGCGCCTGCCGCCGCCGGGTCGGCGCCAATCGATGCTGTTCTCGGCCACCCTCTCGCACCGCGTGCTCGAGCTCGCCTACGAGCACATGAACAATCCCGAGCTCGTGCGCATCGAGCCCGACAAGATGACGGTCGACCAGGTCCGCCAGCTGATGTACTACCCCTCGATGGAGGAGAAGGTGCCGCTGCTCATCGGACTGCTGCATCAGAGCGAGGCGGTACGCACCATGGTGTTCGTCAACACCAAACGCATGGCCGAGCGGCTCGAGTCGGTTCTACGGACCAACGGCTTTCAGGCCCAGGCGCTCTCCGGGGATGTGCCCCAGAACAAGCGCCTGCGTTTTCTGCGGGACTTTCACGAGGGGAAGCTCGCGGTACTGATCGCGACGGATGTGGCCTCGCGCGGGCTGCACATCCCCGATGTCAGCCACGTGTTCAATTTCGATCTGCCGCAGGATGCTTCGGACTATGTGCACCGCATCGGTCGCACGGCGCGCGCCGGAGCCGAGGGAGACGCCATCAGCTTCGCCTGCGAGGATACGGCGGTCTCGCTGCCCGACATCGAGAGTTACATTGGGCACAAAATCCCGTTCGCCCCGATCTCACCGGAGCTGCTGGCGACGGCTGTGCTCACCGCGCCCCATGCCCACCGGCCCCACGGCGGCGGGGGACGGCGCCCCGGCGGTGGTGGTGGTGGACGGCACGGGCGGCGCGGATCGCACCCGCAGAGCACCCCTGCGCACCGCGGACGGCGCCGCTGAACACCCCGAAGGGCGTGGCACTCGAGGCGCGGCTCGGCTAAGCTTTCCTACCCTGGCGCCCGCCGCCAACAGCCCCGCTGGGGCATGCCCGAAATGGCGGAAATCGAAGACAATGTCGATCGCGAGCTGTTCCGCAACGTGGAGAAGCTGCGCCAGCTGCGCATTGAACACCGCGATCTCGATGAGGTCATCTCCCGGCTGTCTCTCGATCTGCACGTCGATCAGCTGCAACTCAGGCGCTTGAAGAAGCGCAAGCTCATGCTCAAGGACCAGATCGCCCGTCTCGAGAGCCAGTTGATTCCGGACCTGAACGCCTGATGAACAGCGCCGATAGCGCCGTGCGGGGCGCACTGCTGCAGCTCACTGCGCCGCAGGTGCTCGCCGCACTCCTCGTCACGTTGCTGGCCGCCGCGGTGGCACTGGTCGTCGCGCGCGCGCTCGAGACGCACCGGCTGCGCACCGCGCCCGATCTGCCTCTCAACCAGCACGGGCTCGACCATGCTCTCGAGGGCATGGTCATCCTTGCGCCCATTCTGGCGGCGCTCGCGACGCTGTTTGCCGGCCACGCAGTAGTCGCAACGCTGGGCACTTCCACTGCGCTGCTCGATGACGTGGCGCGCATCGTGACCGCCTTGCTGCTGGTGCGGCTCGGAGTGTTCGTGCTCGGGCTGCTGCTCGGGCCCGGCTCCTGGGTGCGCACGCGCGGCACCCGCATCGCGGTCATCCTGTGGGTGATCTGCGCAGTCGCGCTGCTCGGCTGGCTCGATGCGATCGAGTCCGGCCTCAACGGCATCAGTCTCGTGCCTGGCAAGGCGCAGTTCAGCCTGTGGGCGCTGCTCAAGGGACTGGTGGTGGTGACGGCGTTCGTCGTGGTGGCGAGCCTGGTCGCGCGTGCCATCGAGCGGCATGTGATGCGCCTGGATCAGCTGGCCGTCTCCACCCGCGTCGGTATCTCCAAGTCCACCTATTTCCTGCTGGTGGGACTCGGGGTGCTGCTCGGTATCAATGCGGCCGGAGTCGATGTCACCACGCTCAACGTGCTCACCGGCGCGATCGGCATCGGGCTCGGGTTCGGCCTGCAGTCGGTCGCCAGCAACTTCGTCAGCGGCTTCGTGCTGCTCATGGACAAATCCATCAAGCCGGGCGATGTCATCAGCTTCACCACTCACGGCGGCGCGAGCACCGGCAACTTCGGCTGGGTGCAGGAGCTGCGTGGGCGCTACGTGGTGGTGCGCGACCGCGATGGCGTCGACACACTCGTGCCGAACCAGAATCTGATCACGAGCTCCTTCATCAACTGGAGCTACTCCGACCAGCGCGTGCGCCTCAAGTTGCCGGTGATGGTGAGCTACGAGGACGATCCCGAGGTGGCGCTGAAACTGCTGATCGAGGCTACCGAAAACCATCCGCGCATCCTGCACGATCCAGCGCCGGTTTCCCGTCTGATCAGTTTCGAGGACAACGGCATGCGGCTCGAAATACGTTTCTGGATCGCGGACCCGGTGAATGGCGTGAACAATATACGCTCGGACGTCAACCGCGCGATCTGGCGCATCTTCCGCGCGCATGGCGTGAAGATACCCGTGCCGCAGCAGGAGACCCGGCTGCTCGAGTCGCGCGCTGCGCGCGCCTACCCCGGCGCAGCGGTCGGCGGCCCTGCTGCAGGGGTCGACCGGGCAGCCGACTAGGCTCCTCAGCGCGACGCCGTGCCGCTGACGATCGCCGCTGGACTGCAGATCCCGGACCAGGACCTCGCCGTGTCGTTCCTGCGCGCCTCGGGGCCCGGCGGGCAGAACGTGAACAAGGTAGCAACCGCAGTACAGTTGCGTTTTGACCTGCAGCACAGCCGTGTCCTGGCTGAGGAGGTCAAGGTGCGTCTGCGCGCGTTGAGCGGTCGGCGCCTGACCACCGAGGGTGCCGTTCTCATCATCGCCCGCAATCACCGCACACAGGAACGCAACCGCCGCGAGGCCGAGCAACGGCTGGCCGAGCTGATCCGCCGTGCGCTGGTGGCGCCAAAGGTACGCAGGGCGACCCGGCCGAGCCGGGCCGCGCACGAGCGACGCCTCGAGCACAAGGCGCAGCAGCACCGCGCCAAGCGGCTGCGGCGCTCACCGCGCTGGGATGACTGACACGTGAGAGAGGTCCCATGTACTCCTCTGCGCTGATGGCCTTTCTGCACCATGCCGCGGCCTTCACACTGGTGGGGGCACTCGCCGCCGAGGTCGTGCTGTTCAGGCCGCCACTCTCGCTGGCCCAAGCGCAGCGGGTATTGCGCACCGACATGCTCTTCGGGGCGTCCGCGACGCTTGTGCTGGTAGTTGGCCTGCTGCGCGTCACCTACTTCGAGAAAGGTCCCGCCTACTACTGGCACGATGCGTTCTTTCTGATCAAGTTCGGCGTCTTCATACTCGCCGCGCTGATCTCCATCTACCCCACCGTCACCTTCCTCTCCTGGAATCGTGGCCTCAAGGCCGGGGTAGCCCCGCAGATCGATGCCGGGCGCACGCAGCGGGTGCGCATGTGCCTGATGCTCGAGCTGACTGCGATCCTGGTCATCCTGTTGTGCGCTGCACTGATGGCGCGCGGCTTCGGCTACCTGGGCTGATGCGCAGACCACGCCGGAGCACGGCGGCGGCGACCCCCCCTCGCGGGCAGCGGCGGCTTGAGCGCAGCGGCGTTTCGGGTTTCGACATTCACCTGTCCCAAAGGGCAGTTACTGGCGCCGGCCGCCGTCGGCACAATAGTCGCGCATTCGAGAAAACAAGCCTGGACGGTGTCACATGGCTACAGAAGGTCCGATGCTCAAGGGCGCCCGCCGATTCTCGGGTTGGTTGATCGCCGCCGCTATCCTGTTCATCGTGCTCGGAGTGTTCGCCATCATCGAGCCCGCGGTGGCGGGGCTCGGCGTCGCGCTGCTCGTCGGCTGGCTGCTGATTTTCGGCGGCGTCAGCCATCTGATCTCCGCCTTCGAGGGCGGCGGCACGCGGCGCGTGCTCTTTCAGATTCTGGCAGCGGTGGTGTTCCTGGTCGGCGGCTACTATCTGCTGAGGCACCCGCTGCTGGCACTCGGCACGCTGACCTTGCTGCTCGCGGCGGTGATCCTCGTTGCCGGTGTGTGCGAGATCATCACCTACTTCCGCCTGAGGAGTGAGCGGGCGACAGGGTGGATGCTGGCGAATGGCATCCTGGCGCTGGTGCTGGGCGGCATGATCTGGCTCCAGTGGCCCTCGAGCTCGGTGTGGGCCATCGGCACACTCGTCGGGGTGAACCTGCTGTTCACGGGCATCACGCGCCTGATGGTCGGGCTCACTGGGCGCAGACTCATCCGGCACGCAACCGCATAGCGGCCGAGCCGGCTCGGCCTATCCAGCACGCCGGCGTGGTCGAGCGGCGGGCGCCGAGCTCATCCGCGCCCCACCGAGGCCGCACGGATGCCGAGTGGGTGAATCAGCCAGGCGGCGAGTGCCGGCAGCAGCACGATCGCGGCCAGCATGTTCACCAGGAACATGAACGTCAGCATGATGCCGATGTCGGCCTGGAACTTCAGCGGTGAGAACACCCAGGTCGCCACGCCGATCGCGAGCGTGATGCCGGTGAAGATGATGCTCGCGCCGGTAACGCGCAGCGTGCGTTCGTAGCACACGCGCACCGGCAACCCCTGGTGCAGGAACTCCTGCATGCGGCTGAACAGATAGATGCCGTAATCGACGCCGATGCCGGCACCGAGCGCGACCATGGGCAGGGTCGATACCTTGAGGCCGATACCGACCAGCGCCATCACCGCGTACACCAGCACCGACACCAGCGCGAGCGGCAGCACCACCAGCACGGTCCCCACCGCGGAGTGAAAGGTGAGCAGGCACATGACGATGACCGCCGCGAACACCCCGACGAGTATCAGCAGCTCCTTCGCCTCGACGGTCTCATTGGTGGCCGCCATGACCCCGACATTGCCGGCCGCAAGGCGCAGCTCGGCGAGCGGCGTGAGATTCGCACCGCGCCACTGCTTCACCTGCGCCACGGCGTGCGCGATCGTCCCCGCGCGGTGATCGGCGAGAAACATCAACACCGGCACGACGTCGCAGTTCTCGTTCAGCAGTCCGGTGCTGGTCTCGATGTAGCGCGTCGATTGCGTGAGCTGCGTCTGCTCGCGCGGGATGCTGCGCCACTTGAGGCTGCCCTCGTTCCAGCCGGCGATTGCCACCTTGGCGATGAAGGGCAGCGTGATCACCTCCTGCACGCCCTCGAGGTTGCGCATGCGCCAGCCGAAGCGATCCATCCAGGTCATGAGATCGTGGCTGACGCACACCGGCTGCCGCGACTCCACGATCGCGGTGAGCACATCGACGCCGATGCTGAATTTGGAGGTAATGACATCGTTGTCGCGGTTATAACGCGATTCGGCACGCAGCTCCGGCACCCCCGCCTGGGTGTCTCCGATCGGCGTCTCGCGCCCCTTCCACCAGCCGAGCACGCCGAGCACCGCGGCGAGCGCGATGATGGCGAGCGCGGGACCGCGGCGGGTGATCGCCGACAGGCGATGCCACAGCGGTGCGAGCCACCACCAGCGTCGTACCACCCGCGCCTGATAGCCGGCATCGAAGGACACGTATGAGACCAGTACCGGCAGCAGCACCAGGTCGGTGACGATGACGATAGCGACGCCGATGCTCGCGGTGATCGCCATCTCGCGGATCACCTGCACGGGTATCACGAGAATGGTGACGAAGCCCACCAGGTCCGCGAGCAGCGCGATGATCGCCGGCGCCAGCAGCTGCCGGAACGTGCGGCGCGCGGCCTGCAGGCTGTCGAGGCCGTCGACCGCTGCATCGCTCACCGCGCTGATCTTCTGTACGCCGTGGCTCACCCCGATGGCGAATATCAGGAACGGCACCAGCAGCCCGATGGGATCGATGCCGTAGTGCAGCAGCACCAGCGCCCCGAGCTGCCATAGCACCGCGACGCCTGAGCACAGCACCGGGACGAACGCGACCCGCCACGACTGGCAGTAGATGCGCACCGCCAGCAGCGTCAGCACGAGCGTGATGACTGCAAACAGCAGCACGGATGCCGCCCCATCGGCAATGTCGCCCACCACCTTGGCGAAACCGATGATGTGCACATCGATGCCGTGACCCTCGAGCGGTGCACGTACGCGCCGCTCGAGCTCGTTGGCGATGTGGATCGGATCGACCGGCTTACCCTGCGCGTCGGTGTCGAGCACGATCGCACTCACCAGCGCACCGGAGAAGTCGTTCGCCACCAGCCGCCCGATGATGCCGGCCTTCCTGATGTTGTCGCGCACCCGCGTCATGTTCTCGGCCGTCGCGGTGAAGTCCGCCGGGATCACATTGCCCGCTTCGATGCCGTCCTCGACCACCTCGAGGTAGCGTACGTTGGGGGTAAAGATCGACTGCACCTGCGTGCGGTCGATGCCGTCCATGACGATGACCTCGTCGGTAGCCTTGCGCAGTGCTGCGAAGAACTGCGGCGTGAACATGTTGCCATCGCGCGCGATCAGCGCAATCAACACACGGTCGGCGCCGCGAAACTCGGCCACTCGTGGGTCGAGATAGGTGCGCATGTATTCGTGATGGATCGGGAGAGTCTTGTTGAACGAGGTGTCGATGCGCAGTCCACGCGCTGCGCTCGCGCCGAGCAGCACGGTTCCGAGCGCGAACAGCACCAGGATCGCCGTGCGATGGCCGAAGATGAGCCGTTCGAGCCGGCCGACCAGGGTCGGGGACAGATGCGGCGCGTCACCACCTGTCGTCATGGGCTTGCGCTCCCGGCGACGCCGCGCGCATCCGCGAGCACGATGAGCCGCGCACCGTCCTCACCCACCACAGCGAGCCGTGCATCACCCGCCGGGCAGAGGCCAGACAGGCCGGAGCGATCCGCCTGCTGCTGCAGAACGAAGCTGCCGCCGCGGTCGCGGCTCACAAGCACCACGCCCGACAGC
>DASQYM010000084.1:0-25266 GCA_035639195.1 Steroidobacteraceae bacterium
TCCGCGCGGCAGCGGAATGTCTCCGGCCTGTGGCGCCGGACCTGCATGCTCGCCGATGAGCGCCGCTCGCAGCCGCACGTAAGAGGGTTCCAGCATCCGCTCGACCGGCACCGTCACGAAGTGCGGGTCCCCGACGTAGCGGTCGCGATCGGCGTAGATCAGGCGGCTCGCCTGCGCGAACAGGAACCACGCCTGCGGGTCGGACGGCCGCCGCGTGGCTATATCGGTCTGCTCGAGAATGGCGAGCATTTCCAGGAGCGACACGCCGCTCGAGGGCGGCGGCGGCACGCACACGGAGTAACCGCGATACGGACGGCAAAGGGGCGCCGAGGCATCGGGGCGGTAGGAGTCGAGATCGCTGAGAATCATGGTGCCCGGCAGCGGCGCCTGGTGCGTCGCGTGCACGATCGCCTCGGCGATCTCGCCCTCATAGAGCGCGTGTGGCCCATCGCGCGCGATCGCCTCGAGCGTCTGTGCGTACTTCGGGTTCTGGAAGGTATCGCCCTCCTCGATGATGTCGCCGTCGGGCCGCGAGAACAGATTGCGCACTTCATTCGTGGGCGGAAACGGCGAGCCCTCGCCGAGAAACATGGCGAGCCGCCCCGGCACCTTGAAGCCTTGGCTAGCGCTGCGGATCGCAGGTTGGAACAGATCCTTCCAGTGCAGCGCGCCGAACCTGTGGTGCGCGCTCCAGAGCATGGCCATGACGCCAGGCACTCCGGTCGAGCGGCCGCTGCGCACCGCCTCGAAGTAGGACATGGGCTTGCCATGCTCATCGAGGAACATATCTCCGCGTGCGCCGGCCGGCGCCTTCTCGCGCCCGTCGAAGGCCGTCACCCTGCCGGTGTGCGCGTCGTAATAGAGCAGGAAAGCGCCGCCGGCCACACCCGAGCTTTGTGGCTCGACGAGCCCGAGCATCGTCTGGACGGCCACGGCAGCATCGAGCGCTTTGCCCCCGCGGCGAAGTATCTCGAGACCCGCATCTACCGCCAGCGGACTCGCGGCCGCGACCCACGGTTGTTGTCCGCGGTGACGGTGACGGTGGAACCATGAAGGCTTGGAAACGGGCGTTGCGGCGGCGGGCGGCTGCGCCTCGTGTACCGCCGGGGGCGGCGGCGTCTCGCCTTTGGGCGGCTGAACGGTAGGCGCGGGAGCGCCTGGCGCAGATGACGACTCTGTTGCGGCGGCTGGCTCAGCGGATGGAGGCGCCGGCTGGACCTGCGGCGCCGGTGTCGCGTCCTGTGCGGAAACTGCAGTCTGCAGCGCGACAGTGAGCGGCGGCGACGCCCACAGCAGTGCAATGAGAAGCAGCGAAAAATAACGATTCAACATCTGTCGCACATCAATCGGTACGAAATCCACGCGGCGCAGCCTGCGGCTGCGCGTCGCTCACCTCTACCGAGGTGACCTTGGAGGCCGAGGACCCGGTCCACAGCCATTCCACGAACACATTCACGGAAGTCTCATCGCCGCACGCCAGCACCTCCACGCGACCGTCAGGCAGGTTGCGGGCATGACCGTGGATTCCCAGCTCACGGGCACGGCGCGCGGCGGTCGCGCGATAAAAGACCCCCTGTACCCGGCCGCCGACCAGACACTTCTTGCATACCATGCTCGGTGTTCGCGCTCGCCGGGAAAGGCGCGATAGTACTAGAGTTGAACGCAGCCGTGGTCCGGGCGGCTAGATGATGGCCCCGCAGTTTTGTGGCAACGTACGCCGCCATGGCCGAGATCCTGGTGCTGTATTACTCGCGCAGCGGAGCGACGGCGGAGCTGGCGCGCCAGGTGTGCCGCGGAGTCGAGAGTGCCGGCGCGAGCGCGCGACTGCGGACCGTGCCTGCTGTGACCGCCGAGAGCGAAGCAGCGGCGCACCCCGTGCCCGCGAGCGGCCCGCCGTACGCGACGCTCGATGATCTGCGCGATACGCAGGGGCTGGTACTCGGCAGCCCCACACGTTTCGGCAACATGGCCGCCCCTCTCAAGTACTTTCTCGATGGCACCGGGAGTCTATGGCTCACGGGCGCGCTCTGCGGAAAACCCGCGGGAGTCTTCACCTCGACGCAGACTCTGCACGGCGGCCAGGAGACGACGCTCATCTCCATGATGCTGCCGCTCCTGCATCATGGCATGTATCTGGTGGGTCTTCCCTACACCGAGCGAGCGCTGAATGAGACCCGCAGCGGCGGCACGCCTTACGGCGCATCGCACGTGGGCACGGCCGGCAGCGCACCGGTGCTGACGGAAGCCGAGAAATCCCTGGCGCAGGCGCTCGGCCGGCGCGTAGCGGCGCTCGCGTTACGCCTCTCCGGTTGAGCGCAGAGCCCGCGCCCGCGCGCGCAGATGCTCAGTCCGCGCCCAGGCGCGCCGAACGCAGCACCTCACGGATGAACGGCACGGTCAGGCGGCGCTGCGCGGCGAGCGCGGCCTCATCGAGCGTGTCGAGCAGCTGATAGAGCGTGCGCATGTCGCGCGGAAAGCGCTTGCGCAGCCAATGCCAGGTTTCATCGGGAAGCTCGAGGCCGCGCAGCCGCGCACGCAGCTGCAACGCGGCGTGCTGCTGTTGCTCCTCGAGAACACGCAACTGGAAGACTGCGCCCGCCGCGCAGCGTGACCCGAGATCGGCAAGCGCCCACCCGAGCAGGGCCGGTGGCACCTGTGCGGCGAGTATGAGCCGCGCACCGCCCTCCTCGATCTCACGCAGCAGGGCGAAGATGCTGCGCTCCCACGCGAGCTGTCCGATGACGTGATCGACATCATCCAGACATAGACACTGCAGCTGCGGCAGCCCCTCGAGCACACCGATCCCGAGCGCTGCCACGTCGGCGAGCGGCACGTAGCCCGCGCGCATGCGCTCGCTCGCTGCCGCGCAGGCCGCCTGCAGCAGGTGGGTCTTGCCGGCCCCACGTGGGCCGCACAACCAGGTGAGAGTCGCTGCGGCACCTTCGGCGGCGCGCTGCAGATGCTCCACCGCCTCGGCATTGTGCGCCGGCAGGAAGCTGCGGAAGACCGCGCGGTCGGCCAGGCGCACGCCGAGGGGCAGCTGCTGCATCGTCTGCTCTCAGGCGGTGTGCGGCGGCTGCGCCCAGGCGCGCCGAGTGAAAATCTGCAGATAGTGCAGGCCGGAGAGGACTGTGGTGAGAAGCGTAAGGAGCGCGAGAGCCGCGAGGACCTCACGCGGCGGTACGCCGAAGGCGGCATTGAGCATCACCACCATTACGTACAGCAGCTGCGCCCCGGTGTTGACTTTGCTGAAGCGTGTCGGCCGGCCGTGCAGCGGGCCGAACCAGAGCCGGAAAATGAGCGCACCGAGGCCGATCATCACATCGCGAGCGACGACCGCAGCGGTGAGCCACCACGGCACCAGATCGAGCCACGCCGCCTCGACGAACACCGTGACGATGAGGAGCTTGTCGGCGAGCGGATCGAGGAACTTACCGAGCTCGGAGGTCCAGTTGTAGCGCTTGGCGAGGTAACCATCGAGCCCATCGGAAGCAGCCGCCAGGATGAAGAGCGCAAGCGCCGCGCGGTATTCACCCGCATGCAGCGCGCTGAGCGTCGGCCAGATCAACGCCAGGCGGACGAGGCAGATGAGGTTCGGCAGGTGGCGCACGTTGTTACGGAACCGGGGTTTTTCACCCCTGGGGTTGGTAGCGGTACACCAACGCTTCGCCCGTGCCGCTCACGCGCACCAGATGCGCCGAACCCGCGAGTGCCTGGGCGAGCCCGGCCGCACCGCCGCGAGCGATGACATCGAAGCTGACGCTCGCGGCATCTGCCGCTGCGATGTTGGCGCGGCGTACGCCCGGGGTACTTCCCACCAGGCGCTCGACAGTCGCATAGGCGAGTAGCGAGTTGACACCATCGATCTGCACGCGTGCCGGGGCGTCCGCCTCGGCGAGCGAAGCTGCCGGCTGCGGCACGAGCACATTCACGGTGTGATCGATGCCGGCCGCGAGCGGCCCGCTCCAGCTGGTGGTGATGGCGCGGGTGTAGAGCGTCCACTGGAGCGGCGTCTCGGGACCTGCATCCGCACCACGCCCCACGAGTATCTCATCCCCGCCATAGCGCTGCGCGGACTGCAGCAGCGCATCCGCGCCGAGGGCATTGCCCGCGCTATCGGTGAGCGGCAACGGAATAAGGCTGATCGGCAGCCCGCGCTCGGCGGCCACGCGCTCGAGCTCGGTGCGCGCCGCATCCTCGCTGGTGCGTGTGCGCGGCGGGTCGAGTACCACGAGGGTGAAGGGACGCTCCCGCTCCCACACGCTTCGGCTGGCGGCGCCAATGGCGCGCTCGACGGCGGCCGCATCGAACACCACTTGTGGCTCACCGCGCGGTCCCGTGCTGTAACTCTTCACGTAGCGCGGCGCATCGCTGATCAGGCTCGCGAGTGCCGGATCTTCGGCGGATTCACGCCGGCCGGTGGCGCGCACGAGTGCCTGGCGCATGGCATCCTGGAGCGCCGCAGGCGTCTGTCCTTCGATGTCCACCTCGTAGACACCCACCGGCCGACCCGCCTCGCACGGCAGCGCACAGCACAGCAGACACGCCAGCGCAAGCACTCCGCGCAGGTACGCCGTCGCGGGATTGGGTGTTGAGGCCGGTGAGGACATGCTTCTCCGCGCACGCGCAAGGCCGCGAAGCGGTAGGTACAATAGCATACGCGCCCGCCTCCTCGGCCACCGGTCCTGCACCAAGCTGCACCCATGACAGAAGGCCCCGCCATCACTTATCGCGATGCCGGCGTTGACATCGACGCGGGCGATGAGCTCGTCGAGCTCATCAAGCCGCTGGTGCGCCGTGCGCAGCGGCGCGAGGTGCTCGCAGGCGTTGGCGGTTTCGGCGCACTCATCGAGTTGCCTTCGGGCTATCGCCAGCCGGTGCTGGTCGCCGGCACCGATGGTGTGGGCACGAAGCTGCGCCTCGCGATCGACACCGGCCGTCACGACACCATCGGCATCGACCTGGTCGCCATGTGCGCGAACGACGTGGTGGTGCAGGGGGCCGAGCCGCTGTTCTTTCTCGACTATTACGCGACCGGCAAGTTGCAGGTTTCGGTCGCGGAGGCGGTGGTGCGTGGCATCGTCGAAGGCTGCGTGCAAGCAGGTGCGGCGCTCGTCGGTGGCGAGACCGCCGAGATGCCCGGCATCTATCACGACGCTGACTACGACCTGGCGGGTTTTTGCGTCGGTGTGGTGGAGAAAGAGGCGATCATCGACGGCAGCGCGGTCGCGGCCGGAGATACCATCATCGGACTGGACTCGTCCGGGCCGCATTCGAACGGCTACTCGTTGATCCGCAAGCTGATCGCGGTGAGCGGCGCGACGAAGGCTACCATGCTGGCGGGCCGCACGTTGTTCGAGCGCTTGCTCACCCCGACACGTATCTACGTGAAGCCGCTGCGCGCGCTGCTGCGTGCATTGCCGGTGCATGGGCTGGCACACATCACCGGCGGCGGCCTCATCGACAACATTCCACGAGCGTTGCCTGCCGGGCTCGAGGCGGTGCTCGAGCGGCGCCGCTGGGGAAGCGATCCGGTGTTCGAGTGGTTGCAGAGCACCTCGCGCATCGACTCCACGGAAATGTACCGTACCTTCAATTGTGGCATCGGCATGATCGTCATCGTGCCCGCGGTGCATGCCGCGGCTGCGGTGGCGCTGCTGACTGCGCAGGGCGAGAGCGCACAGATCATCGGCGAGGTCCAGCGCGGCGAGCGCGGGGCGGTGATCCAGGAATGAGCGCACGCGCGCCGCTGAAGCTCGCCCTGCTGATCTCCGGCCGCGGTTCCAACATGAGCGCCATACTGCACGCCGCGCTCGCGGGCGAGATCGCCGCCGAACCTGTGATGGTGATCTCCGATCGTGTCAACGCCCCGGGGCTTGCGAGCGCGCGTGCGCTCGGGGTCGCAACCGCGGCCTGGAGCGCGCAACCAAGCGAGGTTCCCTTCGAGCAGATGCTGAGCGCGACGCTCGCTGCTGTGCAGCCTGATGTGATCGCACTCGCCGGGTTCATGCGCATTCTTTCCCCGGCGCTGGTGCGGCGTTACCTCGGCCGCATGCTCAATATCCATCCCTCGCTTTTGCCCCGATTCCGCGGCTTGCATACGCACGCCCGCGTGCTCGCCGCGGGCGACACCAAGCACGGCGCGAGCGTACACTTCGTCACGTCCGAGCTCGATGCGGGACCGGTGATTCTGCAGTCGAAGGTCGCGGTGCTCCCCGGTGACAGCGAAACCGCGCTCGCCGCGCGCGTACTTGCGACCGAGCACATCATCTACCCACGCGTCATCGGCTGGCTTGGCGCCGGGCGGCTCGCCTGGCGCGCCGGTGAGCCCTGGCTCGATGGACGGCGGCTCGAGGCGCCGATCGTGGAGGACTTCAGTGCGTCAGTTGTCTGATGGGGCCAGCTGCGCTCGCCGGCACGGTAGCATGCTCGCCGCGCTGCTGGTGATGAGCACGGTTGCTGCGGCCGCCGAGGAGCTCAAGCCCTACACGGCTACCTACAACGGCGTCTGGCACGGCATGACGGTCGCGGTCTCGACGCTGAAGCTCGAGCACACTGGCGCTGCCTGGACTTTCAGCTCGCGCAGCGAGGCGCGCGGCATCGGGAAGTTGGCCTCCGGCGTCTTTCCGCCGTCGCAGGTAAGCGTGGTGCGTGTCAGCGATCAGGGCGTGCTGCCACAGAGCTTCAAGTCGAGCGGCGGCGATGCCAGCAAGAGCATCCAGCTCAACTACGACTGGCAGAGCCACAAAGTCACCGGCGCATACCAGGGCACCAAGGTCGACTTGCCGCTCACACCGCAGGTACAGGACGACGGCTCGGTGCAGCTCGACCTGATGGTGGAGCTGCTCGCGGGACGCACCCCCGCGACGGTGCAACTCATCGACAAGAATAGCGTGCGTGAGTACCAATTCACCCGCGACGGCGAAGCGACCATCAGTACTCCGATGGGCGATATGCGCACGGTGGTCTTCAAAGCGCAGAAAAAATATTCACCACGCGTCACGAGCTTCTGGTGTGCGCCGGACCGCGGTTATATCCCGATGAAGGTCCAGCAGAAGAAGGGCGACGACGTGCAGTGGACCCTGGAGATCCAGAGCCTCACGCGTCAGTGAGGCACCCGGGGCAGCGGAGGATGCGCGCGCGGCGTGGACGTATCGTCGTCCACGACAGCTATGCGCGGGGGCACCTTCTCAACGAGCGCTGGCGCGCAGTCTCAGGTCTTCGGCAACGTCACGCCGCGTTGCCCCTGGTACTTACCGCCGCGATCTTTGTACGAGGTCGCGCACACCTCATCGGACTCGAAGAACAACATCTGCGCTACGCCCTCGTTCGCGTAGATTTTCGCGGGGAGTGGCGTGGTGTTGGAAAACTCGAGCGTGACATGACCTTCCCACTCCGGCTCCAGAGGAGTTACGTTGACAATAATGCCGCAGTTGCGGACGAAGACACCCGCCTCGAGCGCAAAGTTGCCCGCCTCCGGAACGGTGAGACAGTACACGTCATGTTCGCCGGGAAGCTCGCGCACCGTCGCGATCTCATGGTTGCGATAGCGCGCTAGGCCACGGAATTCGGTGAGAACGTCCTGATAGCGCCGGAATACGGATTGAGCGCGCGCATAGTCCTCAAGCCAGCGGGGATCTTGCGCACGCCGCTGTAGCGACGCCTGGTTCGCCGCACCGTGTGCCTGCGGGTCGAAGTCCTCGCTGTAGCTCGCGGAATTGTGCAGGCGGATATGTTCACACGCCTCCATGCGCTCGATGTTGGGCGGCCGACCATTGCGACGCTCGAAATCGCGATGATGTCTGTGCGTCCCCGCAGTGTCGGGATAAATTTCATGCCGCAGGCTCCACTCGTCCGCAAGGCGATGAGTGGGATACATATGCCCGTCTACCGGCTGATAGACCACCTCATAGCCGCGGCGGAGATCGCGATACAGGGGCATAAGCGCATCTCCCGGCCGCAGCCTGTGCGCTTCGACCATGCGCCCATTGCGCCTCATGAAGAGATGGTCAGCTGTCGCATGAATGCGCTCGCCGTTGTCCAGCGTAATTTCCATTAGCGCGTCGCGGCCGATGAAACGCGCAGCATCGAGCAGCGTAACCATCAGCATCCCTCCGGCCCCGATGCTGTAGCCCCGATACGACTCGCCGCGTTCGTGCCCGCACGCCATTTCCTCGAGTGTCGCTGATGTGCCATCGACCAACGCGACGCGCGTGTCTGCACGGAAGCAGCGTGCGTACGTCGACTTTCCAAGTGTGGCTACGAGCACATTCCGTGGAATGCGGAAATATTCCACCGTGCGCGCGAGCGCAAACGAGTTGGGTGGGATGATACAAACACCGCCGCGGAAATCGACGAAGCTCTTCTCATCGAACGCCTTCGGATCGACGATGGTGGAGTTGATGTTGGTGAAGATCTTGAACTCATCCGCACAGCGCACGTCGTAGCCGTAGCTGGAAGTGCCGTAGGAGACGATCTTGTGGCCGTCGGCGGCCACCCGCACCTGCCCGGGCTCGAACGGCTCGATCATGCGCTGCTCACGCGCCATACGACGGATCCAGTTATCGGACTTGATGCTCACCGCAAGCCTCTCGCCGCGCACCGCGCGCAGACAGCCAGGGGAATAAAGCGCGCAAGGATAGCCTGCGGCGCAGCCAGGGGTCCACGGCGGCTGCGGGGACGATTGCACCGGCGCACTTCCCCGCCTACGCTCGCTAGCGAACGAGAATCGGGGAGCCGGCGCGCATGTTTTTCCTCACCAGCCGACCCGGATGGGTGCTGATCCTGCTGCTTTTCATCTTCACGGCGCTCGCCATGACGGGCCCGTTCCTCGTGCGCCTGCGCATCCGCCTCGCACAGCTGCGCGGCAACAACGAAGTGGCCGGCTTCAAGTTCGCCGTGATCGGGGTGCTGTACGCGGTGCTGCTCGCTTTCGTCGTGATCATCTCCTGGGAACGCTTCTATGACGCCGAGAAGGCGCTGGCGCGGGAAGCGGGAGCTGCGGCCACCATCTACCGCCTGAGCGGTGGTCTGGACGAGAGCTCCACTGCAGCGGTGCATGAAAACCTCGCGGCTTACCTGAGGTCGGTGCTCGCCGATGAGTGGCCGGCGATGGTACGGGGTCGCTCGAGTGCCGTGACTACGCGGGTACTGAGTGACCTGTACGAGGTGGTCGTGCGCGTGCGTCCTGCCGAGTTTCGCGACGCCAATGTTCAGAAGGACTTGTTGACCCAGCTCGATGAGCTCACCCGTGCACGGCGCGAGCGCCTCGTGATGGCCGAGGGCACGGTCCCGCCTGTGATCTGGTTCGTCATCTTCCTCGGCGCGGCGCTCACGGTCTCCTTCACCTTCTTCTTCGGTACCGAGAACCTGATCGCGCAGTCACTGATGACCGGCATACTCGCGGGGATCATCCTCTCGGCAGTTCTCGTGGTCATCGCTCTCGATCGACCGTACACGGGCGCCATCGTGGTCTCCAAGGAGGCGATTCGCGCGGTGTTGGAGGACTTCCGCACCGCTCCGTAGATTGACGGTGCTCGGTAGCGCGGCGGACACCGCACCGTAGCGCGGCGCGCACCGCGCGCTGCGAATTGAGCCTCAGGTCTCCTCGACCACGATCTTTGGAAACAGCGCGCTGCGGTCACGTGCACGCAATGCGAGCGCGGCCGCCGTGCGCCGCGCCATCTCGAAGTACGGCCGTGCGCGCGGCGTGTCGGGCGCCGCGACCACGGTGGGGCGCCCGCCATCGGCCTCCTCGCGGATGTGCGCATCGAGCGGCAGCTCGCCGAGCAGCCGCACGCCATATTCGCGCGCCATGCGCTCACCGCCGCCCGCACCGAAGATGTGCTCGCTGTGGCCGCAGTTCGAGCAGATGTGCACACTCATGTTCTCGACGATGCCAAGCACCGGCACCGACACCTTCTCGAACATCTTGAGTCCCTTGCGCGCATCCGCCAGCGCAATGTCCTGCGGCGTCGTCACGATGACCGCGCCGGCGACCGGCACCCGCTGCGCGAGCGTGAGCTGGATGTCGCCGGTGCCGGGCGGCATGTCGACCACCAGGTAATCGAGCGCACCCCATTGCGTCTCACCGAGCAGCTGTGTGAGCGCCTGCGTCACCATGGGACCGCGCCACACCATCGGCTGCTCGGCATCCACGAGGAAACCGATCGACATGGCACTGACACCGTGGCTCACGAGCGGGCGCAGGTGCTTGCCATCAGCCGATGTGGGACGCTGCCCCACGAGGCCCAGCATGAGCGGCTGGCTTGGGCCGTAGATATCGGCATCGAGGATCCCGACCCGGGCACCTTGTGCGGCCCAGGCGAGTGCGAGATTCACCGCGACGGTGGACTTGCCCACACCGCCCTTGCCCGAGGCGACTGCCACCACGTTGCGGATATCCTCGAGCGGCTTGAGATTGCGCTGTACCGCGTGCGCGCGGATGTCGGACTGCAGCTCGAGGGTGAGTGGCGCCGCGATCCCCGCGGCGGCGAGCTGGCGGCTGAGCGCAGCGCTGAGCTCCGACTCGTAGCCGCCGCTCGGAAACCCGAGCACCACCTGTGCGCTGACGCCAGCGTCGGAGGCACGCACCTCCCTGATGGCCTGAGCCGCGCCGAGCGACTCCCCGAGGTAGGGGTCGGCATACGCCTCCAGCGCGGCGCGCACTGCAGACACGGTCTCATTGGGGGTCATGTTGAAAATCGCGAGATAAGCCGGCAGGACGGCATGGTCTGAATTGTATGGGCAGCGAGATGGAGCGCACAAAGCGCTCCCTGGCTGGGCTCAAGGCTATGGCATAATTCACAGAACTCCGGTGAGCTTGCTCCTTATAGTAGACGATAGGGCTCATCCCCGTGCTGGATGGGTGCAGGAGCTGCTGCGACGGAAAAAGGCTGAATGAGCTTTTTCACGAACTTGCGTGCCGACCGGCTCATCACCGAGATCCGGTCCTCGCCTGACCCCACCAGCTCCGACACGCAGAAGGCCGTCGCGCGGCTGAAGGACATGGGCCCAGGCGCGATCGAGGCCGTCTTCGGCGCGCTCCCGGAGGCCGACAAAGGCGCGACCATGGCCTTCGTCGATGTGCTCGGCAGCCTCGTCAACCACAAGACCTTTCCCCTCTACATACGCGGGCTGGTCGAAGGAAGTCCGCGCGTCATCTCGGGCATCACCTGGGCGCTCACCGCGAGCCACACCTACCCGGCGCACCTGCTGATCGATGCGCTCGCGACGCCCGGAGTCTCCAAGTCCGCATTGCTCGAGGTGATCGCGGCGCAGAAGTCGCGCTTCAACGTGCGCGAGCTGCTGAATGCCGCCTATACCCAGGAGCCGAACGAGAAGGCCGCGCTCTTCCGGGTGATCGGCGAGATCGCCGACAAGCAATCACTGCCGGACCTGCTCGGCCGCGTGCAGGGCAAGGACCCCATCGCGCGCGTGCACATCATCAATACCCTGGCACGTTTCAACACGCCCGAAGTGCAGACCGCGCTGCAGGCATTGCTGAAGGATCCCAACAAGCTCATCCGCAGCGCCGCGCTCGCGGCGATGCAGCGCATGGATGGGCCGATCGACATCGAGCGGGTGTGCGCGCTGCTGCGCGACCCGGAGCTCGAGGTCATGAATCGCGCCATCGACGTGGTCATCAAGGCCAACCACCCCGAGACCATGCAGTACCTCATCGAGGTGTTGAAGGACGAGAACGAGAACGCCCGGCGCGCAGCGGTCGAGGTGCTGAATGAGATCGGCAGCGCCAAGTCGGTGAAGTATCTGCTCGAGTCACTGAAGGACAGCGACTGGTGGGTGCGCAGCCGCGCCGCCGATGCGCTCGGCAAGATCGGCGGCCCGAAGGTGATCGATGCGGTGCTGCAGCTGGTGCGCGATCAGGACGAGGATATCCGGCGCGCCGCCATCGAGATCCTCAACCAGACCAAGGACGAGCGCGCCGTCGATTCGCTCATTCAGGCCACCCGCGACAGCGACTGGTGGGTGAGCGAGCGCGCCGTGGATGCGCTCGCGGAGATCGGCAGCAAGCGCGCAGTGCCACGCCTCATGGAAATGCTGAGCAGCCCCGAGGCCAAGGCGACGGCCATCGTGGTGCGCGCGCTCGGCAAGCTCGGCGACAGCCGCCTGGTCGACACCTTCCTGCCGCTCGTCGGACGGCCCGAGCGCGAGGTCCGCATCGAAGCCATCCAGGCGCTCGCGCGGGTGGCGGATGAGGCGCGCGCCGAGCAGGTGCGCAGCGAGCTGCAGGCGCAGATGGGCTCGCCCGATCAGACCATCTCGCGCATGGCCGCCGCGGCGGTGAACGAGCTCGAAAACCGCATCGCCGGAATCAGCATGCTCGGCTCGGGCACTCCCATCCCGCAGGCGGTCGCGACCGGCACTGCGCAGGGCGCACGGCCACCGCCGCAGCCGGCGGCCGCGGAAGCGGCCAAGACGCAGGTCATCACCGACGCCTCGCGCATCGCGCGAGGTCAGGTCGAAGGCCCGCAGAAGCTCGACATCCAGACGCTCAAGCCGGGCGATATCATCGAGGGCCGCTACAAATACATCGACCGTATCGGTCGCGGCGCCTTCGGCACGGTGCTGCTGATGGAGGATACGGTCGTCGATGAGCGGCTGATCCTGAAGTTCCTCAACCCGAACGTCTCGCAGGACGAAGAGGTGATGAAGCGCTTCGTCCACGAGCTGCGCTACTCGCGCAAGATCACGCATCAGAACGTGATCCGCATTTACGACTTCCTGTACATCCAGGGCAATTACGCCATCTCCATGGAGTACTTCCCCTCGCACACTCTCGGCAGCGAGGTCGTGAACGAGAAGCCCATCGAGCTCAAGCGCGCCATGCAGTTCGCCAGCGACATCTGCACCGGCATGGCGGTCGCCCACCAGCTCGGCATCGTGCACCGTGACCTCAAGCCCGCCAATGTACTGATCAATCAGGAGGGATTCCTCAAGGTCGTCGACTTCGGTGTGGCGGCCGCCCAGCGCGAGGGTGATACGCAGCTCACCAAGACCGGATACGTGATCGGCTCGCCGAAGTACATGGCGCCCGAGCAGATCCTCGGCAAGAAGGTCGATCAGCGCGCGGATATCTATGCGCTCGGCGTCATCCTGTACGAGATGGTGACCGGGGTGCCGCCGTATTCGCGTGGCGATCACATGTCGGTCATGTACCAGCACGTGCAGGGCAAGGCGAAGGCTCCGCAGGAAGTGAACCCGCAGCTCCCGCCGGGACTTTCGGACCTCGTCATGCGCGCCATGGCGGTCGACAAGACCAAGCGCTTCCAGACCATGGACGAGTTCCGCGCCGCCCTCGACCCCTACCGCGTCTGACCGACGCGCGCCGCACCACTTAACTACCACCACCCCCGCGCCGCGCACGGCGCACCCGGGCCGCATCGGCTCAACGGACGCAATGCCCACGAGGCCGCGGGATCGCTCTTTCGGGGCACCTTGCGAAAGACCGTGCGTTACGTCAAATTTCGGAGCTCAAGTCGTTGATCGCAAAGCTCGAAAGCGGCTAAACAGCCCACTGGATCGATGAGGGAGAATGGCTTGGCGCGCATCGATGCGTTCCTGAAGCTCGGCACCCAGCAGGGGTGCTCGGATGTGCACCTGGCGGTCGGCGTACCGCCGATGCTGCGCATGCACGGTGATCTGATGCCGATCAAGTTCCGCGACGTGCGCGAAGCGGAGCTCGAGGGCTATATCGCGGAGATCCTCACCCGCGCGCAGAACGAGCACTTCGCCAAGGGCAACGACCTCGACTTCTCCTACGTGTCCGCCGAGGGCGGGCGCTTTCGCGTCAACGTGTACCGCAAGGAGACCGGGATCGGCGCCACCTTCCGCTCCATTCCCTCGAGCGTACCGACGCTCGAGAAGCTGGCACTTCCTCCGGTGGTCACCAAGCTGTGCGACTTCCATCAGGGCATGGTGCTGGTCACCGGCTCGACCGGGACCGGCAAGTCCACCACGCTGGCCGCGATGATCGATCATCTCAACTCCACGCGCCGGCTCAACATCATCAGCCTCGAAGATCCGATCGAGTTCGTTCACCCGAGCAAGCAGAGCCAGGTGATCCAGCGCGAGCTCGGCACGCACATCCCGAGCTTCGCCGAAGGAGTGCGCGCGGCGATGAGAGAAGACCCGGACGTGATACTGGTCGGTGAGCTGCGCGATGCCGAGACGATCTCCATGGCAATGACCGCGGCGGAAACCGGCCACCTGGTGCTCGGCACGCTCCACACCACCGGTGCAGTCAAGACGATAGATCGCGTCATCGATGCGCTTCCGGTCGAGGAGCGTGAGCAGACCAAGAGCTTCCTGGCGCAGAACCTGCTGGCGGTGGTCACGCAGGTGCTGGTGAAGACCGCCGACGGACACGGACGCAAGGCCATCTGCGAAGTTCTCATGATGACCAAGGCGATCGCCAAGCTGATCCAGACCGAGCAGACACATCAGATTCCAAGCCAGCTGCAGATGGGGCGCGATCTCGGCATGCAGCTGCTCGATCAGGCGCTGCTGGCGGCGATCTCCGCGCGCACCATCGATCCGGATGACGCATACGCCTATGCGAGCGACAAGCGCCCGTTCCAGAAATTCGTCACCGACACCACCATGCTGCCGAAAGTCGAAACGACCGGGACGACGGCGGCGCCGGCGGCGGCGGCGGGCGGCTCCTCCGGCTGAGGGTGCAGGCACCATGGCCTTCGTCGATCCGCTGCTGATCGAGGTGCTGGAAAAGCGCGGCTCGGACCTGCACTTCATCGCCGGCGACCCGCCGCGCATCCGCCTGCATGGTGATCTCTCGCCGCTACGCGCGGACAAGCTTCCGGCGGAAGCAGTCAAGCAGGCGCTCTACGAGATCATGCCGAAGAAGGCACTCGAGCGCTTCGAGGCGAAGGACGGCGCGGACTTCGCCTACACGCTCGGCGACCGCGGACGTTTTCGCGTCAACGTCATGCGGCAGCTGAACGGCATGGGCGCGGTGTTCCGCGCGATCCCCTCCAAGGCGCTGACGCTCGATGAGCTGAAGATGCCCGAAGCGGTGCGCCAGATGTGCCGCGCCAACAACGGTCTCATCCTCGTCACCGGCAAGACCGGCTCGGGCAAGTCGACCACCCTCGCCGCGATGATCGATGACATCAACCGCCGCGTGAAGGGTCACATTCTCACGGTAGAAGACCCGATCGAGTTCGTGCACCGGCGCAAGAGCTGCCTCATCAGTCAGCGCGAGATCGGCGTGCACAGTCCGAGCTTCGCCTCCGCGGTGCATTCCGCACTGCGCGAGGACCCGGACGTGATCCTGGTCGGTGAGTTGCGCGATCTTGAGACCATGAGCATAGCGGTCACTGCGGCGGAGATGGGCATTCTCGTCATGGGGACGCTGCACACCAACGGCGCGGCGCAGACCGTCGATCGCATGGTGAACGTGTTTCCCTCGGACAAGCAGGGGCACGTACGCACCATGTTGTCGACCTCGCTCCGCGGGGTCATCTCGCAGCAGCTGCTGCAGCGTGCCGACAAGCAGGGCCGTGTCGTCGCCCTCGAAATCATGGTGAACACCCCGGCTTGCGGCAACCTGATCCGCCAGGGCAAGCTCGATCAGCTCGAGACCACCATGCAGGCGGGCGCCCAGTTCGGCATGCGCACCATGGATGCGGCGATCGAGCAGCTGCTGCATCAACGCCAGATCAGCGGTGGCGAGGCCTACAAGAAGGCCATCAACAAAGGCCGCTTCGAGGAGTTGAAGGACGCCGGCTGAGGTGCCGCGCTCATTGCGGCTCACCCGCAGCGCCCAGCGCCGAAGGCTCTCGGCGCCGCGCCTGATGCGCAGCCAAGCTGTGTAAACTAGCGTGGATGACGCGCAGGATCTTCGTCACCACGGCGCTCCCCTACGCCAACGGCCCGTTCCACATCGGCCACATCATGGAGTACATCCAGGCCGACATCTGGGTGCGCTTCCAGAGGATGCAGGGGCACGAGCTGCACTTCGTCGGCGCGGACGACGCCCACGGCGCACCCATCATGCTGAAGGCGGAGGCTGAAGGCATCACGCCGCAGGAGCTCATTGCACGCATCGCGTCCGGCCGCGCCCGCTATCTCACGGGCTTTCATCTCAGCTACGATCACTGGTACTCGACCGATTCGCCCGAGAATACCCAGCTCTCACGGGACATCTACCGGCGACTGAAGGCGGCCGACCTCATCTACCGCCGGGAAGTCGAGCAGTTCTACGACCCGGTGAAGGGCATGTTCCTGCCCGACCGATACATCAAGGGCGAGTGTCCGAACTGCCATACCAAGGATCAGTACGCGGATGCCTGCGAGGTGTGCAGCATCGTCAATACCCCGACACAACTCATCGACCCCTACTCGACCCTCACCGGCGCGAAACCGGTGCTGCGCAGCTCGGAGCATTTCTTCTTCCGCCTGTCCGACCGTAAGTGCATCGAGTTCCTCGAGAGCTGGCTGGGTAGTCCGGGGCGGCTGCAACCTCAGGTCATTCACAAGGCCGGCGAGTGGCTCTCTGGCAAGGGCGAGCAGACACTCGGCGACTGGGACATCTCGCGCGATGCGCCTTATTTCGGGATTCCCATACCGGATGCGCCCGGCAAGTACTTCTACGTGTGGCTGGACGCGCCGATCGGCTACCTGGCGGCGCTGAAGAGCTACTTCGACCTCGGCAAGGCGCGTGCTAAGGGCGAGCGGCGTGGCTTCGAGGAGTTCCTGAGCGCGCCGGACACCGAGCAGATCCACTTCATCGGCAAGGACATCATCTACTTCCACACGCTTTTCTGGCCGGCGATGCTGAAGTTCGCGGGCCCCTTCTACAAGGTGCCGGACCACGTCTGGGTGCACGGCTTCATCACGGTCTCGGGCGAGAAAATGTCCAAGTCGCGGGGCACCGGCATCAGCCCGCTGCGCTATCTCGAGATCGGCATGAATGCCGAATGGCTGCGCTACTACATCGCCGCCAAGCTCAACGCGAGCGTCGAGGACCTCGACTTCAATCCCGAGGACTTCATCGCGCGCGTCAACAGCGATCTCATCGGCAAGTACATCAACATCGCCAGCCGCGCCGCCACTTTCATCACCCGGCACTTCCACGGTGCTCTGCGCTACTGCGAGGACATCGCCGTTCTCACCGAAGCGGCGCGCAGCGCTGCGGCCGCCGCGCGCGAGGGGTACGAGACGCGCGAGTTCGGCCGGGTCATGCGTGAGTGCATGAGCTTTGCGGACTCCATCAACCAGTACTTCGATGCCGAGCGACCCTGGTTGCTCGCCAAGGATCCCGCCCGCGCCGAGCACCTGCAGAATGTGTGCTCGCGCGCGCTGTATGGCTTCAAGATCTTGTCCGTGCTGCTCGCGCCGGTGCTGCCGCACCTGGCCGAGCGTGTGGCAGGTGAGCTGTTCGGTCTCGACCGTGCATTCGTGTGGAGCGATGCGCTGGTCCCCCCCGAGCGGATCAATCCTTACCAGCACCTGATGACCCGCGTGGAAGAAAGGCAGCTCGATGCGCTATTCGATGACCAGGCCGCGCGCGGCACGCCCGCGCGTACCGCGGACAGAGGCGGCATACGCGCTGCGGGAACTCCGGCCATGAACACCGCCGACACACTCGCCCCCGGCACGATCTCGATCGATGAGTTCAGGAAGATCGATCTGCGCGTCGCGCGTATCCTCGAAGCCGAGGCGGTGACGGGCGCCGACAAGCTGCTGCGTCTGACACTCGATCTCGGCTCCGAGCAGCGCACGGTGTTTGCCGGGATCAAATCGGCCTACGACCCGGCGACGCTCAAAGGGCGCCTCACGGTGATGGTCGCCAACCTCGCCGCGCGCAAGATGAAGTTCGGGGTGTCCGAGGGCATGGTGCTCGCGGCGAGCGGCGAAGGTCCCGGTCTTTACCTGCTCGCCCCCGATTCGGGTGCGACACCGGGCATGAAGATCACCTGAGAAGCGGGGCTGCGCAGCGCTCGAGGCCATGGCCACCGTCGACGACATCGATCTTCTGCTGCCGCAGACGCAGTGCACGCGCTGCGGCTACCAGGGCTGCCTCCCCTACGCGCAGGCGATCGTCGCGGGCGCAGCGCCGATCAACCAGTGCCCGCCGGGCGGCGCCACCACGATCGCAGCGCTCGCGGCGCTGCTCGGCCGGCCATCATTGCCGCTCAACCCGGCCAACGGCATGGAGGGCCCGCCGCTCATCGCGCAGATCGACGAGGAAGTCTGCATCGGCTGCGTCAGGTGCCTGCCGCCCTGCCCGGTGGATGCCATCATCGGCGCACGCCGGCAGATGCACACGGTGATCGAGGCGCTGTGCACCGGTTGCGAGCTGTGCATCGCGCCCTGTCCGGTCGACTGCATCTCGATGGTGCCGCGGGCTGCGCTCCAGGGTGCGTCACCTGCGCCGAGTGCGCAGGAGAATCGCGCGCGCTACGCGGCGCACGAGGCGCGTCTTCAGGCGCACGCGGCCCAGCGGGCGGCGCTGCTCGCCGCGCGCAAGCGCATCGCCACGGTCGAAGCACAGGAATCCTGACCCGAGCGGACTGGGCCGCCGCCGCTACCGTCTACCGTAGCAGCGGGCGCGTGCCGCCGGGCTCGGTATCAGCTGCCGCTTGCAACACGTAGTCGAGCACCGGATCGCGTCGTGCGCGGTAGTCCGCGAAGGTGTAAGGGATCGTGACGTCGGGGGCGAGCGTCTTCAGGTGCAGCGGGAAGAAACGCATGATCCAGTAGCAGCCGGGTTCTCCCAGACACGACCTTGTGTAGTCGTGTAGCCCGGCTGCGAAGCGCAGGATGATCTTGGAGTTGGGGAGTGTCATCCTTCCGCCCTCGCCCCAAAAGCGCAGCCGGTCACCGACCGCTTGGCCGACGATTGTCACCTTCGTGCCCCCGTGTTCTTTGGCAAGCGCAGCGCTGGTAATGCCGGCTGAGAACGTCCACGCGCTGGTGAGGACATAGACGCGTTCGATGGACGGTGCGAGGGTCGTAATGTGAGACATCAGATCTGCGGTGGTGGTCAGATCGCCCCCCTGATCCAGACGCAGATCGAGAATCACGAAGCGTGGGTTCTGGCTGGTGATCTGCTGCTTGATAGTGGCCAGGAACGGAGCGATGGGATGACCGTTCGCGCTCTGGTTGGAGCGGAAGCCCACGTAACAGGCGTCTCCCAGGCGCAGGAGATGGAAAGGATTGCTGAAGTCGCTGACGAAAAGAGGAGATTGCACGTCCGCGGGCAACAACGCCTGCCACCCGGAGCCTGCTGGAGGAATCGGAGCGGCGGACAGATAGAGGTCGGAAGTGATCCACTCGTCCCATTGCGGATCGGGCGGATCAGCCGCCAGTGTCGTGTCCTGCTCCGTGCCGTCCTGGAGGAGAACATGGAGCGTCACGTGATCCGACGCTGCCGCCAGGCCTGCGGCGTGCAGCAGCTCGGGCGACTCCAGGTAGAACGGCGCGATGTACTGGTCGTAGTGGTTCCTGGGTCCCAGGGCATACTGGAACATGCGATCGGTAATCTGCGCCGTCGTATGAGCATCGATGCCTAGCAGCCTGGCGCCGAGGAGCGCCTGACAGGCAAGCCGCGCGCGCACGATGTAGTAGCCGTCGCTGAAGTGATACAGCAGGCAGGGCAAGCTGTTATGACGGCGGCGGAATCCGCTTGGATAGACTTTGGAATGACCGTTATCCGCGAGCGCTGCCATGCGGGCGACCCCCAGCTCGAACTCCGCCGGTGTCAGACGCCCGGCTCGGGAGAGGTACCCCTCGAGCAAACGTGAGGCTTCCGCACGCGCTGCTGGTGTATAGGCGCGCTCGTATTGGAGATAGTGCCGGAAGTACTGCAGGTCCTGGCGCTGCGCCTCCTCGATCGACTGCGGCGCTGGGAAATGAGCCGCCGGCACCTTTGGATTGAACTGCTGCAGGGAGTGGTAGATCAGAGCCCCGCAGATGACAAGTACGACAAGCGCGGCGGATCCGAGCCACAGCACGGTTCGCCACAGCTTTTTCTGCTTCGCAGCTCCGGCGGAAGCGGCCGGCGCCTCTCGCAGTCGATCTCTGATCATCATGCGCCACTGAGAACCAGGGATTTCAGGATATCGCCAGCGTGCGTCAGCGTAAGTTCATCTCACCGGAGAGTTTGCGCCGCTCGTCGCAATGGTCGGATCCCTCTCACCTCAGGGTGCACTGGACGTTTCAGCCACCCTCTGAAACACTGCCGCACCGCCCAGTTTGAGCTCCCCATGCACCCCGCGACCCGCAGAGCCATCTTCCGCCGTCTGCAGGCGGCCAATCCAACACCGACCACGGAGCTCCTGCACGCCTCGCCCTTCGAGCTGCTGGTTGCGGTCATGCTTTCGGCACACACCACCGACCGCAGCGTGAACGCCGCGACGCGCAACCTCTTCCCGATCGCCAATACCCCCGGGGCCATCGCCGCGCTCGGTGTCGAGGGAGTGAAGCCCTACATCAAGCCGGTGGGTCTCTACAACACCAAGGCCAAGAACCTCGTCGGCCTCGCGCAGCAGCTCATCGAGCGGCACGGCGGCGAGGTCCCGGCCACGCGCGACGAGCTCGAGGCCCTGCCCGGTGTCGGACGCAAGACCGCCAACATCATTCTCAACATGGTGTTCGGCGAGACGCAGATCGCGGTCGACACGCATATCTTCAGGGTCGCCAACCGCACCGGGCTCGCGCCCGGACGAACGCCCCGCGAGGTAGAGCAGTCCCTCAATACCAGCACACCTGCCGAATACCGCAAGGACGCGCATCACTGGCTCATCCTGCACGGCCGCTATGTATGCACGGCACGTCTGCCGAAGTGCCCGAAATGCATCATCCGCGACTTGTGCGAGTATTCCTACAAGACGCCCCCGCCCACGCGCGCAGTGCGCCGACCGCCGCTACCCTCCCGCGTCCGGGCGCGCCGTCGATCACGACGCTGAGCCCCACCTCGGGCGCCGGGGCTGCGCCCACACTGCTAGAATTGCGCGGCCGCGCGCTGACTCGACATCTGTCGGTGGAGAGAGATAACAAGCCTGACACAGGGTCTGCGGCTCGGCGGAGACAAAGGGGGTCCCACGGTTCGCTGATCGGCGAGGCGGGACTTTGGTCGACAGGGAAACGAGCCGCACGGCTGCGGCCGGGGACGGCGCGGGCGGCGGGCGGCGGCTCATCGGCTGGAAAGCGATCGGACAGTTCCTGCGTTGCACCGAGCGCACAGCGCGTCGCTGGGAGGCGTACCGCGGCATGCCGGTGCACCGCATCCCGGGGGGCGGCCGCAGCTCGGTGTGGGCGACGCCCGATGAGCTGAGCGGCTGGCTGCACGCACTACCGAGTGAGGTGCAGGCGACGCTGCTCGCCGAGGCAAGTTCCGGGACGGCCGCACCAGACCCGGCAGCCACGCAACTTACGGCCCACGAGCGTGCAAATGTCGAGCCAGCCGCGGCGACTGCGCGGGGCACCGGCAACCGGATGCCGCATCGCACAGTTCCGCTGGCGGCAGCCTTGCTCCTCCTGGCACTCGTCGCCTCGGTTCTCACGTTGTGGAACTCCGCACACCGGGCGCCCGGAGGCTCTCCAACGACACTGCATGGTCCGTACGATGACGACCCTCGAGCGCGCGAGACCTACATGACGGCACGCTTCGAGCTCGCCACGCGCTCGGCCGCGAATCTGCTCGGCGCCGAGCGTGCCTTTCGTGAGCTCACCCAGGGCTACCCGGACCGTGCAGCCGGCTGGTCGGGGCTCGCCGATACCTACCTGCTGCTGCGTGAGTTCGGCTCGATGCGGGACGACCTCGCCTACCCCCAAGCGGAACGTGCCGCGCGCACCGCACTGGCGCTCGATCCGAAGCTCGCCGACGCCTGGCTCGATCAGGCCTTCGTTGCCTGGTGGTGGCACGGAGACGCCGACTCCGCGTTTCGTGGATTCAACACCGCGCTGCGGCTCGACCCTCACTCGGCGAAAGCTCTGCACTGGTATGCGACCGCGCTCTACGCACACGGCGATTACGCGACCTCGCTCCAGACCATCGGCCATGCTCGTGAGCTCGAACCGGACAATCGCGCCATCGTGGCGGACGAGGCGTGGTTGCGCTTTGGCAGCGGCGATCGCACGGCCGGACTCAGTACGCTCGAGCGGCTGGTACAGCTCGATCCGAGCTTCGAGTCATCGCATTACTACCTGGCGCACGCTTATCTCATCATGGGACGGGACCGGGACTTCCTGCGCGAGGCGAAACTGGCCGCCGAGCTGCGCAGTCAGGCAGAGACCATCGATGTATTGAACCTCGCCGAGCAGCGTTTCCTGCGCGGCGGCCGCCAAGCCATGCTGGAGCAGCTCTCGGCGAGCGAGGCGGAGAGCTGCGCGCGCGGCACGGGGTCCCCCGTAGTGGTGGCAGAGTACCGCGCACTCGCGCAGGACCGCCCCGGCATGATGAGCTGGCTGGCGACGGCCGAGCGCACCCACGACCACAACCTGCCGACGCTGCGCGGCTATCCCGAGTTCGGTGCCTACCGCAGCGATCCGGAATTCCTGAAGATCGTCCACCGACTGCCGTGAGGCTCGCATCTGCGGCATCAGCCGGTTCGCAGCCCGTTGCGGCCTCGTTGGTTCGACCGGTTATTTCTTCGGCAGATAAAGGTCCGTCAGCGTCCCCTCGAACGCCTCTGCCGCTCCGGCGACCGTCTCTGTGAGGGTGGGGTGCGGATGAATGGTGAGCCCGAGGTCGGCCGCGTCGCAGCCGGTTTCGATGGCGAGCGCAATCTCGCTGATCAGCTCGCCGGCGTTGGTGCCGACGATGCCGCCGCCGAGCAACCGATGCGTCCCGGGATCGAACAGCAGCTTCGTGAATCCATCCTCGCGTCCGAGCGACAGGGAGCGGCCGTTCGCGAGCCAGGGAAAGGCTCCCTTGCCAAAGGGTATGCCGCGCTCGCGCGCCTCGTTCTCGGTAAGACCGACCCACGCGATCTCCGGATCGGTGTAGGCGACCGAGGGGATCGCGCGCCAATCTGCAGCGCGCTTCTCGCCGGCGGCGACCTCGGCGGCGACCTTGCCCTCGTGCATTGCCTTGTGCGCGAGCAGCGGCGGCGCAGCGATATCCCCGATCGCGAAGATGTGTGGCACGTTGGTGCGCATCTGGCGGTCGACCGGAATGAAGCCGCGCTCCGCGACTTTCACCCCCGCCGCCTCGGCGCCGATCGCGCGGCCGTTCGGTGAGCGGCCGACCGCCACCAGCACGCGCTCGAAAAGCTGCGGCGCCACCGCCTGCTCCCCCGCGAAGCTCACCCGCAACCCGGAAGCTTCGGGCGTAATGCCCGCCACCTTGGTGCCGAGCAGGATCTGCTGATAACGCGCGCGGATGCGCCGCTCGAGCGGACGCAGCAGATCGCTGTCGGTTCCGGGCATCAACTGCCGGGTGAGCTCGACCACGCTCACGCGGTTGCCGAGCGCATCGAACACACACGCCATCTCGAGTCCGATGATGCCGCCGCCGACCACCAGTATCGGCCCGGAAAATGCCGGCACTTCCAGCGCGTCGCTGGAATCGATGATGCGCTTGTCCTGCGGCAGGCCGGGCAGCCGCACCGCTTCCGAGCCAGCAGCGATGATGCATTGCTCGAAGCGGATGCGCTCGACGCCGCGCGGACCTTCGACCTCGAGGATATTGGCGCTCTTGAAGCGTCCGACGCCACGCACGATCTCGACCTTGCGCTGTCGCGCAAGCACCTTCAGCCCGCCGGTGAGCTTGGCAACCACCGCGGCCTTCCAGGCGCGCAGTTTCCCCCGATCGATCTGCGGTGCACCGAAGGCGAGTCCGCGCGCGGACATCTCCGCGGCTTCTTCGATCACCTTGGCGGCGTGCAACAGCGCCTTGGAGGGAATGCAACCGACATTCAGGCACACGCCGCCGAGCTCCGCATCGCGCTCGACGAGCGTGACCTTCATGCCGAGATCCGCCGCGCGGAAAGCGGCTGTGTAGCCACCGGGACCCGAGCCGAGCACCAGCAGCTGCGTACTGCGTGCGGCATCGGCGGGGCCCTCCTCGGGAGGTCGCGCCTGCGGTGAGGGCATGCGGACGGTATCGCCGCCGCCAACATCGGCACGCGCCGGGGCGCGCGCACGAGCAGCGGTGTCGGATTGCGGTGCACTGGCTGCCCTCGATGCGGCAGCCGGTGCTGCGGCGCTGGACAAAGCGGTCGGGTCGGTGGCCGGCGCAGCGCCGCTCGCGCCCGCCTCCACACGCGCGATCAGGGAGCCCTTGGAGACCTTGTCACCGCGCTTGAGCAGCACCTCGCTGATGCGCCCCGCCGCGGTCGCCGGGACGTCCATCGAGGCCTTGTCGGTCTCGAGCGTCACGAGCGGCGTGTCGACTTCGATGGTGTCACCCGCCTTCACCAGCACGTCGACCACATCGACGTCGGTGAAATTGCCGATGTCGGGGATCGTGAGATCCACGCTCACGGCACGGCCTCGAGCAGGCCGCGCGGATCGGCGAGCGCCCGGGCAAGCCAGGTGGTGAATCGCGCCGCCATGGCGCCATCGATCACCCGATGATCATAGGAAAGCGACAGCGGCAGCATCAATCGCGGGATGAAGGTGAGATCGCGATAAACGGGGCGCATTGCCGCGCGCGACACGCCGAGAATCGCCACCTCGGGCGGGTTGATGATCGGTGTGAACGCCGTGCCGCCGATGCCGCCGAGACTCGAGATGGTGAAGCAGCCGCCCTGCATGTCCGTCGGGGGAAGCTTGCCGGCGCGAGCCTTCTCGGAGAGCTGCGCCAGTTGGCGCGCGAGCTCGTACACGTCCTTGCGGTCCGCATCGCGCACCACCGGGACCACGAGTCCCTGCGGTGTGTCGGCGGCAAAGCCCATGTGCACATACTTGCGCACGATCAGGTTGGCGCCATCGGGCGCGAGAGCGGAGTTGAAGCGCGGAAACTCCTGCAGCGCCTTCACGCAGGCGCGCATGATGAAGGCGAGCGGTGTCAGTTTCACCCCCGCGGCCTGTGCCCGATCCTTCAGGCTCCCGCGTACCTGCTCGAGCTCGGTGATATCCGCCTCATCGAACTGGGTGACGTGCGGGATGGTGGTCCAGCTCGCCTGTAGCCGCGGCCCCGAGATCCGCTGGATACGCGACAGCGGCTCGAGCGCCGTCGGTCCAAACTGCGCGAAATCGACCGGCGGTACCCCCGGTGCAGGACTCGGGCCGCGTGCGGTCGCACCTGCCCCGCCCGCAGCCGCGGCTGGGGCGGAC
>DASQYM010000085.1:0-17177 GCA_035639195.1 Steroidobacteraceae bacterium
GAGTGCTTCGAGATGGGTACCGCCGATGGCCGCGGAGCCCTCAATTACACGGTGCACAAGCCCGTCGGTGTGGTGGCGGTCATCGCACCGTGGAACCTGCCATTTCTGCTCCTGACCTGGAAAGTGGCTCCCGCGCTCGCCTGCGGCAACACGGTGGTGGCGAAGCCCTCCGAAGAGACGCCCTCGACCGCGGCACTCCTGGCGGAGGTCATGCAGGAGGTCGGGCTGCCACCCGGGGTGTTCAATCTGCTGCACGGCTTTGGGACCGACTCGACCGGCGAAGCCCTGGTGCGCCATCCGGATGTGAATGCCATCGCCTTCACCGGTGAGTCGGCGACCGGCAGCGCGATCATGAAGAGCGCGGCCGACTCGGTGAAGGCGCTCTCCTTCGAGCTCGGCGGCAAGAATGCCGCGCTGGTGTTCGCGGATGCAGACTTCGAAGCGGCGCTCGCAGGCACCACGCGCTCGGTGTTTTCCAATTGCGGCCAGGTGTGCCTCTGCTCCGAGCGGGTGTACGTCGAGCGTCCCATTTTCGAGCGCTTCGTCGAGGGGCTGGCCGAGCGCGCGCGGGCACTGAAGATCGGCGGACCTTACGAAGGCGTGGACATGGGGCCGCTCATCTCGCGCAGCCATCGCGACAAGGTTCTCTCCTACTACGCGCTCGCGCGCCGCGAGCACGGCGAGATCGTCTGCGGCGGCGGCGTGCCGAGTTTCGGGGATGAGCGTGACGCTGGCGCGTTCATCGAGCCAACGATCATTCGCGGACTTGCCGAGGAGGCACGCTGCGTCAAGGAGGAGATCTTCGGCCCGGTGTGTCACGTCGCAGCATTCGATTCCGAGGAGCAGGCCGTGCAGCTGGCCAACGACACCCGCTATGGCCTCGCCGCGGCGGTGTGGACCTCGAGTCTGCAGCGCGCGCATCGCGTCGCGCGGCAGATGGAGGTCGGTATCACCTGGGTCAACGACTGGTTCCTGCGGGATCTGCGCACTCCTTTCGGAGGCGTGAAGCTCTCAGGTCTAGGGCGCGAAGGCGGTGTGCACTCGCTCGCTTTCTTCGCGCAACCCATGAACATCTGCGTGAAGCTCTGAGCCGCACATGGAGCGCAGGAGGCCAAAGCGTGCACCTGCGGCGGCCGGCCCGGCTTCCCGCGCGCGGGCGGTGCCCGCCGCGCGAGCTCACAGGCGCGCAGGCCCGCCTTTGCCCGCGCCGCAGAGCGCGGTGCTGCCCGAGAAGGCGCGGCCACGCGGCCGCTTTCCGCATTTCCGCCGCGCCGGCGACTTCATCTTCGTCTCGGGCACGAGCGCGCGGCGCGCCGACGATTCCATCGCCGGGGCTGCGACCGATGCGAGCGGTCATCTGGTACTCGATATCAGCGCCCAGACACGTGCGGTGCTGGAGAACATTCGCGACATACTCGCGGCCGCCGGCGCCGGGCTAGGTGACGTCGTGGAGGTGAGCACCTTCCTGCGCGACATGGCGGATTTCGCCGGGTACAACGCAGTGTACGGCGAGTTCTTCGACTTCGAAGGGCCGGCGCGCACCACCGTCGCGGTCGCGGCGTTGCCGCATCCCCAGCTGCTGATCGAGATCAAGGCGGTGGCCTACCGCCCCGCGGGCGAGCGCCGCTCGGCCGCCAGGGCAAGGAGACGCCCATGAAGATGGTCGACATCCATTCACACTTCTTGCCGCGCTCCTGGCCCGATCTTGCGGCGCGCTTCGGCACCGGTGACTGGCCGTGGCTGCGGCACACCGTACCCGGTGAGGCCATGCTGATGGTGGGTGAGCGCGAGTTTCGTCCGGTGACCGCGGCGTGTTGGGACCCTGCGGTGCGCCTCGAGGCCATGGACCGTGACGGTGTGGACGTGCAGATCATGTGTGCGACGCCGCTGCTGTTCTGCTACGAGCGACCAGCGGCACACGCGCTCCAATGCGCGCGTATCTTCAACGATGCAGCGCGCGAGATCTGCGCGGCGGCACCGCGGCGGCTCAAATCGCTGTGTCAGGTGCCGCTGCAAGACACCGAGCTCGCCTGCCGCGAGCTCAGCCGCGCCATGGCCGACGGTCACATCGGGGTGCACATCGGCAACCATGTCGGAGAGCGCGAGCTCAATGACGACGGCCTCATCACCTTCCTGCAGCATTGCGCGGCCGAGGGCGCGGCGGTGTTCGTGCACCCGTGGGACATGATGGCACCGGAGCGCATGTCGAAATACATGCTGCCGTGGCTGGTGGCCATGCCCGCGGAAACCCAGCTGTCGATCCTGTGGCTGATACTCTCCGGCGCCTTCGAGCGGCTGCCGCGCTCGTTGAAGCTGTGCTTCGCGCACGGCGGCGGGAGTTTCCCTTACCTCATCGGACGCCTCGACAACGCCTGGCGCAACCGGGACATCGTACGCGAGGATTGTCCGCGCCTGCCGTCATCCTATGTCGACCGTTTCCATGTCGATGGCGCGGTGTTCAGTGATGATGCACTCGCTTTGCTCGTGAAGGTAATGGGCGAGGATCGCGTCATGCTCGGCTCCGATTACCCCTATCCGCTCGGGGAGCAGCATGTGGGAAAGCTCATCCGCTCGCACCCGACCCTCCCGGAGCGGGCGCGCGCCAAGCTGCTGCACGCCAACGCGGCGCGCTTCTTCGGCCTCGAGGATGCGCGCCTCAGGCGCAAGGCGGAAGGATCGCACCAGGCGCGACGTCGCGCCTGATCGCGCAGCGCCACCCGCTGCCGTGCGGCGCAGCCCGCACGCTGGGCTATGATCTCGCCCCATGTCGTCGGCACGGCTCGAGCGTTGGATCACGCGCAAGTTTCGCCTGCGCCATGTAGAGCTCATTGCGGAGCTATACGGCTGCCGCAGCATTCTCAAGGCCTCGCGCCGACTCAACCTCAGTCAGCCCACCGTCACCAAGGCGTTGCAGGACATCGAGAGCACGCTCGGTGTTGCACTGTTCAAGCGCAGCAACCGCGGGCTGGAGCCGACCCCCTACGGGGAGATCTTCGCGCGCCACGCGAAGATCGTACTGGCGCAGTTGCGCCATGCGGCGGAGGAGCTGGAGAATCTGCGCGCCGGCTACAGTGGCAAGGTGACGGTCGGCACGCTGCTCGCCGCCGCCGCCAGCATCCTTCCCGATGCCATTGCGCTACTCAAGAAGGAGCGGCCCGGTGTCGCGGTGAGCGTGGTCGTCGGCACGTACGACATCCTGGTGCCCTCGCTCCTGGTTGGTGATCTCGACATGGTGCTCGGACGGCTGCCCGAGCAGGGGCGCAGCCGGGCGCTGCTCTACGAGGAGTTCTATGCCGAGCCGGTGTGCCTGGTCGTGCGGCCTGGCCATCCGCTCTCGCGACGGCGGCGCCTCGGGCTGCGGGATCTCAGTAACGAGGCGTGGTTGCTGCCGCTGCCGGAGACGGCCTTGCGCCGCGAGGTCGAGCGGGCTTTCGTCGATGCCAACGCGTCCCTGCCGCGCAACGTGATCGAGTCCATCTCGATCCTCACCAATCGGGTGCTGCTGCGCAAATCGGACTGCATCGGAGTCCTGCCGTACCATGTGGCACTCGACGATGTCGAGCACGGGCTGCTGGCGATATTGCCGGTCAAGCTGAAATCCATAGAGAGCCCGGTCGGTGCGATCCTGCGAGCGCCGGGCAACCTGCCGCCGGCTGCGAGCGCGCTGCTCGAGTGCCTGCGGATCGCGGCGCGCGATGTACCCTCGCCGCGCCTGAAGCGCTGATGCCTGCGCCCTCAGGTGGTGCGGCCGCCCGCGGTGCTATCGTGGCGCAGCAGGCGCCGCGCCACGTGCACGGCCGACCAGCAGAAGAGTGCCACCACACCTGCCGCCACCAGCGGCGCTGCGATCGCGAGCAGCGACAGCAGCAGTGCACCCGAGAGCTCGCCTGTGGCAATGAGATGGTTGCCGAGCCCCGCGGTCGTCATGGTCGACTTGGCGCGCAGGAGCGAGGTGAATCCCTGCGTGAGCCCGGCGGCACCGCCACCGGCAATGACCGCCGTCGTCCACTTTACGATCGGCGGCAGGTCCGTCATGACGGCGGCGGAGACCACCGTGCCGGCAATGAGTGCGGCCGGCGTGGCGATCGTATCGAGCAGATTGTCCAGGCCCGGTATGTAGTAGGCGAGGATCTCGAGCAGCGCTGCCACGCTCAGCATCACGAGCGCCGCAGAACTCGCGAGCCAGGCGAAGCCGCTCGCGAGAGTGAGGTGGCCGGTGAAGGCCGCAATGCTCATCACCAGCATCGGCAGGAACACGCGCAAACCGACCGCCGCCGCCAGACCGATCCCGAGGGCGATCGAGAGAGCAAGCTCGGCTCCCGAGATGTGAGGCACGGGAATCACGCCGGCTACGATAGAGGCGGCCTCGGACCCTGTCGAGCCGGTGCTGGCTTTCGCGCCATCGTTCCTGCGGTTATCCTCGCGAGCCCATGCAGGTGTGGCCGTGCTCGCGCTAGTCAGAGAAGTCAGTCCCGAACTTGCGCGCTGCGAGCTCACGCACCTCGCGCGCGCCCCCATCGATTGCGCCCGCGCCGCGCGCCAGCATCGCGACTACACCGAGACGCTGCGGGCGCTCGGCTGCACGCTCGAGTGGCTGCCGCCGTTAGCAGAATATCCCGACAGCGTATTCGTCGAGGACACCGCGGTGGTGCTCGATGGTCTTGCCATCGTTACCCGGCCGGGAGCGAGCTCGCGACGCGGCGAGACGCCGAGCGTGGCGGTGGCGCTCGAACGCCATAGGCCCCTGTTGCGCATCAATGCGCGTGGCTGCCTCGATGGCGGCGATGTGCTGCACATCGGCCGCACGCTCTACGTCGGGACCTCCGGACGCACCAACGCCGAAGGCATCGCGCAGCTCGAGCGGTTGCTGCACGGGCACGGCTACCGCGTGGTGCCCACGGCGCTCGCTGGCTGTCTGCACCTGAAGAGCGCCGGCAGTTTCATTCCCCCTGATGTGCTGCTCGCGAACCCGGAGTGGGTCGACCCGGCGGTGTTCGGCAAGCTGCGTGTGGTTGCCGTTCATGAGGATGAGGCTCATGCCGCCAATACCCTCACCATCGGCGGCACGACCCTCATCAGTGCGGCGTACCCGCAAACCCGTCGCCGTCTCGAGGCGGCCGGGGTCCGCACTCAGACGCTCGATGTGGACGAGCTGCACAAGGCTGAGGGCGGGCTCACCTGCATGAGCCTGCTTCTCGCGTGAGCGTTCCTCAGGCACGCGTGCTCACTGCGCGCAGCGCCTGGAGAAAAGCCGTGACCTCGGGCTCGGTGCCGATGGTGATGCGGCACCAGCTGTCGAACGGTGGGAACAGCCGACCCACGAGGATGTTGCGTTCGCGCATGAGCGTGGTGAAGCGCGCCAGCGGCATGCCGGTATCGAAGAACACGAAGTTGCCCTGCGGCTCGGCGTAGCGGAGCTCGAGGTTGCTCAACTCGGCGGTGATGCGCGCGCGGCTTGCCAGAATGCGCTGGCGGCAGTCGGCCAGAAACTGCGCATCGCCGAGACTCGCGCGTGCGGCACGCACGGCGGGCAGATTGGGGCTCGTCATGCGCGCGTTGGCGAGGGTAGTGGCAATTTCCGGGGGTGCGATGGCGTAGCCGCAACGCATGCCCGCCATGCCATGGATCTTGGAGAAGGTCCGCAACACCACTACACGCTGTCCGCCGCTCACGAGGTCGGCGACCGAAGCGCTCGCTCCGGTCGCGACGAAATCCAGGTAAGCCTCATCGACGATCGTCGTCACGGCCGTCGGCAGCGCGCGCACGAACTCGCGAATCTGAGCGGCGGGGAGGACGGTGCCGGTGGGGTTGTTGGGATTGCATAGGTAGACCGCGCGCGTGCGCGGCGAAACCGCGGCGTGCATGGCGGCAAGGTCGTGCCGCAACTGCGCATCGACGGGCACGAACTTCAGTGCAGCGCCGGAGCGCCGCGCGTAGCGCGGCAGCTCATCGTAGGTGGGCCGAGCGGCGATGATCTCGCCCCCGTCCCGCCCGTAAATCAGTCCCAGCGCGCAGAGCAGCTCACCCGAGCCGGTTCCGGTCACGATGTGCTCGACGCTCACCCCCTCGCGGGCAGCGAGCGCGGTAGCGAGCGCGCCGATCTCCTCATCGGAAGGGTAGCGACAAGCCTCGGCGATCGATTCACTCGCCGCGGCACGCGCCGCGGGTGAAGGTCCGTAGGGATTCTCATTCCAACACAGCACCAGCGGCGCGCCGCCGTCCTGTACCCCGCTCGCGGTGCGCGCCATGGCTGCCGGTCCCGCCAGCAGCAGTGCGGCAGCGCCCAACAGATCACGACGATTGAGGTTCATGGCCTGCTCCCCGGTGCTGCAGGAAGATACACCGTGGCCGTGGGCGCGACTACATGCATCGCATTACGCAGCGCGGCCGGGACCGCCGGCCGTGCTATGTTGGGAAATCATGCACGATCTGCAAATCGGCTGGGGCGACATCCTGCACCACCTCCATCCCGATACGCTCATCGGTGCGGTGGTGTATCTGCTGCTCTTCGTGCTGGTGGCACTGCTGCTGTCGCGGCTGCTGCGCATCACCGTGCGGGGGGCGCTGGTGCGCCGCGCCCATCTCGATCGCACCACCATGTTTTTCCTCCAACAGGTCGGTATCGCCGCGATCTGGGTGTGCACGCTCATCCTCTATGCGCATCTCATACCGGTGCTGCGATCGCTGGGTACCGCGCTGCTGACCGGTGCGAGCATCGCCTCCGTGGTGATCGGACTCGCGGCGCAGAGCACGCTCGGCAATCTGGTTGCCGGAGTCGCCATCACGCTCTACCGGCCGTTTCGCCTGGGCGACCGGTTGCAGGTCACGGCGCCGACCGGTACGGAGGCCGGCAGCGTCGAGATGCTCTCGCTCGGCTACACCACCCTGCGCACCGACGATGGCCGGCTGGTGGTGTTACCAAACAGCGTCGCCGCCAGTCAGGTGATCATCAACCTGACTGCGTCTCAGCCGCATGCCGCGGCGCCGCTCTCGGTCAACATTCAGGTGAGCCGCGCGAGCGATCTGGCAGCAGCCCGCGAGCTCGCGCTGCGCACCGCACGTGAGGGGCTGGGTGAAGCGGCGGTCATCGGCTGCTTCCTGACGCGCATGGATGACAGCGGCGCGACACTCGAGCTGCGCCTGCGCGCTCCGGCCGCGGCCGAACGCGACGCAGTGCGCTCGAAGCTGCTCGAGCAGCTGGCACGAGGCTTCGCGGCGAGTGGCCTCGACCCGGCGCAGGGCAGGGGCGCGAGCTTCTCGTAACACCCGCTGACCGCGCCTGCGTGGACAGCGCTGCGATCGCGACGCTAGACTCGCAGCGCATGAGAAGAGTAGTCAGCTTTCGGCACATGGAGGACGGCACGCGCGAGGACTACCTGCTGCTCGATGAGTCCGAGCGCCGCTATGCGCAGGGTCTGCCGGAGCGCGTGCTCGAGTGCCTGAGAAAGCTCGATCACTCGCTGTATGGCTATCCGGTAACGCGTTTGCAGCATTGCCTGCAGAGCGCCACGCGCGCGCTGCGCGATGGGGCGGACGATGAGCTCACCGCCGCGGCGCTGCTGCACGACATCGGTGATGAGCTCGCGCCCTACAACCACTCCGAAATGGCGGCGGCTATCCTGCGGCCGTACGTGCGCCCGGAAGTAGCCTGGATCGTCGAGCATCACGGGCTCTTCCAGAACTACTACTACGTGCATCACCTCGGGGGTGACCGCCACGCGCGTGATCGGCTACGCGATCATCCCTGGTACCAGGGTTGTGTGCACTTCTGTGCTGCCTGGGATCAATGCTCCTTCGATCCGGACTATGCCAGCGAGCGCCTGGAGTTCTTCGAGCCGCTCGTGCGCCGCATCTTCACGCGCGCGCCGCACGATCCGCGCTATCAGCCAGCGCCCGCCTGAGCGGCACCCGCCACCACCTTCCAGTACACCGCGTAGCGCTCATCGAAGATGCCGTTGAGCGGCTCGAGCGTCATCGGCTGCGCCTGTGCGGTGGTGCGGAAAGCGAGCGGATGGCCCGGGAGCGGCTCGAGCCAGCTCACGGCATCCGCAGCGGGCGCGACGATGCGCGGCGCTGCGAGCGGAGGCGCGCGGTACTCGGGAACCCGGCGTGGTGCGGTGGGTTCGGCGCGCAGGTGCGCCGCATCGAGTCCCGCGGTACCCATGCGCCCGGCGAGCACCAGCGGGCCATACATCACTGCCTGGAGCGAGGGATCGTCGGGCATGCAGGCAAGGTGCAGGCGCATCGGCAGGCGCACCATCAGCTGATCGCCGTCCCGCCAGCGGCGCTCGAGTTGGAAATAGCTTCCCGGTGCGGCGAAGGTGGGCAGCGGCTTGCCGTTGAGCTGCGCGGAGCCGCCCGCGGTCCAGTATGGAACCCGCACCCGCAATGTGAGGCGCTGCGGGTGCGCGGTGTGCACGCTCAGCCGCAACGTGTCCTCGCGTGGGAACTGCGTGTCCAGTACCAGCCGCAGCTCCCGCTCGGCCCAGGTGAGCTCGGAGGCGATGAAGAGGTTCACGTACACCCCCGCCGCGTCGTGGAAGTAGATGCTGTCGCCGAGCTTGGCGAAGGACTCCGCCATGCTGCCGGTGCAGCACCAGAAGTCCTGCAGCGGGCTGCCGAAGAGCTTCCAGTAGCCGCTCTCGAGCGGCAGATAGTAGAGCTTGTTGCCGTCGGCCGGATGCTGCACGCCGAGGATGCCGTTGTAGAGCGTGCGCTCATAATAATCGGCGAGCCGCGCGTCCGCGCTCCAGCTGAACAGCAGCCGCGTGAGCTTCTGCATGTTGTAGGTGACGCACGACTCCTCGGTGTAGCCGGAGAGCTCGTGCGCCAGCACCCCGGGGGGGGTGTTCCAGCTCTCGCCGTTGCTGGTTCCTCCGGTGCAGTAGGCGCGCCGTTGCGCGACCGTCCGCCAGAAGGTCTCGGCCGCCGTGCGCAGCTCGGGCGTGCCGCTGAGCTCGAAGCCACGCGCGGCGCCAACGATCTGCGGAATGGTGGTGTTGGCGTGCAGACCTTCCAGCTGATCATGGCCGGCCGCAAGCGGTGCCAGCAGACGCCGGCGATCGAAACGCTGCGCGAGTCGCTGCCAGCGCGCAGCACCTGTCACTGCGGAGAGGTTATAGAGCAGCTCGTTCATGCCGCCATATTCACGCTCGAGCACCTGCGCCATCGCGGCCTCATCAAGGGGCTGCACCCAGCGCTCGGTCCAGCGTGCCATGCCGAGCACCGTTTCGAGCGCCTGTGCATCGGCGCTCAGCGTGTAGGTGTCGAGCAGCCCGGCCATGATCTTGTGCAGGGTGTAGAACGGTGCCCAGGCCGGCTGGCCGGCACGCAGCCGGTCGAAGAGGTCCACGGGGAAGGCGCTCAGGTAACCGGTGCCGATCGCCGCCTGACAGCGCGCGAGTTCGCTCGCCACGTGCCGGCCACGCTCGCGGACCGTCGCATCGCCGGTCTGGGCGGCGAGCAACGCGCAGGCCGACAGGTAGTGTCCGGTGAAATGCCCGCGCAGCTCATTGTCCGGCGCCTCCCAGCCTCCCAACGGCTCGGCAGTGCTCGGTAAGCCCGCGGTCACCCGAAACATGTGCAGCAGCCGATCGCTCTCGAGGCCCATGAGAAAACGGCGGTTGACCTCCAGCGCCTCGAGCGCGGCGCCCGGGCGCAGGCGCACGGCCGAGAGAGGAAAGGGCGCGCAATGCCGGGCGCCGCTGCCGAGTCTTCCTGTGGACAGCGCAGACGCGGCATGCGCCCAGGGGCTGGCCGCCGCGGCACCGAGCGCGGTCATGGACAGGAAGGTACGGCGTGGGTAGCGCCTGGGCATCGCTGCGCTCCGGGCATCGGTGTCAACACCGAAGGCTTCATGTTGGGTCCTGCTATCCTACTCCCGGTCGCCGAACGAACGTACGAGCGGGGAGGATGAGGAACAGGGACCGCGCCACGCTGCGTCTGGGTCCGGGTCTCATCACCGGCGCCTGCAACGACGATCCAAGCAGCGTCGGCACGTACTCGCAGGTCGGTGCGCAGTTCGGTTACACACTCACCTGGACGCTGCTCGTCAGCTTCCCGCTGCTCGCGGGGGTGCAGGAGATCAGCGCCCGCATCGCACGGGTGAGCGGCCTGGGCCTTGCCGGTAATCTGCGGCGGCACTGCCCGGCATGGCTCGCGGCGGCGCTCATTCTGCTGCTCGGGGCCGCCAACGTGTTCAATCTGGCTGCGGATCTCGGCGCGATGGGCGCGGTGCTGCGCCTGCTGATCGGGGCGCCGGTGCTGATGTACGTGTGCCTGATCGGGGCGGCATCGGTGCTCATCGAGATGCTCACCCGTTACGCGCGCTACGTGCGCCTGCTGCGCTGGCTGTCACTGTCGTTGTTGAGTTACGTGGCAGCTGCGTTCGTGGTCGAAGTGCCCTGGAGAGAGCTGGCGCACGCGCTCCTGTGGCCGCCAGTCGCGAGTAGCCCGCAGTACCTGCTTGCGGTCCTCGCCACGCTCGGGACCACCATCAGTCCGTACCTGCTCTTCTGGCAGGCACAGCAGGAGGTCGAGGAGGCGCACCATGGCGGCGCGCAGGCGCTGCTTTATGCCATCGAGCAGGCACCGCAACAGTTCGCGCGTATCCGGCTCGATACGCTGATCGGCATGGGCCTCGCCGGGGTCGTAGCGCTCTTCATCGTGATCACCAGCGCAAGTACGTTGCATGCACACGGCATGCAAACCATCGACAGCGCCGCCCAGGCCGCCGAAGCGCTGCGTGCCGTCGGCGGACACTTCACATTTCTGTTGTTCGCGCTCGGGATCATCGGCGCCGGACTGCTCGCGCTGCCGGCGCTCTCGACCTCGACCGCGTACGCAGTCGGGGAGCTGCTGCGCTGGCCGGTCGGCCGCCGTCACGCCCGCAACCGCGCGCGGGCGTTCTATGCGACGGTGGGCACGGCGACCGCGCTTGCGGTCGGATTGAATTTCACGCCGCTCGATCCGATGCGCGCGCTGTACTTCAGCTCCGTGATCAATGGCGTGATCTGTCTGCCGCTGCTGGGTGCGATGATGTACCTGGCGAGCAGTGTGCGCGTCATGGGCGCGCTGCGGATACCCACGGGCTTACGGGTGCTTGGCTGGCTGACGGTTGCGACGCTCGCGTGCAGCGTCATCGCGCTCACGATCGCCTGGCTTGGGCAAGCCTGAGAGCCGCACCCTGGTGCCCGTTCAGGGGGGTGCGGCGCGACCCGGGAACTGCGCGAACATCTTCGCCACGGTATTGTCGATCGCGGGCTGAGGGTTCCTCATGATGTCGTCCGACAGCTCACGCTCAGCAATACCTTCCCAGACCACGACCTTGCGTTTGGCATCGACGACGTCGATGTTGGCGGTGCCCACCTTGTAGCGCACCGTCTGAACCTCGGGTCCCATGTACATTCCGCCCCGATAGCCGTAGTAGCCATAGCCGTACATGGGGCCCGGCGTCGACTGAATGTCGGCTTTCTCGCTGACACGCGCGTTGAAATTCACCAGCAGGTCGCCGCCGTTCTCCACCTGCTGGTAGCCGCGCGCAGTCATCTCGCGTGCGATCGCGGTCTCGAAGAAAGTGGTGAGCGGGGTGAGGTTGCCACCGCGGTTGGTGCCCGGTTGCGCCGCGAAGGAGTAAGTACGGTAGGCGGAGAGGTTCGCTCCGGGCTCAGTTATCGAGCGTACCTGTGGGCCGGTCTCGCAACCGGCCAACAGCAGCGCGGCGAGTGCCGGCAGACTGAGCCGAACGAATCTGTCCTGAGTGATCATTGATGTTTCCTCGGAGGTAAGTAAACGTGCGGCTTCAGGGCACTGGCCGACGCCCGGCGTCGCCTTGCAGCTCAGCACGCGACAGCAGGCCAACGAGCGCTGTCGCAGTGCGGACCTGCATCTTCTCCATGATGCGACCACGATGCACCTTGATGGTTTTCTCGGCCGCGCCGAGCTCGGCGGCTATCTGCTTGTTGAGCATCCCGGTCGCGACCAGATCGAGCACCTGGCGCTCGCGCGGCGTCAGGCTTGCCAGGCGGCGCACGACCACCTCGCGTTCGCGGTGCTGAGCTCGCCCCTGCGCATCCTCGAGGATCGCCTCCTCAACCGCCGCGACGAGCTCGGCGTGGCGCACCGGTTTCGACAAGCAGCTCACCGCACCTGCCTTCATCGCCTGAACGGTGGTCGGGATGTCGCCCGGGGCGGTGATGAACACGATGGCCCGATGGCTGCCACGCTCGAGCAGCGCGCGCTGGAGCTCCAGACCGCCCATTCCCGACATGCGCAGATCCGTCACCAGGCAGCCGGGGGCCTCCGGATCGTGTGCCTCGAGGAACTCCGCCGCCGAGGTCCAATAACGTACGGCAAAGCCACTCGAAAGCAGCATCTGTGCCAAATCCACGACCACCGGTTGCTCATCGTTCAGAAGAAAGACGACTGGCCGCGGCTCAGGCATGACCAATTCCCTTCGTCATCGACGCGAACGACATCCCCGCAGCGCGTTCTGCTGTTGTTCTGAGTGACTCGAGCCACTCGATTATGCCCTTCAATCTGCGCGCCTCGCCAGAGCGCGGCAGGCGTGCGCGACCGTAAGCCGGGGCCGGGCGGTTTGTCAACATTGGAGGCATTCCGTACGTAGTGCTTCGTTGCGAAACGCAGCTTGATGGCATGTGCATGGAGGCATCGAGAAAGGCGGGGCCGGAGTCGAGCGCATCCACATCGAACTGCGGATCCGGCGGCGATCAGACCAAGGTCCTATCGCGCAATGGCACCGCAGATCAATATAAGACCTGTCGGAGCTGTGCACTACGTTTGGGAGTTCTATCCGCGGTGGAGCCTCGATGCCATGTTCCAGTTCTTCGCACTGAAGTTCCAGCAGTACGATGGCAACCTGCAGGACTACAACGCTGCGGTGTGTTACATGCCCTGGAGGAACTTCGGAGCCATGACGGTCACCTCCTGTGGAGATACGGCGGCGTGCGGCGTTTCTTCAAGGCATCCTACTGAGCCGACGACGAGCAGCGCGTTCCGGACGCCGCTGGAGACATCATGCTGGGACTCGGAGCGATCTTTACTCTCTTCTTCGTGACGCTCGGCCCGTTCAAGCTTCTCGGCCCTTTCGCGCAGCAGACGCAGGAGTTGAGTCCCGCGGCGCTGCGCGGGGTCGCCGTGCGGGCATTCGTGGTCGGGCTCGCGGCCGTGATCGTCGGCGGCTATCTCGGTACGACACTCGCCGCGAAATGGAGCGTCTCGACCCCCGCGATCGAGATTGCGGCGGGCCTCATCCTGCTGCTGGTGGCGGGACGTCTGGTGATGGCACCGTACGAGCCGCCACAGGTCCTGCCGCCTCTGCCCGCCTCACGCATGGCGGCAACGCTGCGGCTCACGTTTCCTCTGGTCGTGACACCTTATGGGGTCGCCGGATTGATCGCCGTGCTCGATCTGGCATCAGACGGCGAGACCGTCGCCAGGGTGTACGCACTCCTGGTTGTCGTGATGCTGCTGAACCTGCTGGCGATGCTCTTCGTCCGCGAGATCATGCGCGGGCCGGTGCTGCTGGCATTACAGGTGCTCGGGGCGGTGCTTGGTGTCCTGCAGTTCGCACTCGCCATACAGATCATCATCCGGGGGTTGCGCGACCTCAACATTCTGCCCCCCGCCTAGGACCTTGGGCCGATGGCCGGACCGGCGCGGGCTGAGGAGAATCCGCAAGACATCTCGGACACTCATGACCGACGCCATTGAACCGAAAGTGCCGACGCCCACCGCTGCGCAGGACTGCGCGCAGGCGGCGGCGCCGGCTCACCCCGAGATGGTCTGGGTGGCGGGCGGAGTGTTCCTCATGGGCTCCGACCATCACTATCCCGAAGAGCGGCCGGTGCACCGCGTACACGTGGACGGTTTCTGGATCGAGCGGACACCGATCACCAATCGCGAGTTTCGCCGCTTCGTCGAGGCGACCGGCTACGTGAGCTTCGCAGAAATCCCCCCCGACCCGAAGGATTACCCGGGCGCATTGCCGCACATGCTGAAAGCTGGCTCGCTGGTGTTCACCCCGCCGCGCCGGGCCGTGAACCTCACGGACTGGAGTCAGTGGTGGCAGTTCAAGTTCGGCGCGTTCTGGCGACGTCCCTATGGACCGGGCAGCTCGCTCGCCGGACTCGAGGAGCACCCGGTCGTTCACATCGCCTACCGCGACGCCGAGGCCTATGCGAGGTGGGCGGGTAAGGAGCTGCCCACTGAGGCGGAGTGGGAATTTGCGGCGCGTGGCGGGCTCGATGGCGCGGAATACGCCTGGGGGGCCGAGTTCACGCCGCAGCAGCGATATATGGCGAACACCTGGCAGGGGGAGTTTCCGCATGAGAACACGCGCGCCGACGGTCACGCGCGCACCTCCCCGGTGACGGCGTATCCACCGAACGGCTACGGCCTTTACGACATGATCGGCAACGTCTGGGAGTGGACGACCGATTGGTATGGGGCAGGCCATCAAGTCAGTTCGCCGAGCCCTTGCTGTCCTGCGGAGAATCCGCGCGGGTCGGCGGAAGAGGGCAGCTACGATGCCTGCATGCCCGGGGTGCGCATCCCGCGCAAGGTGCTGAAGGGCGGCTCGCATCTGTGCGCCCCGAACTACTGCCGACGCTACCGTCCCGCCGCGCGGCACGCGGAGCCCATTGACACCTCCACGAGCCATGTGGGCTTTCGGTGCATCATCAGGGGGCGTGCGTGACTGACACCGTCGCCGCCGCATCCGGCACGGCAATGTCGAGCGCAGAGGTCAGCACCGAGCTCGCCATGCGCCGCACGGGGATGGCTTTTCAGCGCACGCGCATGGCGGCGGATCGCACGCTCATGGGTGTCATCCGCACCTCGCTTTCGCTCATCAGCTTCGGCTTCACCATCTATCAGTTCTTCAACAAGCTGAAGGACTCCGGAGTCCTGAAAGGCGTCGCGTCGTCGCGCAACTTCGGGGTGTCGCTGGTGCTGCTCGGCATCGGCATGCTGCTGGTGGGCATTCTCTACCACGTGCTGTACATGCTCGGTCTGCGGCGGATGCGCGCCGGCATGAAAGCTGCAGCACTGGTGCACGCCGAGAGCGGTTTCCCCGCTTCGCTGGTGCTCATCGTAGCTGTGATCCTGCTGCTGATCGGCGTCGCCGCCGCATTCAGCATGATTGGTCATGTCGGCCCGTATCAGTGAGGCGCACCGAGCTGGGGCAGCGCGCCGCTGGCTGGATGGCTCGCACGTATGAAAGCATGGCTCGCCACCGTCAGTGAGCCGGCGATCACGCTGATCGATGCGATCGCGCTACTCGTCATCCTGCTGGGCACCGTCGAGGTGCTGCTCAAGGTCGTCCGCGCGGCCTTCAGGCCGCTCGGGGAGCAGCTCGCACGGCAGGCTTGGCTGCGCTATGCGCGGTGGCTCGTGGCAGGGCTCACCTTCCAACTGGCTGCGGATATCATCGAGACCTCCATCAGCACCAGCTGGCAGACCATCGGGCGCGTCGCTGCGGTCGCAGTGATCCGCACCTTCCTCAATTACTTCCTCGAGCGCGACCTCGAGCAGCAACGGCGCCAGTGCGCGGCGGAGCCCTCTCAGGGTCCATGAGTGCGTCCGCAGCGCACCGGGCTCGGCGGATTGGTGCTACTTGACGGTGTAGCCCTTGCCTTCCATGCACGCGGAGAAAGCTTTGTTGTAGGTGGCTTTCTGCTGCGCGATGGCTGCCTGCGCCTGCTGTTCGGCCGCAGCCTGCTGCTGCTGCTGTTGCGCAGCGGCGTCCCGCTTGGCTTGCCGCTTCGCAGCTCCGCCCGCCATCGTACCCGCCACAGCGCCAGCCGCCGCGCCGGTACCCGCATCGCCAGCGACCGCGCCAATCAGTGCGCCGCCGGCTGCTCCCCGCGCGGCACCTCGGGCGCGCGACCCGTTGCCCGCATTGGCCGCGGCTTCCTCCGGCGAGGGCTGAGCGGCTGGCTGTGGCGCCTTGATGTTCATCGGGTCGATGCCGGTCTGCGACTTGGCCCAGGTAAAACACGCGGCTTCATCGTTCGATTGCTGGGTCGCGTTCTGGTTTTTCGCTGGAAACGCGAATATTCCCAGGCTCTGGGACAGCGAGCCCTGAGTCGCCCCCGGCGATGCGGCGGTTGCAGCCGGCGGCGGCGTGGCCGGGGCAGCTTGTTGCGCAAGCAGAACCGGAGTGATCAGCGCACCGAGGAGCGCTGCGACGAGAGTACTGGGAGACAGAGGTGAGTGAGGCATGAGAGCTCCTCCGCAACGCGGCGGCACTGTGAGCACGTTCTAGCGATTCGAGCGCGCTACGTACATGGGACTCTGGTCCTATGAGTTCGGCTCACTCCAATACAGTGGCCGACGTTCGCGATCACTGGCGGTCGGTAGAGGCCGCATCGCACGGAACAGGCGGCATACTGGAGAGGTGATCCAGGCGCCACTGTTCACGGGCACATCGGCGGGGCCGGCCGGCTTTGTCTACGCCGCGCAGTTCATCAACGAGGCGCAGGAAGCAACGCTACTCGAACTCATTGGTGAGCTGCCCTTCGAGCAAGCGCAGTATAAGGAGTGGCGCGCGCGGCGGCGCATCGTAAGCTTCGGCGGCCGCTACGACTACAGTCACAACGAGCTCGGCGAGGCACCTCCCATTCCACCGTTCCTGCACCCGCTGCGCGCGCAGCTCGCCCGCTGGGCGGGATTGGCCGAGGAACGGATGCAGCACGCCACGGTGGCCGAATACCGTCCGGCGACGCCACTCGGCTGGCATCGGGACGTACCCGAGTTCGAGGACGTACTCGGTATCTCGCTCCTCGGTCACGCGCGCATGCGCTTTCGACCCTGGCCGCCGGCGTCCGGTCAAAGAGCCACCTGGAAACTCGATCTCGAGCCGCGCTCGGCGTACCAGATACGCGGCGCGGCGCGCTGGCAATGGCAGCACGCAGTGTCGCCGACCCGGGAGTTGCGCTACTCGATCACCTTTCGGACGCGCAATCCTCGCAGGCGCCGCGGGCAGGATCGCGAGGATCGGTGACACCCGTGCGCTCGCTCGAGCTCATGGATGAGGCATCGGCGCTCGCTGCCGCGGATGCCGAACGCCAGCTCCGGCGGCGGCTGCGGCTGCATCTGTACGATGAGTCGGGGGTCACGCCGGAGGGCATTGCCATCTATTCGTTGGCGGATCCACG
>DASQYM010000086.1:0-14947 GCA_035639195.1 Steroidobacteraceae bacterium
AGATGCTCATCGGTGCGCACGGCAAAGGCTCGGAGGCCGCTAAGCCTGAACCCACCGGGGAGGATCGACAAGCTGCGCCCGTCGGCGCCCGCGCGGCGGGGCCTCAGCGGCGCTACACTCGAGAAATGCACTGGCTCACGCCTCTTTTCGTTCTCGCGGTGCTCGCCGGGGTTGTGGTCGATCTGTGGCTCTCGCAGCGGCAGGCCGCGGCCGTGGCGCGCCACCGGGGCCAAGTGCCGGCTCCTTTTGCGGCGAGCATCTCCGCGGATGAGCACGGCAAGGCGGCCGACTACACCATCGCCAAGGTACGCTTCGGGCGCATCGGGACCGTCATCGATGCGGCCATCCTGCTCGCGCTCACGATCGGCGGGGGCATCGCGCTCGTCGATGGGCTCTGGCGGCGCACGGGACTCTCCGAGCCCTGGCTCGGGGTCGTCGTCATCGCCACGATCGCGCTCTTCGCGCAGCTCGTGAGCCTGCCCTTGTCCATCTGGCGCACGTTCCGGCTGGAAGCGCGCTTTGGCTTCAACCGCACGACCCCTGCGCTCTTCCTCGCCGATCTCGCCAAGGGGCTTGCGCTCGCGGTGGCGCTCGGCGGCCCGCTTCTCATCGCCACACTGCTGCTCATGGAGCGTGCCGGGCGCTGGTGGTGGCTGTGGGCGTTCGGGCTCTGGCTCGTGGTGATGTTCCTGATGGCGTGGGCGTGGCCCGCCTTCATCGCGCCACTCTTCAACCGCTTCACTCCGCTTCAGGATGCCACACTCAAGGCGCGCATCGAGGCGCTGCTCGAGCGCTGTGGGTTCGCCTCGAAGGGCGTGTTCGTCGTCGACAATTCGCGCCGCTCGAGCCACGGCAACGCCTACTTCACCGGCATCGGGCGGCACAAGCGCATCGTGTTCTTCGACACGCTGCTCGAGCACCTGGGTCACCCGGAAGTCGAGGCAGTGCTCGCGCACGAGCTCGGGCACTTTCGCCTCAAGCACGTACGCAAGCGCCTGCTGCTCTCCGTGGCGAGCATGTTCCTCGGGCTCGCGCTCCTCGGTTGGCTCACCGGGCAACCGGGCTTCTACCACGCGCTCGGAGTGCCCGTGCCCTCGACTCACGCCGCACTCCTCCTATTCGTGCTCGCGGTGCCGGTCTTCGCCTTCTTCGTGACACCGCTCGCCTCCCTCTGGTCGCGGCGGCACGAATTCGAGGCAGATGCCTTCGCTTCACGGCACGCCAATGCCGGGGAGCTCGCCACGGCGCTCGTCAAGCTCCATCGCGACAATGCGAGCACGCTCACGCCGGATCCGGTGTACGCAGCGTTCTACTACTCGCACCCGCCGCCGCTCACGCGCATCACGCGGCTGCGGGCTGCGGCAGCCGCCGCGGCTGCGGCTGGAGCGGCATCACTCGGATTCTCGCCTCAGGGCACGTAATAGAGATCGATGGTCTTGCCGACGCGCTCGATCGGCCGATAGGCATCGAGCCAGGCGTAATCGGAGAGATTGCGGGTGCGCGCCAGCTCGGATATTGCGATCCAGCCAATGGTGCGCTCTCTTGGCGGCAGAATGTGCGTGGGCGGCAGCGGCTCGCGGCGCAGGTCCGCGGTGCCACGGTAGGCGAGGTTGAGATGCCCGATGTGCAGCTGCGCGGCGCGCAGCTCGAGCCGGTGCAGGTCCTGACCCCAGTCGAGATCCGAGTCGACCAGTACGCGCTCGGGGTGTGCGACGGTCTCGTTGAAGTACGGCAGGTAATCGGGGTAGGCGCGCCACAGCGGGCTCAATTCCCAGGCAAGCGCGACGGCAAGCGCCGCGCCGGCCAGCGTGCGGCGGGGGTTTTGCAGGTGCCCGAAGCGATGGTTAACCAAATGGTGAACCATCGCGGGAATCTGGGTATGCGCAGCGGGGGCCGTCGGCGATCCAGCGAATGTGCGTGCGGCAGCCGGTCCAGCCATTGCCAGGTCAGCCGCGGCGGGTCCAGCGGTCGCACCTGCGGTCGAGGGATTTCGCACTGCCCGCCAGATACGCACCGTGAGATAAGCCCCACCGAGTGCGAAGAACGGATAGAGGATCAGAACGTGTCGGATGCCGATGTTGATCCGGCTCACCGCGCTCGCGAAGAGCAGGATCGCGAGCACGATCGCCAGCGGCGCGAGCGCCCAGGAGTCGCGGCGCCGCCAGCCGGAGACCGCCAGCCAGCCCATCCCGATGGGACCCGCAATGAGCAGAGGAAGGGGCGTCTTCACGGCGAGCGCTATGAGATAGAAGTACCACCAGCCCGTGAGCCGCACCCGGCCGAGAAGATATGAGAGGTGTCCGGTGTCGTTGTGCGCCTTGACGGCCACGATGCCGTTCACCAGGTCCTCGAGCTCGCGTGGCAGCCAGAGGTGCTCGAGCAGCACGCCGAGACCGTGCGCTGCGCCATGCTGTTGAAGCAGATAGGACACCGCCCAGTTGAAACGGAACGCGACGCCAGCCGGGTCCGAGGCCCGCGGACCGTAAGCGATCCACACCGGGACGAGGGCCGCAACCGCCGCGAGTGCGAGACCCCCGACGCGCAAACGGCAGATGGCAAACACGTCCCGCGCCGGCGGCGCCGCCACCGCCCAATGCGTGAGCGCAAGCACGATGAGGGATACGGCAATGAAAGGTACGGCCGAGAACTTCGTGACCACCGCCAACCCTGCGGCGAGTCCGAAGAGCACGGCATCGCGGGAGCGCGCGCTTGCGATCCAACACTGAAGCGCATAGAGCGCGAGCAGTATCGTCGCGGCCGCGGCGACATCGAGGCTCGCGAGAGCCGCGTGCCCGAGCACCGGCGGCACCGACACGAGAAGCAGCACGGCGAGAAGCGCGGCCCCTTCGGACGGCAGGAGCCGCCGCGCCCACAGCCAGGTCGCGACGAGCAGCAGCGCCAGGAAGGGCAACATGCCGAGCCGCGCGAGCGTCAGGTCGCGCCAGTACGCGCCCTTCGCATAGAGGATATGGAGTCCCTCGGGGGTTCCCTCCGGAGGCGGTGTGCCGTAGGAGTGAGCGCCGGCGAGGTAGGGGCCGATCGCGAGGAACACCCGCGCGAGCGGCGGATGCTCGGTGTCGTACTCGTACTTGCCGCGGTCGAGGAGCTCGATGCCGGCGGCGAGATGCTCAGGCTCGTCCCAAGTGTTGGAATAGACGCGCCAGCACCCGGTCGCGAGCACGCACGCGAAGAGAATGAGGAGCATCAGAACCTTGCGCGCCGCCCGGGGCGCACGCGGCGCGCGAATGGCAGCGGATGCCGTCGAGCTCACCCTGCGAACGGGTGCCGCAGCACGATGGTCTGCTCGCGGTCGGCCCCCGTTGAGATCATATCGATGGGGACGCCGACCAGCGCCTCGAGCCGCTCGAGGTAGCGCCGTGCGTTTACCGGCAGCGCGTCGTATTCAGTGACGCCGACCGTGGACTCGCGCCAGCCCGGCGCCTCCTCGTACACGGGCTCGATGCCGGCGTAGCCTTCGACGCTCATCGGCGGATCCGGGCTCACGAGGCCATCTCTGCGGTAGCCGATGCCGATGCGGACGCTATCGAGCCCATCGAGCACATCGAGCTTGGTGATGCAGAGCCCGGTGACGCTCGAATTCACGATCGCGCGCTTGAGTGCCACCGCATCGAACCAGCCACAGCGTCGACGCCGCCCGGTGACCGAGCCGTACTCGTGACCCACGCGGAAGAGATGCTCGCCGTACGCATCGAAGAGCTCGGTCGGAAAAGGTCCGGCCCCGACGCGCGTGGTGTACGCCTTGACGATGCCGAGCACACTGTCGAACACCTTGGGACCCAGGCCCGTGCCGGTGCCGGCGTAGCCCGCGGTGGTGTTGGATGAGGTCACGTAGGGATAAGTGCCGAGGTCGACATCGAGCATCGCACCCTGCGCGCCCTCGAAGAGCACGTTGGCGGAGGCAAGGCGCAGCTCCTGGAGCTCGCGCGTGACATCGGTGACGAGCGGTGCGATGCGCGTCGCCATGGCGAGCTGTGCCTCGAGGGTCTTCTGGAAATCGACCGCCGGCTGGCGGTAGTAGTGCTGCAAGGCGAAGTTGTGGAAGTCGAGCACTTCGCCGAGCTTGGCCGCGAAGCGGTCGCGCTGGAAGAGATCCGCGACGCGCACCGCACGGCGCCCCACCTTGTCCTCGTACGCAGGTCCGATGCCCCGGCCGGTCGTGCCGATCGCGTTCGCGCCGCGCGCCCGCTCACGCGCCTGATCGAGCATCACGTGCGAGGGCAGGATCAGTGGGCACAGTGGCGAGAGCTTCAAGCGCTCGAACACGGGCACTCCGCGCTCGATCAGCATGTCACTCTCGGTGAGGAGCGCCTCGAGTGAGAGCACCACGCCATTGCCGATGAAGCAGCGCACCTGCTCGCGCAGGATGCCGGAGGGAATGAGCGACAGGACGGTCTTGCGGCCATCGATGACGAGCGTGTGGCCCGCGTTGTGACCGCCCTGGAAGCGCGCCACCGCAGCGGCGTGCTCGGTCAGGAGATCGACGACCTTGCCCTTGCCTTCATCGCCCCACTGGGTACCGATGACGACGACGAACTGTCCCACGCGCAACCCTCTAGCGAGCCAGATACAGGATCATGACGCCGACCAGCATGCTGCCGAGACCGGCGTAGCGCAACTCGCGGTCGTGCACCTCCAGCAGCCGCGCGAAGGCGCGCTTCACGCCGCGCGGGTTGAGAAAGGGGGCGATCCCTTCCAACACCAGGAACAGGCCGAGTGCGGCCAGAAGGTCCGAGAAATTGAGCGACACGAAGGGTGCGCCTGCGGGCTGCTAGTGCTTGCGGGGCGCGGTCCCGGCGGGAGAGGCTTCCTTCAGATAGCGGAAGAATTCGCCATCGGGAGTGAGCACGAGCAGGTCCCCATCCTTGCCGATCGAGCGCTCGTAGGCCTGAAGACTGCGGTAGAAGGCGTAGAACTCCGGGTCCTTCGAGTAGGCGCGCGCATAGATCTGCGTGGCCGCCGCATCGCCCTCACCGCGGGTACGCAGCGCATCGCGCTCGGCATCGGCGAGAATCACGGTGCGCTCGCGCTCGGCGGTCGCGCGGATGGTGGCACTTTCCTGCTGGCCCTCCGCCCGCAGGCGGCTCGCGGTCCGGGCGAAGGACTGCTTCATGCTCTCATAGACGCGCGCCGCCACCTCATCGGGGAGATCGATGCGCTGCACGCGCACATCGATGAGCTCGACCCCGAGCCCGCCGGCGTTGCGGCTCGCCGGGCCGAACATCTGTCCGGTGACGGCGGCGCGCTCGGCAGAGACCACCTGCTGGAGCGTCCGCTGCGCGACGACGCTCTTGATACCGTCCTTGACGATCTCAGCGAGGCGCTGCGCCGCGAGGCCCTCGCTCCCTGCCACCGCGGTGTAGTAGGTGGAGGGGTCCTTGACGCGCCATTTCACGTAGAAATCCACGATGAGACCGCGGCCGTCGTTGGTGAGGAACGTCTCGCCGGTATAGGACTCCGAGAGCACGCGGCGATCGAACTTGGTGACGCGGTCCCAGGGCCACTTGAGATGCAGGCCCGGCTTGTAGCGCGTGTCGATGATCTCGCCGAAGCGCGTGCGAATGGCGTATTCGGTCTCGTTGACCGAGAAGAGCGAAAACGCCACGAAGAGCAGCAGGCCCGCAACCACGAAGAACCAGGGGAAGAGGCGTGAGCTCACTTCAGCGCTCCCCCCGCGAGCGGGTGCCTTCGATGGTCACCTGGTCGGTCTGGTCTTTGGACGCGCCCGTGGCACCCTCGGCGCCCGCCTCCGCCTCGCGGTTGACGCTCTTCTCGAGGAGCTTCTCGATTGGCAGGTAGATCAAGTTGCCCCCCGCACGCGAGTCGATGATCACCTTGTGGGCGTGTGAGAGCACGCTCTCGATGGTGTCGGTGTAGAGGCGCCGCCGTGTCACCTCGGGCGCCTGGGTGTAGGCGCCCTCGAGCTGCGAGAAGCGCGCGGCCTGGCCTTCGGCGATCGCGGACACCTGCGACTTGTAGGCCTGCGCATCCTGCAGCATGCGCGCGGCCGCGCCTTGCGCCACCGGCAGGATGCCGTTGCGGTACGCCTCGGCCTCGAGCTGAAAGCGCTCCTTGTCGGCCTGCGCCTTGTTGGCATCGCGCTGCGAGGGAATCACCGCATCGGGCACCTGCACGTCTTCCAAGTTGACGGTGGTGACGGTGATGCCGGCGTTGTAGTTATCGAGCACGCTCTGGATGAGGTCCTTGGTGCGCCGGGTGATGTCGGGCCTCGTCGAGCCAACGAGGAGATCATTCAGCGTGCTGCGGCCGACGATCTCGCGGATGGCGCTCTCGGAGACTTCGCTCAAGGTGTCCTCGGGATTGCGCACGCGAAAGAGCTTCTTCACGGGATCCGAGAACTGGTACTGCACCGCGAAATGCAGATCCACGAGGTTGACATCGGATGTCAGCACGCGCGATTTGAAGTCGCTCGAATTGACGCTCGAGACATTCACCACGTTCACGGTCTCGATCGGCCAGGGGAGCCGGAAGTGCAGTCCCGGCATGGTCACGTAGGTCAGCCGGCCGAAGCGCTGCACCACGCCGCGCTCGGGCTGCTTCACCTGGTAGACGCCGCTCCACAGCCATGCCACCACCGCGATCGCCACGATGATGAGGAGCAGTGTCCCGCTGTCGGTGCCATGGCCGCCGGGACGAAACATCGACTCGAGCTTGCGCTGCCAGCTCCGCAGGCGCTCATCGAGGTCCGGGCCGCCCGGACGGCGTCCCCATGGACTCTGCGGACCGCTTGGTTGGTTCCAGGGCATATGGAGATGAAAGAAACGCGGTCAGCGCAGCTTGCCGACCCTTGAAGTGGCGGCCGATTGTAGGTAGCCGGTACCGGGCGCACAAGGCGTGCCCGCTCCCTGCACCTCGAGGATCTGGACGCCGGCGGTGCGCGCGAGCGCCAGAAGCTCGAGGTCGGGGAGCTCGACGGCGAGCTCGATCGAGCCATCATCCCCGGTGCTCTCACCACGCACCGCGCGTGCCGCATAGAGCCGCGAGCGCAACGCCCCCGCGGCCGCCGGCACGCGCAGACGCGCCTGGCGCGCAAAGCGCGACAACCGCTCGGCGACCACTTCCTTGAGCAGATCGAGACCCACAGCCTGCTCGGCCGAGATCCATACCGCCTGCGCGCGCCCGTCGGCATCGCGATCGATGCGCGGCGGCGACTGCAGGCGATCGATCTTGTTGTAAACGAGTATTTGCGGAATTGCGCTCGCGCCGATCTCATCCAACACGCCATTCACGGCGGCGGTCTGCTCGGAGCGCCGCGGGTTGCTGGCATCGACGACATGCAGCAGGAGCGTCGCGGCACGCGCCTCGGTGAGGGTCGACTGGAAGGCGGCGACGAGCTCATGCGGGAGCTCGCGGATGAAGCCGACGGTGTCCGCCACCACCACCGCGGTACCGCCGGGAAGGTGTATGCGCCGCACCGTGGGGTCGAGCGTGGCGAAGAGCTGATCGGCGACATAGGCATCGGCGCCAGTCAGCGCGCGGAAGAGCGTCGACTTGCCGGCGTTGGTGTAACCGACGAGCGCGAGCGAGGGCACCGGAATCTCCGCGCGCACGGCGCGCCCGGTCTCGCGCTGCTGCTTGATCTTCGCCAGGCGCCGCGTGAGCACGCGCACGCGCTGCGAGATGATGCGGCGGTCGGTCTCGAGCTGCGTCTCGCCAGGTCCGCGCAGTCCAATACCGCCCTTCTGACGCTCGAGGTGAGTCCAACCGCGCACCAGGCGGCTGCCGATGTGCTTGAGCTGCGCCAACTCGACTTCGAGCTTGCCCTCGAAGCTGCGCGCGCGCTGCGCAAAGATGTCGAGGATGAGGCCGTTGCGATCGAGCACCCGCCGCTCGATCAGCTTCTCGAGATTGCGCTCCTGACTCGGCGAGAGCGCGTGATCGATGAGGATGAGATCCGCCTCACTCGCGCGCGCGGCCTCGCGCAGCTCCTCGGCTTTGCCGCTGCCGAGGAAATAACGCGGGTCGGGGCGCTCTCGGCGACCGATGACGGTTGCGACCGGACGCGCGCCGGCCGAGAGTGCCAGCTGCGTGAACTCCTCGAGGTCCTCGGGGTCGACCGGCGCGCCCAATCCCAAGCGCACCAGCACGGCACGCTCACCGGTCCGGGGGCGTTCGAACACTCAGGCTTCCCGTGGCAGGGGGCATTATTCGGCGGGGGTCTCCACGGCCGCACCCTCTTCCGTCGCCAAGCGCACGTTGCGCGCGGGAACGACGGTGGAGATCGCGTGCTTGTAGACCATCTGGCTCACGCTGTTCCGCAGGAGCACCACGAACTGGTCGAAGGAATCGATCTGACCCTGCAGCTTGATGCCATTGACCAGATAGATCGATACCGGCACCCGCTCCTTGCGCAAGGCATTCAGGAAAGGGTCTTGAAGAGACTGGCCTTTGGCCATCGGGGTTCTCCTTGTTTTTCAGCTTCGAATTGTTCGCTGGCACAAGCGGACCGCAGGTGAACTTCCTGTTTGTAGCGATCCCTGATAGCAAGCGCGCCTCGCCAAGGGCGAGGACCGAATAATTGATCTTAACACGCGATTTCCCTCAAAGCCCAAGCCTGGCCAACTCCTGCGTTATGTCTCGATTCCACGACACCTCATCTGTATTGGGATCGAGCCACCGTGTTTCAAATTGCTGCCGCATGCTACGCAACCAGGTCAGCTGTCGCTTCGCGAGCTGGCGCGTTGCGACAACGCCCCGTCGCACCGCCTCGGTGAGGTCGCAGGCCCCTTCGAGGTGCGCCCACAGCTGCCGATAACCGACCGCGCGCATGGAGGGATGACGCGCCGTGAGATCGCCTCGCGCGCGCAGCTCTCGCACCTCTTGCAAGAAGCCCGCCTTCATCATGGCGTCGAAACGCTCGGCCAGACGCTCGTGCAGCATCGAGCGGTCGGAGGGTACGAGAGCCCATTGACGCACGGGTAAGCCCGCGAGTGGGCTCGAGGTGCCGCGCTGAAGCTCGGAGATGGGGCGGCCTGTGCTCAGGCAGACTTCGAGCGCCCGCTGGATGCGCTGACTGTCGTTTGGCGCAATGCGGTGCGCGGCTTGCGGGTCGAGCCGGGCGAGCTCGGCGTGCAGAGCCGGCCATCCCTCCTTCGCCGCCCGGGCATCGAGCTGCGCCCGGAGCGCCGGTGTCGCCTTCGGAAGCGCCGCCAGGCCGTAAAAAAGTGCCCGCAGGTACAGCATGGTTCCACCGACCAAGAGCGGTGCGCGTCCCCGCGAGCGGATCGCGCGGATGCTCGCGAGGGCGTCCCTCAGGAAGCTCCCCGCGGAGTAGCTCTCCGCAGGGTCGCAGATGTCGATGAGGTGATGCGGGATCCGCGCCCGCAGCGCCTTCGGGGGCTTGGCCGTACCGATGTCGAGTCCGCGATACACGAGTGCTGAGTCCACGCTGACGATTTCGATCGGTGCCCCCTCGGCGAGCCGCACCGCCCAGTCGGTCTTGCCGACCCCCGTAGGACCTGTCAGGACATAGACCGGAATCTCAGCCGGGTGCGGGGATGGGCCGCTGCCCACACTCACCGGCCTCTGAGAAAAAGCTGATCCAGCTGCTGGAGCGTCAGGCGCGTCCAGGTCGGGCGGCCGTGGTTGCACTGGTTGGCGCGCTCGGTCTCTTCCATCTGCCGCAGGAGCGCATTCATCTCGGGCAGGGTCAGTCGGCGGTTGGCGTGGATCGCCGATCGGCACGCGAGTGTCCCCAGCATGCGGTCGGCGGCGCTCTCCAGGTGATGAGTGCCGGCATCGAGCGTGAGGTCGTGCACCAGCGCGCTCACGATGCGCGGAATCTCGGCACTCGGCAGGAAGGCCGGCACGCGGCGCAGCGCGAGGTGCGTGTCCGACAGCGCGTCGATCTCGAAGCCCGCCCGGGCCCACTCTTCGCGCTGCTCGAGGAGGGCTTCGAGCTCGTGGCGTTTGAGCGCCACGGCTAGTGGCTCGAGGAGGAGCTGGGAGGGGATGCTGCCGCTCCCGCCTTCGGCCTTGAGCTTCTCGTACAGCACGCGCTCGTGTCCTGCGTGCATGTCGACCAGCACGAGTCCGGCTGTGGTCTGCGCCAGGATGTACACCCCGTGGAGCTGCGCGATGGCCGTCCCAAGAGGGTGCGCCTCATCGGTGGGACTGAGCGGTGGCGCGGTGGCCGTGGACCTTGGCGTCGGCGTTGGCGCACCGAAAACGTGTGACGCATCGGCCGCATCGGCGGGATCGGCCGCATCGGCAACGAATGCGGCCTCGGCCACCGAGGAGCTATCCGCAATGAGCGCGGCGATGGCCCAGGGATCCCGGGATGGGGAGTAGAACGGCAGCGACCGTGCCGCGGGCGCCGCCTGGGCGCCTGAGCCCGCACCCTTCTCGGGGCGACCGCGGGTGCCCTCGAGCCACTGCATGCTGCGAGCGCCTGCGTCTTCGACCTGACCCAGGTTGGCCGCGGGCGCCGCTGCGGCTTCGGGGGAAGTGCCGGCGAGCGCCCGCTCGAGCGCGCGGAACACGAACTCGTGGATCTGGCGGCTGTCGCGGAAGCGCACTTCGAGCTTCGCCGGATGCGCGTTGACGTCCACGAGCTTCGGATCGAGTGTCAGGTAGAGCACGTAGGCGGGATAGCGCCCGTGATAGAGCACATCGCGGTACGCGAGCCGCACCGCATTCATCAGCAGGCGATCGCGCACACTGCGGCCGTTGACGAACCAGAACTGCCGATCGGGCTGCGCACGCGAGCGGGTCGGAAGCCCGGCCCAGCCCGAGAGCATGACAGGGCCTGCGGCATGGCTCACCGCGACCGCCCCTTCGGCAAAGTCCGCTCCCACCACTTCGGCGAGCCGGTCGAGCTCGGTGCCTGTGCCATCGAGCGCCGGCACATCGAGAATGACCCGAGCCCCGTGGCGCAGGCGGAAACTCACATCGAAGCGCGACAGCGCGAGCCGCTCGATGAGGCGCGCGATGTGCCCGAGCTCGGTGGCCTCGCTGCGCACGAACTTGCGGCGCGCCGGGACGTTGAAGAAGAGGTCGCGCACCTCGACCGTGGTGCCGGTTGGGTGGGCGGCGGGCCGTGATGCTGCGAGCGCACCGCCATCGACCGTGATCTCGGCTCCCCGATCGGCGGCGCCGCTGCGCGTCACGATGCGCAGCCGCGAGACCGAGCCGATGGAAGGCAGTGCCTCGCCGCGGAAGCCGAGTGTCGTCACCGCTTCAAGATCATGGAGGGAGGCGATCTTGCTCGTGGCATGCCGCGCGAGCGCGAGCGGCAATTCCTGCGCGTCGATGCCGCGGCCGTCATCGCGCACCCGCACGAGCGCAGTACCGCCGCGCTCGATGTCGATCTCGATGCGGTTCGCGCCGGCATCAAGACTATTCTCCACGAGCTCCTTGACGACCGAGGCGGGGCGCTCGATCACCTCGCCGGCGGCAATCTGGTCGATGAGCTCATCGGGCAGCACGCGGATCGCCATGGCCTCAAGTGTACCGTTGCCGGGACTCGAAGCGGCGCTATGCGAGGGTCCCTCAGCGCGCGGTGGTGACTAACGGCGGGCCCGGGTGGCCGGGCGTGCTTGCTCCAGAGGGCGATGTCAGGGCGTACCGCCTGCGGCTTCCGATGCGCTCGCGAGCGTGCTGCGGCGTTCCTGCTTGAAGCGGGTGCCATCGGGTGGGTACTGCCCGAAGTAACCTCGCACGCCGCCGGCGATCGCTTCCGCGAGGCGCGCCTGCTGCTCGAGACTGCGCAGCCGCCGCTCCTCGCTCGGGTTCGAAATGTAGGCGGTCTCGACCAGCATCGAGGGGATTACGGGGGATTTCAACACGACGAAGCCCGCCCGCTGCACCTGCGCCTTGCGGATCTCACCGACGCCCTCGAGGGCCACCATGACGCGCTCGGCGGCACTGGCGCTCATGCCGATGATCTGATCCTGCGCCGCATCGACGAGCACCGCACCCAAGGGGTTGTTACTGTCGATTGGAATGCCACCCATGAGGTCGGCCGAGTTCTCCCGGTCGGCGAGCACCCGTGCGGCTTCGCTGGATGCGCCGTGGACCGAGAGTACGTAGACGGACGCCCCCGTGACGCTCCGGTCGGCGATCGAATCCGCGTGCACCGAGACGAAGAGGTCGGCGTGCGCGGCACGGGCGCGTGCAATCCGGTCCCAGAGCTCGACGAACTCATCGCGGTTGCGCGTCAGCACGGCCCGCATGCCGGGCTCCGAATTGATGCGTTCGGCGAGCGCGCGGGCGATGGCGAGCGTCACATCCTTCTCGCGCGTCCCGCCATGGCCGATGGCACCGGGATCCACCCCGCCGTGGCCTGCATCGACGGCGACGATGATGTCGCGGTCGCCATCCCCGGGGGCGTGGACCGCGCGGACGGACTTCGAGGTCGCGGCCTGCGCGACCGCCACCATGGGCTCACCGACCGTCACCGTCAGCTCGCGGCGCTCGGCGCCTAGGCCCCAGGCGCTGTGCACCGGGAGCGCCTTCTGCAGCTCGATGACGATCCGCAGCGTTCCGTGCGGCTGGCTCCCAAAGCGCACCGCGGTGACGATACCCGCGGGAGCGGGGGCACGGACCCCGTGCATGCGCTCGGTGTGGGGCAGGTCGATGACGATGCGGTCGGGATGTTCGAGGGTGAAGACTTTGTGCGCTGACCCGTCCGTCAGATCGAGAGTCAGTTGAGCGGAATCCGCTGCGGACGAGAGGCCGATGCCGCGGAGCTCACTCGCCAAAGAAGGAGTAAGAGCGGCCGTGCCGAGCAACACGGCGGCGAGCCCCTGGCGAAAAACCTTTTTAATCATCTAGTTCGCGGTACTAGCTTCGATCTAATCTACGGCGGTACCGCGGCCTTTTCAACCTGAGCCGCTTTCAGGGGTCGGCAGGTGCAGGCGCGCGAGCGCATCGGCTCGCGTCTGGGCGAGGATCTGCAGCCATTTTTCGCCCATTACGCTCCCAGCCCGTGCCTCGATCGCATGGGCGGATACGCCGACGGTGAAGGTCATGGTCAGGTCGGGTGGCGGCAGGCGGCGCCCGGCGCGCTCCGGCCACTCGATGAGCCAGAGGCACCCTGGCCGCGCCCAATCCCGGAGCCCGAGCGACTCGAGCTCCGCTTCATCGCGCATGCGATAGAGATCGACGTGCAGAACCGTAAGCACGCCAAGCTCATGGAGCTCGAGCAATGTGTAGGTCGGACTTCGCACCGCGTCGGCCTCGCCGAGACCGCGCAGAACACCGCGCGCGAAGGTGGTCTTGCCCGCGCCGAGATCGCCCGTCAGGTATATGAGGGCGAGCCCGTGCTCATCGGCTGGGCGTGCGGCTGCGAGCTGCGCTCCCAACTCTTCGGTCTCTTCCGCGGTTTGGGTCGCGACGTGCACGCCGCCCGCTAGAGGTTCACGCAATGAGGCAGCTCCCGGAGGAGATCGCTGGCGAGGACACCTCGCTCACCGCCGCGTGCGGCGGTGTCCCCGGCCATGGCGTGCACGAGGACGCCCACACGGGCCGCCGCCCAGGGATCGGCGGACTGGGCGAGGATGCCGGCAATGGTTCCGGTGAGCACATCTCCGGTGCCGGCCGTCGCCATGCCGGGATTACCGCGCTCGCACAAGCCCGGCGTGCGGCCGGCGGCACCGACCAGCGTGCCGGCACCCTTGAGCACCACCGTGCCGTGATAACGGTCGAGGAGGCGATCGAGTGCCGTCAGGCGATCCTGCTGCACCTCCTGTGCGCTCATTCCGAGGAGCCGCCCGGCCTCGCCCGGATGTGGCGTGAGGATCCATTCCTCGCGCGCGCTCGGTGCACCTTCGGCGAGGAGGTTGAGCGCATCCGCATCGACCACGAGCGGCTTGCGGGTCGCGAGCACGGCATCGAGCGCAGCGCGTGACCAGGCCGTGCGGCCGAGCCCCGGCCCCACCGCGATGACATCCGCCTTATCGAGTGCATCCTTGAGCTCGCCCTCCTCCTTCACCCCGATGCAGATCAACTCGGGGCGGCCCGCGGCAATCGCCGTGACATTCTCCGGGGCCACGGCGACCGTCACGAGGCCGGCGCCCACGCGCAGTGAGGCTTCGCCCGCCATGCGTGCGGCGCCCGGCATGCCGCTGCCGCTGCCGACGATCAGCACGCGGCCGAAGTCACCCTTGTTGGAAGCACGCGCGCGCCTCGGGAGCGCTGCATGAATCTCCGCCTCCACGATGCGGGTGAGACGGGGGCTTAGGCCCAGCTGCGGCGCATCGCCCAACTCGAGATCATCGAAGAACACCGTGCCGGCGTACTCGGGCCCATCGCCGACGAAGAGCCCGGTCTTCAGCCCCACGAAGGTGATGGTCGCATCGGCGCGGATGGCCTCACCCGAGGCGGTGCCGGCGTCGCTGTCGAGGCCCGAGGGCACATCGAGTGCAAACACGGGAGTGGCGGCAGAGTTAACCGCGCGAATCACGCTGGCGTACTCCTCGCGCACGCTGCCTTTCAACCCCGTGCCGAGCAGCGCATCGACGATGACCTCGCCGAACGAGAGTTGCTCGGGCGCGAAGGGCTTCACCGAGCCTTCACTTGCACGGCAGTCCTCGTACGCCTGGCGTGCATCGCCGTGCAGCGCCTCGGGGTCCGCGGCGGCGAGCACCGTGACGGTGAGCCCGGCGGCCTGCGCGAAGCGGGCGAGTACATAGCCATCGCCGCCGTTGTTACCGCTGCCACAGACGATGACGATGCGATGAGCCATCGGCCAGCGGGTGCGTAGATACCGCAACGCCGCCTCCCCTGCGCGCTTCATGAGCATGTAGCCCGGGATCTTCAGCTCATTGATGGCGTGCGCGTCGATGGCGCGCACCTGGGCAGTGGAATAGAGGGCAATCGGTAACGCCATGGGCAGACCATCACTCCTATCACGCGGCGCGGCAAGTCAGGAAGGCGGAGCGGCTCACCGCTCGCCTGCCGGGCCCAT
>DASQYM010000087.1:0-64189 GCA_035639195.1 Steroidobacteraceae bacterium
TTCGTGGTGGTCGATGCCGATGGCGATGTGGTGTCCATGACCACCACAGTCGAATCGATATTCGGCTCGGGCCGCGTGATCGGTGGGTTCGTGCTCAACAATCAGCTCACCGACTTCTCCTTCGTGCCCACCGAGGGTGGGCAGCTGGTGGCGAATGCCGTGCAGGGCGGCAAGCGGCCGCGCTCTTCGATGGCCCCGGTCATCGTTCTCGATCGCACCGGGGATTTCGTCGCTGCGCTCGGCTCTCCGGGTGGCTCGGCCATACTCGAGTACAACGCCAAGACCCTCGTGGCGCTGCTCGCCTGGAAGCTACCGCTAAAGCAGGCGATCGAGCTGCCGAATCTGATTGCTCGCGGTGATAGTTTCACGGGCGAGGTGACGCGGTTCTCACCGGCAGTTCTCGCTGGGCTGCGTGAGCGCGGCATCGATCTCAAGAGTGGTCACGCGGAGAACTCTGGCCTGCACGGCGTGGTGCGTCTCGCCGATGGCAGCTATGTCGGTGCCGCCGATTCGCGCCGCGAGGGTGTGGCGAAGGCGCTCGCGCCACCGCAAGCTGCGCCCAAGCACGCCGCGGTGCACTGAAGCGGGGCCCGCGCCTCGCCTCGGCAGCAGCGCAGCGCTTTCTAGTGTCTGGCCTGCGGCGGGCCGAAGCCGAGATCGTCAGCGCCGCTCCACCGCGTCCACTGAGTGAGGACCAGATCCGGATAGTTGCGCTTGCCGGGGCTACCGTTGTAGCGCGCGAGCGCTTTGCGCACGTCGTTGTGCTCGTAGTTCATGTAGAAGCGCAGGATTGCGCACCCCATGTGGATGTTGGGTGCGACGTGCACCAGCTCGTAGCGGCGCATGCCGAGCCGCTCGGGCCAGAAAGGCATCACCTGCATCAGTCCGACTGCGCCGGCGGAGGAGACTGCCCAGCGGTCGAAGCGGCTCTCGATCGCAATCAGCGCCATCACCAGTCCCGGGGGCAACCGCGACTCGCCGGCGCGATGGGTCTCGCAGTACACCTGCCGCAGAATGTCGAGCCGCTCGTTCTTTTCCTTTACCAGCGGGCGCAGCCGCGGCTCCATCAGCGTGTACCACACGGCGGAGTCGTAATGATCGGTGAAGCACTGGGCCTGCGCGATCGCTCGCCTCACCACGGCCTCGAGCTCCGGATCGCGCTGCTGATCGCCTGCCGCCGGCAGGCTCGCGAAGAGGCCGGCCGCGAGCCACAACGCGGCCGGCCACCACAGCGAGCGCGATGCGCGGCGCGGCGTCTTAGCCGGAAAGACGCGCGCGTAGGAAGGCGAGCGCTTCATCGAGTGGGAATTCGGTGCTGCTGCTGTCGCGGCGATGGCGGTACTCGAGCCGTCCGCTCGCCAGGCCACGCTCGGAGACCACCACACGGTGCGGGATGCCGAGCAACTCCGCGTCGGCGAATTTGACTCCCGGGCGCGCATCGCGGTCGTCGTAGAGCACCTCGACGCCGGCTGCGCCCAGCTCGGCATACAGACGGTCACTGACTTCGCGGACACCGGCGGACTTCTGCAGGTTGAGCGGCACCAGCACCAGCTGGAAGGGCGCGATCGGATCGGGCCAGATGATGCCGCGCTCATCGTGGTTCTGCTCGATGGCCGCCGCCACGATGCGCGTCACACCGATGCCGTAACAACCCATGTGCAGCGTCACTTCGCGCCCGGTTTCATCGAGCACCACGGCTTTCATCGGCGCACTGTACTTGCAGCCGAGCTGGAAGATGTGGCCGACCTCGATGCCGCGCGCTATCTTGAGGCGCCCATGGCCGGAGGGACTCGGGTCGCCCTCGATGACTTTGCGCAGGTCCGCAGCGACCACGCCGCGGACGTCGCGTTCCCAGTTCACGCCGGTGAAGTGCATGTCCTTCTCGTTGGCACCGCAGACGAAATCGGCGAGCGCCAGCGCGCTGTGGTCGGCGTACACGCGGCAATCGAGCCCGATGAGCCCGACGTAGCCGGGCTCGGTACCGGTCGCCGTGAGCACACGCTCGGGGCTCGCGAACGCCAAGGGGCTGGCGACGCCCTCGAGCTTCTGCGCCTTGACGGTATTCAGCTCATGATCGCCGCGGATGACGAGCGCCACTACGCCGCCCTCGTTGCCCTCGACCACGAGTGTCTTCACGCAACGCGACGGCTCGACTTTCAGCAGACGCGCCACATCCGCAATGGTGCGTGCGCCCGGGGTGCTCACTTTCCGCAACGGCTCGCGCGGCGCGGGCCTTGGCACCTGCGGGGGAAGCGCGGCGGCTGCCTCGAGGTTCGCGGCGTACTCGTCGCCGTCGGAGAAGACAATGGCATCCTCCCCCGAGTCGGCGAGCACGTGGAACTCCTGCGACAGGTCTCCCCCGATGGCGCCGGAATCGGCGCGCACCGCGCGGAAGGTGAGACCGGTGCGCGTAAAAATGCGCGTATAGGCCTCGTACATGGCGCGGTAACCCTTCTCGAGGGATGCCTCATCGAGGTGGAACGAGTAGGCGTCCTTCATGATGAACTCGCGCGCCCGCATCACCCCAAAACGCGGTCGTACCTCGTCGCGGAACTTGGTCTGGATCTGGTAGAAGTTGACCGGCAGCTGCCGGTAGCTCTGCAACTCACGCCGCACGATGTCGGTGATCACTTCCTCGTGCGTCGGGCCGAGCACGAAATCACGCTCGTGCCGGTCCTTGAAGCGCAGCAGCTCCGGTCCATACTCGGTCCAGCGACCCGACTCCTGCCATAGCTCGCCCGGCTGCACCACCGGCATCACGAGCTCGAGCGCGCCCGCCCGGTCCATCTCCTCGCGTACGATGCGCTCGACCTTGTGCAACGAGCGCATGCCCATGGGCAGCCAGCTGTACAGCCCCGCCGCGAGACGCCGGATGAGACCCGCGCGCAGCATCAGCTGGTGACTGATGACCTCCGCTTCGGCGGGGGTCTCCTTCATGGTGTTGATCGGATACTGGGAGAGCCTCATCTGGGTCGAGGGCGCAGACTTTTGACCCTCTGCATCTTAGCAACCACCCCCGGGAATTGCGCTGGTCTCGACCCCTCGAGCACGACGCACATGACCTGTGCGCGCAACCCATGCGTATCGCCCATGCGCATGCCCCATGCGTATGCCCCATAAGCATGCTCATACGCACGACCCATGCGCATAACCCGGCGGCCCGATAAGATTGCCCTCATGAACACCGTTGTGCAGGACCAACCGCCACGACGCCGCAAGGGCATCTACCTGCTGCCGAACCTGCTCACGACCTGCTGCCTGTTCTCTGGGTTCTATGCAGTGGTGGCGGCGATCGACAAGCATTTCGATCACGCCGGCATGGCTGTTTTCGCGGCGATGATTTTTGACACCCTCGATGGGCGTATCGCCCGCCTGACACGCACCGAGACCTTCTTCGGCAAGGAGTACGACAGCCTCGCCGATATGGTGTCCTTTGGCCTCGCACCGGCCATCGTCGCCTATCAGTGGGGGGTGGTCCGCATCGCCGAGTACGGTCATTACTGGGGCCGCTTCGGCTGGCTCGCCTGCTTTTTCTACGCAGCGGCGGCGGCCATGCGGCTGGCGCGCTTCAATGCGCGCGCAGCCGTCGCCGACAAGCGCTATTTCGAAGGCCTGCCGAGCCCTTCTGCCGCCGCGATCGTCGCGGCGTTCGTGTGGTTCTTCAGCGCGTGGCACGAGCCGGGTCTGGTGGGGCTCTTTGCAGCCTTTGCAGTCACCGCGAGCGCAGGCGCGCTGATGGTGAGCCGCTTCGGTTACCCGAGCTTCAAGCAATTCCACCTGGATCGGCGCATCCGCTTCGTCTACCTGCTCCTCGTTCCGCTGTTCCTGATCCTGATCTTCATCGACCCGCCGACGATGCTGCTGTCGATGTTCGGCACCTACGCACTCTCGGCGCCGCTCCTGTGGGTGGGACGGCGTCTGCGGCGGCTCGCGCGCCGCCCGCCGCCCCGGAGTGCGTGAGAAATGCTCTCCGTGCGGCGGCGGCAATACCTGGAGGCAATCGGTATCGATCTGTGGGTAAGCCGCGCGCCCGCGACGGCTACGCCTGCACCGGCCCCTGCGGCCGGTAGCGAGGAAGTTGCCGCGCAATGGCAGCAGCTTCTCGATGAGGTGCGCGCCTGCCGCCTTTGTCCGCTGCACTCGACGCGCACGCAAGGCGTTCTCGGGGTGGGGCCGAAACGTGCCGACTGGCTCGTGATCGGCGAAGCGCCTGGTGGGGAGGAAGATCGGCGCGGTGAACCCTTCGTCGGGGCGGCTGGTCAGCTGCTCGATGCGATGCTGCGCGCCATCGGGCTCGATCGGAGTACCAACGTCTACATCGCCAACGTGCTGAAGAGCCGCCCGCCGAACAACCGCGACCCGCGACCCGAGGAGGTGGGAGCCTGTTTGCCGTATCTCACCCGGCAGATAGCGCTGCTGCAGCCCAAGATCATGCTCGCGGTTGGGCGCATCGCGGCTCAGAATCTGCTCGCGACCGATGCACCGCTTGGCCGGTTGCGGGGCCGGGTTCATCGCTTCGGCGAGCAACAGATACCGCTTGTAGTCACGTATCATCCCGCTTATCTGCTGCGGACGCCGGCCGACAAGCGCAAGGCCTGGGAGGATCTGAAGTTTGCCCGCAGCGTGTACCAACAACTGACGCAAGGCGCCGCCGATGGCAACCGCTCCTGAGCTGCTCGCACCCGAGGTCGTGATTCGCCCCATGCGCGGCAGCGATGTCGCCGATGTGGTCGGGATCGAGCGCAGCTCGTACCAGTTCCCCTGGAGCGAGGGCATCTTCCGCGACTGTCTGCGGGTCGGCTACGTGTGCCGCGTCGTCACGGTCAGCCGTCAGGTGATGGGCTATGGGGTGATGAGCTTCGGCGCGGGCGAGGCGCATATCCTCAACCTCTGCGTCGCTGAGGCATACCGTTGCCACGGAGTGGGCCGGCGGTTGCTCGGCTCACTCATCGAGCGTGCCGCCTCTGCGGGTATGGCGGATGCCTTTCTCGAGGTCCGACCCTCCAACATGGGGGCTATCCGGCTGTATCTCGCGCTCGGCTTCGAGCAGGTAGGCATGCGGCGCGGCTACTATCAGGCGGCCACCGGTCGCGAGGATGCCGCCGTTCTCAGGCGTGCGCTGCGCAGCGACGCCACCTCCTGACCGCACCTGCCAACGTCATGACCGACCTCGATGCCGAAATCCGTCGGCGACGGACCTTCGCGATCATCTCGCACCCCGATGCGGGCAAGACCACGCTCACCGAGAAGCTCTTGCTGTTCGGCGGCGCCATCACCATGGCGGGCACGGTGAAGGGCCGCAAGGCCGCGCGCCATGCCACCTCCGACTGGATGCGGCTCGAGCAGCAGCGTGGGATCTCCGTCACCTCCTCGGTGATGCAGTTCCCCTACGGGGACTGCGTCGTGAACCTGCTCGATACCCCTGGGCACGAGGATTTCTCCGAGGATACCTACCGCACGCTCACTGCCGTCGATTCGGCCCTCATGGTGATCGACTGCGCCAAAGGGGTGGAAGAGCGCACCATCAAGCTGATGGAGGTATGCCGGCTGCGCGATACGCCGATCATGACCTTCATCAACAAGCTCGACCGCGAGGGACGTCCGCCAATCGAGCTGCTCGATGAGATCGAGAGCGTGCTGCGCATCGGTACCGCGCCCGTCACCTGGCCGATCGGTATGGGACGCGAGCTGCGCGGCATCTATCACCTGATCGAGGATCGGATCTACGTCTACAGCCCGGGGGAGCGCGGCCGTGTCGGTGAAAACCGCACCATCGAGCGCCTCGCGAGTCAGGAGGCGCGGGAATTCCTGGGCGCGCATGCGCGGGCCTTCACCGACGAGATCGAGCTGGTGAAGGGCGCCACACACAGCTTCGATCGCGAAGCCTATCGGGCCGGCCGGCAGACCCCGGTGTTCTTCGGCTCCGCCATCAATAACTTCGGCGTCGAGGAGCTGCTGAGCTCCTTCAGCGCCGACGCTCCCGGCCCACTGCCGCGGGCGGCACGCGAGCGCAGCGTGCAGCCTGCGGAGGAAGCACTTGCCGGTTTCGTGTTCAAGATCCAGGCGAACATGGATCCCGGGCATCGTGACCGCATTGCCTTCCTGCGCCTGTGCGCCGGGCGGTATACACGCGGCATGCGGCTCTTCCAAGTGCGGCTCGACAAGGAGGTGCGCGTTGCTGATGCGCTCACTTTCATGGCGGCCGATCGGGCGCAGGCGGAGGAAGCGTACGCCGGGGACATCATCGGACTGCACAATCACGGCACCATCAACATCGGCGACACCTTCACTCAGGGAGAACGGCTCACCTTCACCGGTGTCCCGGATTTCGCACCGGAGATCTTCCGCCGTGCGGTCCTCAAGGATCCGCTGCGCATGAAGGCGCTGCAGAAAGGGCTGTCGCAACTGTGCGAGGAGGGCGCCACGCAGCTGTTCCGGCCACTGCGCAACAACGACCTCGTGTTAGGTGCGGTCGGGCCACTGCAGTTCGAAGTGGTGGCGTTCCGCCTGCAGGATGAGTATGGCGTGCAGTGTGTGTTCGAGCCGGTGGCCGTGCACACGGCCCGCTGGGTGGTCGCAGCCGATGCGCGCAAGCTGGAAGAGTTCATGGCGCGCGCACATGATCACCTGGCACGCGATCACAAGGACGCGCTCGTGTATCTCGCTCCCTCACGCATCAATCTGCAGCTCACCCTGGAGCGCTGGCCCGACATCACCTTCCGGGAGACGCGCGAGCACGCGCTCTGACTGGACGCGAGTGCGGCGGAGTCCTTGTCAGGCCTCACGCCGCGGACGGACTATCCACGCGAGAACACACCCCAGGGCTGCCGCGAGCACGATCGCGATCAGCGGACGCTCCTGGACCACTCGTCCCAGGGACCGAAGCGCGCCCGGCATTCGCTCGACTGAGCTGCGTCCGTAGGATCGCCGCGGTAGGTCTTGCGCGCGGGCGCGCCCTGCCTCTTCCGCCTGCTCGAGCTCTCGCGCCTCGCACGGATCTCGCGGTGCCGCCTCGCGTGCCGCTTTCTCAACGTCGGCATGCTCTAGGTACTGCTTCACTTCCTCTCGATATTCGCGGGCAGACTGGTAGTCGCCTTCGCCCTGGATGGATCCCGCACCGGCAGTGTTCCGCCCAGGGATCTCCTGCTGTTCGTGTCTTTCCATGCCTCTACTTCTCCATTCGCTGCGTTCCGGCTGTTCGAGTTCGCTTGCGCGGGCGGCTGTGGGAGCCTGCGCCCGGCAGAGCGGGAGTGGGTTCCTCCGCAGCATCGCCATGCTTGCCCTCGTCGGCAGGCCGGTCGCGATAGCGGACATCTTTCGATCGACGTGAAGATGGACGCGATGCAGCGGGAGTTCCCTTCCTCATGGATGAATCATGCCGAGTGGGCCGTGCTGAGCCAAGCGCGGCAGCGCCCAAATGGGCAGTGGCGCCGCCATGGAATTTATGCGACATAGGCAAGCCCACGCGCGACTGCTCCAGGTACCCAGCGATGAGGCCGGCTCCATGAGCGATGTCCCCGCCGCGAGTCCATTCGAACAGCGCGAGATTCTCATCCACGCACTGTTCGAAGCGGCCGAGCTCGAGCACAACCTGATGTGCACCTACCTGTATGCCGCCGCGAGTCTGAAGAGCGGCGAAGGCGAGGGACTCTCCGCCGCCGAGGCGGCGGCGGTGAAGCGCTGGCGCGGCGTACTGCTCGATGTCGCCATTCAGGAGATGGGACATCTTGTGGCCGTGTGGAACATCACCTCCGCGCTCGGCGCGAGCCCGCGTATCGGCCGCAGCAATTTTCCCCTCGACCCGGGGTACCTGCCGGCGGGCATCACGGTGAAGCTCGCGCCGTTCAACGCGGACACGTTGCAGCACTTCGTGTTCCTCAAGCGCCCGCACGGCTCGAGCGAGCCCGAAGGCGAGGCGTAGGATTTGCCTGCGAGCGTCCCTACGCACGCGGGACCGATCGGCCGCACCTGACACCGATGGGGCGCGACTACGATACCGTCGGGGTCTTCTACGAGCGGCTCGGCCAGGGGCTGCGCAGCTTCGTCGGGCGGTATGGCGAATCGATCGCCTTCGATGGCGATCCCGCGCTGCAACTCTCGCCCGAGGAGGTGAGTCTCCGCGGCGCGCGGCACGTGCGGTGCCTCAAGACAGCGCTCGGAGCCTTCAGCGCAATCATCGAGCAGGGCGAGGGCGCCCCGCGTGACTCTGCTACCGGCAAGACCGACATGCTCGATGCGCGGGATGGTGTGGTCGCGATCGACCCGCAGCTCAATGGGCCGCTGCGGGCGCGTGGAAATCTCGAGATTTTGAGCGGCACCGGCCGCGCCGTCGCGCGAGTGACCTCGGCGTATCTGTGCCGCTGCGGCGGCAGCGCCAACAAACCCTTCTGCGACGGCACGCACGCGAAGATCGGCTTCAAGTCCGGCAGGGATTTGCCGGAGCAGCACCGAAAATAGTGCTGTGTGTGGAGGGAATGAGGTCTATAGTGAGTGCGTCTTAAAGAAGCGCAATGAATGCGTCCGTCCCTGTCAACACACCCGCAATGCTGACTTTGTGCAGCAGCACAACAACCTCGGAGGGGAGAGTCAAAATGAAAAGTATTCTGGTCACTGTTGCGACGTGTCTGGTCATGTTCGCGGCGGCCGCATACGCCGCTGACGAGAAGGAGGCGCTCATAGCGCTGGACAAGCAGTGGGGTGAGTCCATCGTCAAAGGCGATAAGACGGTATCGGAGAAGTTACTTGCTGACAAAGTCGTCTCGGTCGACGAGAACGGCGTCATGGGAAAAAGGGCTATGGTTGCCGATATAAAGCCGGCACCTGCCGGTACGCGTTATGAGCCGACCAGTTACAAAGTTACATTCCTCAATCCGGATACGGCCATCATGACGCACGACACTAAGGGCGCTGACGCCCACTATAGCCTGCACGTATGGTCCCGCACGGGCGGCACGTGGCAGATCGTGGCCACGTCAATGGCAAACGCCAAGAGCGGCAAGTGACACGTCGCTGAATCCGGCAAGAACAAGCGTTGATTTCTCATCGTGCCAACCCGCCATAGACTTCTCTCACCGGCGGCCCGCAACATTGCCGTGTCGCGGGCCGCCTCTTTTGTGAAAAGCCGTGATCGCTAACGTGGTATCGCGATACATGTAGCGATGTACGCCTTGGCCGAGCTGAGACGGCCTGTCTGGACTGTCGACAACCGCCCGTTGTTGCCGGTCGCGCCCTGCTGAGACCGGCCATTCGACACCGAACCTTGGATGACTGCTTGCCCTAAGCCGCCGTCAGCGGCCCCCGCGAGCGGACGCTCACACTCGTATAAGCTGATATATGGACTCCCCCTGCGTTGCAAGGGCGTCTTCGCTTCTGGATTCAGGATCGAACTGCGGACGATATATCCGGCCTCTGGTTGCCTCCGTCGAGGCAGGCCCTGATGACGATTCGCTCGCAGGAGCCTCACGACATTCCCGGTATTCGGACCACCGGACAGCTTATCAGGCTCATCCTGCGCCGGTCTGACCTGTTTCCATCAGCTCGTACGCTCTGGCAATTCTGGCGGGTCGTACCTCCTCAATATCCGACTGCTGGTCAGCAGTTCTTGGCCTACGTCAGGCCACAGCGGTCTGCGAACCTGCGGGTCGATACTCTGTCCCGTGGGCGAGGATCGCCGATGCGTTACGCGCATGCTTAGCGGCGAAGCGCCACCGCGGCGGCGCGTGAGCTCACCAAACTTGGCCATACGGTGAAGCTGATGGCGACACCCTCGATCCCGATCAGGCAAGGCGCCAGTTGCGCGAAGAACTCCAACACCTTCGCACGCGGCAGCGTCTTGCGCCCCTTGACTACCCCGTGCTCATGCACGCCGTGCACCTGAAAGACCTGTTTCGCAATGTCCAGCCCGCAGCGAGTAAACTTCATCGTGACTGCCCTTGCTACGTGATTGAACGAACTACAGTCTTCAATCTGGCACAACCGATGCCGTAGGAGCAGGGGGAGTCCATGTCATGACACTCGCGGCGAAGCCGACGGCAGCCCCTTAGAGGCACGCGGGGAGCAACGCATCGATGACGGAGCCCGCGAAAGCGGTATTCCTCAGTTACGCATCGCAGGATGGCGAGGCTGCGCGTCATATCGCCGATGCGCTTCACGCCGCCGGCATCGAGGTCTGGTTCGACCAGAGCGAGCTGCGCGGCGGCGATGCCTGGGACCGCCAGATCAGGAAGCAGATCCACGACTGCGCGCTCTTCATGCCGATCATTTCGGGAACGACCCAGGGACGGCTGGAGGGTTACTTCAGGCGTGAGTGGCGATTGGCTGTTGATCGCACGCACGATATGGCGGAAGGCAAGCCCTTTCTCGTGCCGGTCGTCATCGATGACACGAAAGACCAGGACGCCGAGGTGCCTGATGCGTTTCGCAGAGTCCAATGGTCTCGGCTGCCCGCGGGGTCAACGCCGCCGGCCTTCATCGCGCGCGTATCCCAGCTGCTGTCGCCTCCGCTAGCCCACGGACCGGGACAGGCGCGCTTAGCATCCCCGTCGGCAACTACGGTTCGCGAGCCTCCTCCGAGTCGTGTCGCATCACGAGCCACGCAACGTGTACTGCTGACGATCGCGGCGGTCGTGGTTATCGGCATCGGCTACCTTGCGCTGGACAAGTTCCTCCTTTCGAAGCGCCCTGGGTCGCGGGTTCAGAGCCCCGCCCACATCGGTCAACCTGCGGCGCTCGCACAGAGCGCGATCCCGGAGAAGTCGATTGCCGTGCTGCCGTTCGTTGACATGAGCGAGAAGAACGACCAGGCGTATTTCTCCGACGGCCTCTCCGAGGAAATGATCGACCTCTTGTCGCAGCTTCAGGACCTGCGCGTGCCGGCCCGCACCTCCTCGTTCTCGTTCAAGGGGAAGTCGGATGACATTCCGAGCATTGCCCGGAAGCTGCGCGTGGCCCACGTGCTCGAAGGCAGCGTACGCAGGGCCGGCAACATGGTTCGGGTGACCGTGCAGCTGATCCGCGCAGACAGCGGCTATCACCTCTGGTCGAAGACCTACGACCGGGAGTTCAAGGACATCTTTCAGGTGCAGGACGAGATCGCCGCGGCCGTGGTCGAGGCGCTGAAAGTGAAGCTCGGGCCGACGCAGCCCGCCGCTGCCCACCGCAGCTCGAACCCGGAAGCCTACAACCAGTACCTGCTCGGGCGGCAGTTCCATCGACGCGGGAACCCGGACGGTTGGCGGCGCGCGATCGAGGCCTTCCACAAGGCGAACGCGCTCGACCCGCACTACGCCGCGGCGTATGCCAGCCTGGCGCTCTCGGAGTATGTCCTCGCGGATTCGGCCGGCGATGCAACCGGCCAAAGGCAAGCGATGGCCGACGCGGAGAGGGCCGTTACCCTCGCACCGCAGGAGGCCGACGGCTACGTGTCGCGCGGAGTTCTCCGGATGAACTTCGGCTGGGACTGGAGCGGTGCAGAAGCGGACTTGGAGAAGGCGCTGGCGCTCGATCCGACGTCCGACAAGGTTCAGGGAAACTACGCTACCTTGGTGGAGCGGCTCGGCCGGTTGCCAGAGGCCGTTGAGGTAGGGAGAAGGGCGACCGAGATCGATCCTTTGTCCGCTATCGCTTGGTCGAATCTTGGTCAATACCTGACATTCCACAGAGACTACCCCGCCGCGCACGAGGCATTGCGTCGCTGCCTCGAGATCAATCCGGAATCGAGCTATGGCGGGCATCACCTGGCCATCCTGCAGCTGCTCGAAGGCAACGCGGTCGGGGGGCTCGCGACGGCGCGCAAGGTCGGCATCGAGTTCTTTAGGCTGACCGATGTCGCCATGGCCGAACACAGCCTCGGTCATGTGAAGGAGTCGCAGCAGGCCCTCGAGGAATTAATCGCCAGGCATGCTTTGGATGGCGCCTATCAGGTCTCCGAGGCACTTGCATGGCGCGGCGAAAAGGACAAGGCGTTCGAGTGGCTCGAGCGCGCCTACCAACAGCGCGATGGCGGCCTGTCAGAGGTCAAAGTCGACCTGTTGCTCGATAGCCTGCACGGCGATCGGCGTTTCAAGGCGCTACTCAGGAAGTTGAATCTGCCGGAGTGAACGACATGGGTCTGCATCCCGAACGGCTGCTTCGAGAAAATCCTCACCCGCGCCGCGAAGATCGCTCCTGGCCGACAGTGAGCAGATGTCGATTGGCCGGAACGTGCCCGAAGTCCCCGTTCGCCGACCCCGAGAACGGACTTTCGGATTCAGATAAGCCGCTGTCCGTAGGGAAGCGTGCGGTCAGTCCTCGCAAGGGCGCGCTGCGCCGCCCTGTCGTTCGCAATTTCACTTCGTTTTAAGTTAGCCTGGCCGCGTCCTGCGAGAAGAACACTCTGATGGGAGCCCCACATGGTCGGCAAAACAGGGCAAGAAGCCAAAGAACCCTGGCACGCGGTTGGCATTGTCGCGACACCCGGAGCATGCGCGCAAGCGTTAGCCCTGCGCGGCCTTCGATTTCTCTCGAGCGAGGCTCCGGCATTGCCATTGACGGACTGCCCACAACCGGCAGCTTGCAAGTGCCTCTATAAGCACTATTCGGACCGACGCGCCGGCCCGCGCCGCGCTCACGAGAAAGGGGCACCGCCTAAGCCTTCGCCAAGCCCGGACCAAAGGAAGAAGCGTGGGCGACGTGCATCCGATGACCACGATTGACAGGTTAAGCTCGCTTCCACGGAGGCGGTGAGAAGACCTCCACCGCATCCGGTCAGGGGGAGCCATGCGACGGATACAACGGCCGCTTACGCGGCGTTCGTTTCTCGGCGCCGCTGCGGCGCTGCCGGCCTTCTGGTCCTCGACGCTGGCGGAGGAGACGCCGCCTCCATCGGTGCTCTACCGGCGTGCACCGCCCCCCATTACCTCCGCCGATCAGGTGATCGACGTCATGGACTTCGAGCCCCTGGCGCGCGCGGCGCTGCCGCCGGCGCACTTTGCCTATATCGCCACCGGCGTCGACGATGACCGCACCGTGGTGCGCAACCACGAAGCATTCGCGCGCTACGAGATCCGCGCTCGGCGCTTCGCGGACTTGAGACGAATCGACACCTCGCGCAAGGTGTTCGGGACCACATGGGCGAGCCCGCTTTACGTGTCATGCGTGTCATCAGAGCGCGCCTTCCACCCGCAAGGCGAACTCGCCGTGGCCCGCGCTTGCAAGTCGCGCGACACGGAGTTCATGTTCTGCACCGGTTCCTCGGTCTCGCTCGCCGAGTGCGCCGCCGCCCGCGGCGCACCGCTGTGGCACCAGCTCTATGCGACGGACGACTGGACGGTCACGCTCGGCCTGTTGCGACGCGCGGAGGCTGCCGGCTGCAGCGCAATTGCTCTCACAGTCGACTTGCGCTCGTACCCGCGCTACAACGAGACGCTCGTGCGTGCCGTCCGCGAGGACAGCCGCCAATGCACGACCTGTCATGTGAACAACACCCACGATATGTGGCGCCGCGGCCCGGTTTTTGCCGGTCTCGACGTGTCGCGCGTGACGATGCTGGCGCCGTCGGATATCACGGTCGAGTTCCTCGACCGCCTGCGCGCGCAGGTCAAGAGCCGGCTGATCATCAAAGGAATCGTCACCGGGGAGGATGCAGCGCTGGCACTCGAGCACGGCGCGGACGGTATCGTGGTGTCGAACCACGGCGGGCGCGACGAAGAGACGCTGCGCGCCAGCATCGACTGCTTGCCGGAGGTCGTCGCCGCTGTCAAGGGCCGCATCCCGGTATTCGTCGACGGCGGCATCCGCCGCGGCACGGACATCTTCAAGGCGCTCGCGCTCGGGGCGACCGCGGTCGGAATCGGGCGGCCGCAGGCTTGGGGGCTGGCTGCCTTCGGCCAGAGTGGCGTTGAGGCAGTGCTCGACATCCTCAACCGCGAGCTCGTGGCGATCATGCGCCAGGCCGGCACGCCGACGCTCGCTGACATCACGAGTGCGAGCGTCGTGCGCCCGGCGACCTGAGAGAGGGCCGCTCGCGGCCTGCGCGCCCTGCCGCTCGAGCGGCGGCTGAACGTCCGCCGTGAGACGTGTTTTCTCACTTGCCGTCACGGTATGGCCGCCAATGACCGCCTTCGAGCAAATCGAGACTTACCGGCCTCGCTTTGAGCCGGGCCAAGGACCTGTCAGTGGTGTCTAATCCGCTGGCGACTCGCTCAAGGAGCGAAGCAACGCAAGCAGGTCATCGCCCGCAATCGGCTTGGTCAGATGGTGATTGAAGCCAGCCGCGAACGCACGCTGTTTGTCGTCCTCTCGGCCCCAGCCGGTCACGGCCACCAGTACGGCGTCCTTGCCCCACTCGGCCGCTCGAATCAGCCGAGCCACCTCATAACCATCAAGATCCGGCAGGCCAATGTCGAGCACTACGAGCTGCGGATGAAATTTCTCGGCAAGCTCGAGTCCCTGCCGTCCCGAGTAAGACATGCGCACGTCCTGGCCTGCGAGTTCCAGCAGCGTCGCACAGGTATCGGCTGCGTCGCGATTGTCATCGACTAGGAGAACTCGCAGCGCTGGTGCAGCCGGAGGCTCTTGCGCAGCTGGTTTGGTCCTGACGGGCTGCACGGGCGGTGTGCCGCTGGCAGTTAGTTGCACGATGAACTCGCTTCCCTTGTTTGCTCCCTCGCTGAAGGCTTCGATAGTGCCGCCGTGCAGACTCACGAGGCCGCGGACCAGTGACAAGCCGACGCCGAGTCCGCCCTCTGCACGCCAGCTGAGGGCATCGCCCTGGAAGAACGGCACAAACAATCGGGGCAACATCTCGCGCGCGATACCGGCCCCATTGTCGCGTACCCTGACCGTGACCTTCCCGGGGTCAACGCTTGCGCTCACATCTATGCGCCCCCCGGCGTCGGTGTACTTGACCGCATTGATGAGCAGGTTGGAAAAAACCTGTGACATCCGCACAGGATCTGCCATCAGCCACACGGGCTGCGCCGGCAGGTCCAGGGACAACGAATGTCCCTTGATGTCGAGGCTTGGGCGCACCGCCTCCACCGCGGCTTCGAGCACGGTATTGAGCTCGACAGGTTGTTGCTTCAGCTCGAGCTTTCCCATCGTGATGCGTGAAACGTCCAGCAGGTCATCCAACAGCCGACTCATGTGTGCGACCTGACGCTCGATCACTTCCTCCGCCTGGGCTCGCTGCGCGGAGGTCCGCGAAGCGCTTTTGACGCTTGCAATTGCATAACGAATCGGGGCGAGCGGATTGCGCAGCTCATGCGCGAGGAGTGCGAGAAACTCGTCCTTGCGATGGTCGGCTTCCAGCAATGCTTCCTGACTGCGCCGCAGCACTTCCTCCAACTGCCAGCGCTGGATGAAATCGCTTGCCTGCCGCAGATAAAGCTCCAGACGTCGAAGCTCCTGGCCGTTCGGCCGATGGACCGCGCTGAAATGGGTCGAAACCACGCCAAGGCGCGTGCCGTCTGCGCCAATGAGCGGCGTGGACGCTACTGCGCGGTAGCCGGCCGCGCGCGCTACCACTCGAAGCGGCGCATATTCTGGGTCGAGCTCGATGTCCTCGATGATCGTGCGTTCGCCGTGGCGTAGCGCCCTGCCGCAGGCGGAGTTGTCCTCGGCCGATATCTCGCCAAAGAAGTTCAGATACTCCCGCTGGAAGCCCTTGTGGGCGACGATCGTGAGGACTTGGCGTTCCCTATCCAGCAGCTGGATGTTCCCTTTATCTGCGGACAGCAACTCCATCACCGCGGCGAGCATTTCGTCCAACCCCTCCTTGAGGGCGCGCGAACGCCACAACCGGGAACTCAAGTCGTTCAGCCTGGCGAGCGCCTCGACCTCAGCTGCGAGCAGCTGCTCCGATCGTTTGCGCTCGGATATATCCCGGGCGATCTTGGAGGCTCCAATCACGGCGCCATGCGCATCGCGGATGGGAGAAATCGTCAGTGAGATCGGCAGCCGCCGCCCGTCCTTGGCTCTGCGGGTCGTATCAAAATGCGCGATGCGCTCGCCCGCGCGAATGCGCTCGAGGAATTGAAACTCCTGTGCGTGCAACTCCTCTGGAATGATCAGCAGGACTGATCTTCCCAACACTTCGTCGGCCTGATAGCCATAAAGCACGGCCGCGCCGGCGTTCCATGATTGAATGCGTCCCTCGAGCGACATGCTCATGATGGCGTCCTGGGAGGATTCGACGACCGCAGCAAGGTGAGCGCTTTGCAGCGCTGCGTCCGCAGCAGCCGCGAGCGTTGGCGTGAGCTTATCGGTAATTTGCCTGACGCTCATGACGAGCGTTGCGCTCCCCTGGCCTCAACCCGCTCCACTCATCAGGGTGGTTATATCCGAATCAGGTATCAGGATAGCACCCTCTAGCCGCGCCTTCCGTTCTGATAAACCGGAGGCCGGCGGCTGGATCATGACGCCTTGTAAGCTGCCGAGCGGTCCGCAACCCTACGAGTACATTCTTCGCTCACGGAGCAACTGTCCGCGCCTGGCGCTGCTACTCGTTTTGCCAAGCCGAGTGACTGCCTATTGGAAAAGCAACGTTCCAAGGGACGGCCGGCTGCCCGTAGTACTGTCGACGGACATCGATGCAGGGTACGGCACGGGAGTTCGGTGTGACCTGTGCGACCAACGCATCGCCCCAGACAAGATCGAGTATGGCGTCATCGATCGGGCGAGGAGCAACCGGCTGCACTTCCATAGTGCGTGCCATTTGGTCTGGCGAGGGGAGTGTGCGCGCCGTATGAGAGACTTCCGGTCGCGTTAGGCGCAAACCAGAAAACAAAGCCGCCACGTCCATCAGCGACGCGCACGGGCAGCCTGTGAGTTAACGGCGCCGGATGGAGCGGGAAAGCGCCAGACGTTGCACCGCCTGCCGGAAAGCGCGGATGTCCTGCGCGCGCGTCTGCGGTGCCGGGGGACCGTAGCGAAGCTCGGCGTAGCGCGTGAGCAGCGGCTGCACCGACGCCTGCACCTCTGGCCGGCGCGCGCTGAGCGCGGCGGCAAAATCCAGCGGCCCCTGATGTGGAGCACGCGGCACGATGCGCGCGAGCTTGCGGCACAGGCGCGCATAGGCACGCGCGAGCGGATCGGGACGCCGCGGACGCCTGCTGCGGCCGACGTGCCAGGCAGTAAGAGCGAGCCAGCCGCAGAGCGCCAGCATGAAGGACCAGCCGAGATAGCGAGCGTCGGGCGAGCGGATGCCGAGTCGTGCGAGCACATTGAGCTGCGTCTCGTAATCGAATCTCACGACGTAATTGGTCCACCAGGCGTTGGCCGCATCCCAGCGCTGCAACCACTGCGCGAGCCATGGCGAGGCATGCAGCAGTCGGCCGCGCACCGAAAGCTCCTGCGGCATGAGATCGAGGATCCCGCGTTGCAGTCGCTCGGGGGCGATGACGGCGGTCGGATCGACCCGTGCCCAGCCGCGGCCTTCGAGCCAGACCTCCGCCCATGCGTGGGCCTCTGCCTGGCGCACGAGCAGGTAGCCTCCATAGGGTATCCACTCGCCCCCGAGATAGCCGGTCACTACGCGCGCCGGGATACCTGCGGCACGCATCAGCACGACGAAGGCGGAAGCGTAGTGCCCGCAGAAACCGACACGTGTCCGGAAGAGAAAATCATCGATGGCGTCGGTGCCGAGCCGCTCCGGCTCGAGTGAGTACACGAAGCCGTTCTGGCGCAGATACTCGAGCGCCGCCTGCACCACCGCGAGGTTCGTGCCGGCGCGCGCGCGCAGGCTCTCGGCAAGTGCGCGCGTGCGCGCATTGCCGGACGGCGGAAGCTCCGTGTCCTGGCGCCGTGCAATCGGCTCGAGCGGCTGCGTTCCGCGAGTCTGCGTATACGACACCGCCTCGAAACTCAGCGGGTCGGTGAGCGGCTCGGCGCCGACGATCTGATCATCGTAGGTGAGCCGCGCACGTGTATCCGGAGCCGCCACCGGCGTGTCGAGCGCGAACCACCAGCGTTGCCGGCTGGCCTCGAGCTGCAGGCGGTACCGATAGGCGATGCCGAGGTGCTGGCGCGGTACCGGGGCGCGCACCTCGAACGCATTGCGCTGCCAGCTCTGACCATCGAACTCGTGCAGCACAGGTCCCCGCCAGTAGCGCTCCTGCGGAGGCGGCATGGGACCGAGGAATTGCACGCGAAAGGCGGGATCGTAGCTGGTCGCGAGCTGTCCGATGCTTCCCGGCGTCATAGTGTCGGACAGACCGCTCAAGGCGAGATCGTTGCGCGGAATGGCCCAGAAAGCCCCCGGCAGTCGTGGAAAGAACACGAACAGCAGCAGAGCGAGCGGCAACGCGAGCAGCAGCGCCCGTCCCGCAAGGGAAATCGCGCCGCGCGCCGAGGTCGAAGGCGCCGCGATCATCGCGAGCGCGGCGCAGGAGAGCCAAGCCTGCAAACCGTACAGCGGCGCGCGCAGCAGCTCTTGGCGGTCGAGACAGGCTGCGAGCAGCAGGAACAGGCCCGCCGCCACGATCACGAACTGATCTCGCGCAGCGCGGGTCTCGAGGAGCTTCAGCCCCGCCATCAGCAGAAGCAGCGTGGTGCCGGCTGCGAGCCCGTTGAGGGTGTGGAAGCGCGCGAGCACGATCCCGACCAGTGCGAGCGCGAGGAACGCACGCGCCGTGATGCCGGGATCGCTGCCGCCGCGGTACGCCGTGAGCAGCCGCCAGGCGATGAGGAGCAAGGCGATGCACACTGCCCAGGGTGGCACCCGATCCGCATGCAGCAGCACACCACCGGCGAAGGCCGCACAGGTCCAAAGCAGCGGCCGCAGCGGCGCGACTGACGCGGCCGGTACGGCCGCAGCGACGCTCACCGGAGATCGCCTTCGGGCCCGAAGACTGCGAGCGCGGTGAGACAGCGATGGCGATGCTCCGGGCCGCGGTCGGGAGCGAGCCGCAGGCCCGGGAGAGCGAGGCCATAGCGCTCGCCGTGCGCTTCGGCGTCGACCACCCAACGTGCGAGCTGCGAAAGCCGCGACTCCTGATCGAGCGGTGCGAGCTGCGCATACTCGAACATTCGCAACTCCGAAGCCCCCTGCACGTACTCCTTGACGAGCAGCGGCGCTTCGCGTGCGTAGGCCTTCCAGTCGACCTGCCGTGGAGAGTCGCCGTCGCGGAAGGGTCGCAGGCCGAACCACTCATCAGCGCCCACGCCCACATGAGTTCGCAGCCCCGCAGGGCGCGCGCTGTCCGCGGGCATCGGCAGAATGCCGTGCGGGTGCGGATAGACGAGCAAAGTGATCGGCGTGTGCACCCAGGTCCAGACGCGGAACAGACCGAAGGGCCAGGCGGTGGAAAGCCGCAGCCGCTCGATGCGCACGACGCCCCTGACCGGTGCGGCGACTGGCAGCTCGAGACGCTGCTGCAGACGAGCGGGGAGATCCGCCGTGGTGAGCGCACTGGCGTGGAGCGCCGACTCGATGCGCGGCCGCGCCGTTGCGCCACCGTTGCCGAGAGTGAGCTGCAGCGCGCCGCTACTGCGCGCGAACACCGCAGGTGCAACGGCCGCAACCACATCGATGCCCAGAAGATTGCGGTGGCACTGTTGCATCACCACGAGCGCGAAGCCGGTCAGCAGGAAGGTGAGAAAGAGCGCCAGGCTGTTGGCGTAGTTGAGACCTGCGAGCAGCATCAGGAAGAGGAGTGCCGTGAAGGCGAGCCCGCCCCGGGTCGGCAGAATGTAGAGCCTGCGCTGCTCGAGCCTGGCGGGCAGGTGGTCGAGCCCCTGGCGGCGGCGCATCCATGTCCCGGCGCGTGCGGCGAGCGCCGCGCCGAGTGCAGCAAACGGGTTCCACCGCGCTTGCTCGAAGGCCGATCGGGAAGGGCTCATGAATCGCGGCGCGCGAAACTTCGTGGGTTGCCTCATGGCACCGGGACCGCGCGGATGATCTCGGCGGCGACATCCGCGCCACCGGCGTGCTCGGCGGGGTCGCGCCGCTCGAGGCGATGCGCTACCACCGACGGCAACACAGCCTGTAGATCCTCCGGCAGCACGGCGCGGCGGCCGGCGAGGAAGCTCCAGGCCTGCGCGGCACGGATCAGGCCCTGACCGGCACGCGGCGAGAGCCCGAGCTTCAGGTCCGCCGCTGCGCGGGTGCAGACGATGAGCGCCTGCGCGTAGTCGAGCAGTGCGTCCGCGACATACACGGCCCGTACCGCGCGCTGCACCTCGAGCACGCCCGCCGGCGTGAGCGCTGGCGCAATCGTGGCGAGGAGCTCGCGCCGGTCGCCACCGCGCAGCAGCTCGCGCTCGTGCGCGGCATCGGGGTAACCGAGGACCACGCGCATGAGAAAGCGGTCGAGCTGCGATTCGGGCAGCCCGAAGGTGCCGAGCTGCTCGTGCGGGTTCTGCGTGGCGACGACGAAGAAGGGCTCGGGCAGAGCATAGGTGGTGCCATCGGCGCTCACTTGGCGCTCCTCCATGGCCTCGAGCAGCGCACTTTGCGTGCGTGGGCTCGCGCGATTCACCTCGTCCGCCAGTAACAATTGCGTGAAGATCGGACCGCGGCGGAAATGAAACTGCTGGCTCGCGCGATCGAACACCGACACACCGATGATGTCCGCCGGCAGCAGATCGCTGGTGAACTGCACGCGCTGCCAGGAGAGGCCGAGCACGTGCGCGAGCGCGTGCGCGAGTGTGGTCTTGCCGACGCCCGGGACGTCCTCGATCAGCAGGTGACCGCGGGCGAGGAGGCATGCCATGCACAGGCGTATCTGCGCCGGCTTCCCGAGGATGACAGTCTCGAGGGTCGTCAGCACGCCTGTGAGCGCCGCGGCATCCACACCTGCGCCGGGGGCAACTGCAAGATCAGGGGCGCTCACGATTTCAGCCCGCGCACCCGGTCGAGCTGCGCGGCGAGCCCAGTTACGCTGCGCTCGAGCTCAGCGAGCCGCTCGCGCTCGAGCGTGACCACCGGCTCGGGGGCGTTGCGCACGAAACTCTCGCGGGCGAGCCGCTCGCGGATTTTCTCGAGATCGGTCTGTGCGCGTGCGAGCAGCCTGCCCAACCGCTCGGCTTCGGCGTCCGGATCGATGAGGCCGGCCATCGGCACGAGCACACTGAGCGTGCCCGCGAGTGCCATCGCGGACTGCGGCATCTGCGCCCCCGGTTGAAGCAGCGTGATGCTTCCGAGCCCTGCCAGGCGTTCGAGCCAGGTGCGGTGGCGCGCCAGATGCGCCTCGTCCTCGGTGCTCGCATCCTTCAGCAGGAGCGGAATGCGCTTTGCGGGGCTGATGTTCATCTCGCCACGGATCTGCCGCACCCCGAGCACCACTCGCTGCACCCAGGCGATCTCGCGCTCGGCCTCCTCGTCCACGGGAAAATCGACCGCCCGCGGATATGCTTCGAGCATCACGGTCTCTCCCGCAATACCCGCGAGCGGGGCGACGCGCAGCCAGATCTCCTCGGTGATGAAAGGCATGAGCGGGTGCAATGCGCGCTGCAGCGCCTCGAGGATCTGCGCCAGCGTCCGTTGCGCCGCGCGTCGGGCGGGCGCCGCGCCCGCTTCCGCCGCACCGGCCTCCGCTTCCAGCACGGGCTTCGCGAGTTCGATGTACCAGTCGCAGTAGTCGTCATAGGTGAACTTGTACAGCGCGGTCGCGACATAGTCGAAGCGATATTCGGTAAAAGCGCTTTCCACCACGGTCAGCGTGCGCCCGAAGCGCGAGCGGATCCAACGGTCGGCGACCGAGAGCGGCTGCTCCTGCGCCGCACTACCCGCGCCGCGCGTGCCGCCCGCGCCGCGCTCGGACGCGTCGGCCGCGGGGATGCGCTGCGTCACGAAGCGCGCCGCGTTCCACAGCTTGTTGCAGAAGTTGCGGTAACCGCCGACCCGCGCGAGCTCGAAGCGTATCTCGCGGCTCGGGGAGGCGAGCGCTGCGAAGGTGAGCCGCAGCGCATCGGTTCCATGGGGTGAGATGCCCTGCGGGTACTGACGGCGCGTGGCCTTCTCGATGGCAGGCGCGAGCTGCGGCTGCATGAGCCCGCTCGTGCGCTTGGCGATCAGCTCTTCCAGCGAGATGCCATCGACGATGTCGAGCGGATCGATGACATTGCCACGGGATTTCGACATCTTGTCGCCGTGCTCATCGAGGATGAGGCCGGTGATGTACACCTCGCGGAACGGCACATCGCCCATGAACTTCAGTCCCATCATCATCATGCGGGCAACCCAGAAGAAGATGATGTCGAAGCCGGTGATGAGCACGCTCGTCGGGTAAAAGGTGGCGAGCGGCGCGGACTTCTCCGGCCAGCCGAGGGTGGAGAAAGGCCACAGGGCGGAGGAGAACCAGGTGTCGAGCACATCCTCGTCCTGGCGCAGCACGACATCCGCGCCGAGCCCGTGCTGTGCGCGCACTTCCGCGTCGTTGCGCGCGACGTAGATGTTGCCTCGCTCGTCGTACCAGGCCGGAATACGGTGGCCCCACCAGAGCTGGCGGCTGACGCACCAGTCGCGGATGTTGCGCATCCACTCGAAGTAGGTGCGTGCCCAGCTCTCGGGCACGAAGCGCGTGCGACCCTCGCTCACCGCCGCGATCGCAGGCTGCGCAAGCGGTGCAATCTTCACGTACCACTGATCGGTGAGATAGGGCTCGAGCACGGCACCGCTGCGATCGCCGCGCGGGATCACCGAGCGGTGCTTCTCGATACGCTCGATGAGGCCCGCGGCGGTGAGCTCGGTGACCACGCGCTTGCGGGCCTCGAAGCGGTCGAGGCCGCGGAAGCGCTCGGGCACGGTGTCCGCGAGCGTCGCCCGCGGGGTAAAGATGTTGATCAGCGGCAGTCCGTGCCGCAGCCCGAGCTCGTAATCGTCGAAGTCGTGGGCCGGGGTGATCTTGACGACGCCCGAGCCGAACTCGGGGTCCACGTACTCATCGGCGATCACCGGAATGTCGCGCCCGGCGAGCGGCAGATGCACCTTCTGGCCGACGAGCGAGCGATAGCGCGCATCCTGCGGATGCACCGCGACCGCGGTGTCTCCCAGCAGGGTCTCCGGGCGGGTGGTCGCCACCACCACCTGTCCGGTGCCGCGCGCGAGCGGATAGCGCAGATGCCATAGCTGTCCGTCCTCCTCGTGCGACTGCACCTCGAGGTCCGAGAGCGCAGTGAGCAGCACCGGATCCCAATTGACGAGGCGCTTGCCGCGATAGATGAGTCCTGCGCTGTACAGCCGCACGAACACTTCGGTGACCGCGCGCGACATATCCGGATCCATGGTGAAGCGATCGCGCGACCAGTCGACCGAATCGCCGAGACGGCGCATCTGGGCGGCGATGGTGCCGCCGGACTGCTCCTTCCACGCCCACACCCGCTCGAGGAAGGCCGCCCGACTGAGATCGGTGCGCTTGATTCCCTGCGCATTCAGCTGCCGCTCGACCACCATCTGCGTGGCAATGCCGGCGTGATCGGTGCCCGGCTGCCACAGCACGCGCCGCCCGCGCATGCGCTGGTAGCGGCTCAAGGCGTCCATCAGGGTGTGCTGGAACGCGTGCCCCATGTGGAGCGTGCCGGTGACGTTCGGCGGCGGGATCATGATGCAATAGGGCGCGCCGCTTCCGTGCGGCGCGAACCAGCCGTGAGATTCCCAGCGCTCGTAGATGCGCCGCTCGATGTCGTGCGGCGCGTACACCTTGTCCATGTCAGCGAGGCAAGTCCAGGTAGGGCGGTTCGATTATAGCGGCGGAATACGCCGCGCTCGCGGCGGACAACGCCGCGCGGCAGTGCGGGCGCGCCGGGGGTGCGTGCCGCGGCTCAGCGCGCCGCGCGCTTCAGCAGGAAATCCGCGAGCAGCGGCGTTGGCCGCGCGGTGCTTCCCTTGGCGGGCCCGCTCTGATAGGCGGTGCCGGCAATGTCGAGATGCGCCCAGCGCAGCCCCTGTGTGAACTTACCGAGGAACGTCGCGGCCGTGATCGCGCCGCCGTCGCGCCCACCGACGTTGGCGAAGTCGGCGAAGTTGCTCTTCAACTGCTCGCCGTACTCCTCGGTGAGCGGCAGTTGCCAGCAGCGGTCATCGGCGCGCTGCCCCGCTTCGAGCAGCTCACGCACCAGGCCCTGGTCGTTGCTCATGACACCGGAGTGGTGGTGACCGAGCGCCACCACGCACGCGCCGGTGAGGGTCGCGATGTCGATCACCACCGCCGGGTGGAAACGACGGGCGTAGTGCAGGGCATCGCTCAGGATCAGCCGCCCCTCGGCGTCGGTGTTGAGGATCTCCACCGTCTGCCCCGAAGCGCTGGTGACGATATCGCCGGGCTTCACCGCGCGGCCGCCGGGCATGTTCTCCACCGCGGCGACGAGACCGATGAGGTGCAGCGGTAGACGCAGCTGCGCGGCGAGGGTGAGCGCCGCGATCACCGCGGCGGCGCCGCTCATGTCGAACTTCATCTCATCCATCCCCGGTGGATCCTTGAGCGAGATGCCACCGCTGTCGAAGGTGACGCCCTTGCCCACCAACACGATCGGCGGCGGCAGCTTCTTCGCTCCCTGATGCTCGAGCACGATGAAGCGCGGCGGCTGATGGCTGCCCTGCGCGACCGCCAGCAGACATCCCATCTTCTCGCGGCGGATCGCCGGCTCATCGAGTACGCGCACCCGCAGGCTCGCATGGCGCTTGGCGAGCGCGCGCGCCTGCTCGGCAAGGTAAGTGGGCGTGCAGATATTGGCGGGGAGGTTGGCGAGATCGCGCTGCACGCGCTGCGCTGCAGCTATCGCATCCCCGTGAGTCAGGCCGCGCTCGGCGGCCGTGGCACGGCGCACCGGTCCCACCAGCACTCTCTTCAGCGCCGGTGCCGGCGGCTTGCGCGCGGTCTTCAGGTCGTTGACGCGATAGAGCGCAGCGCCGGTGAGCTCGGCGACCGCGCGTCCGAGGTAGTAATCATCGAGCTCCTTGGCATCGGGCCGGTCGAGCGCGACGGCACAGCTGGCGATGCGCGTGCGGAGGAGGGCACTGGCAGCGGCCGACCACGCCTTGCGCCAGCTCCTGCGCTGCAGCTGCTTGGCCTGCCCCATCCCGGTGAGCAGCACGTGCGAAGCCGCGATGCCCGGCAGATCGGCAATCAACAGCGTCTCGCCGGCCCGCCCGGAGAAGTCGCCGCGCGCAAGGAGCTTGCGCAGCCGCCCACCGCTCGCGGCATCGACGCTGCCGCCCTGCGCGCCGAGCTGCGCTTCCTCGAACACTCCGAGGATCAGGCAATCAACCGATAGCGTGGCCAAGCCCTTAGTCCAGACCCCGAATTCCATGCCTTGTCCTTTTAAGTTCTGCCGTTGAGGCTCGCGGCCGTCTGATTTACCTTATTCGCGGCGATTACAGCGCTCCGCGCTCGTGTCGTTTTATTGAGCGCGTGCTGCGCCGTTACGGGTGCAAGTGGTGGCAAGTGTAACTCAAGAGCCCGCGGCGGGTTTCAGCGCGCCGCATTCATGAGGTTGGGAAGCATCCTCGGCCGCTATGTGCTGCGCGAGGTCGTGGTGGCCTGGCTCGCCGTGACCGGGGTGCTGCTCATCATTCTGCTCGCCAACGAGGTGGTCGGGGTGATGGAGCGCGCTGCGGCCAATCAGTACCCGCAGAGCATGGTGCTGGAGCTGATCGGGCTTTCCTCCCTCCAGTATCTGTCGATCGTCGTGCCGGTGGGACTGCTGCTCGGGGTCGTGCTGGCCTTCGGCCGGCTGTACCACGACAGCGAGATGGCCGCGGCGCTCGCCTGCGGCGGTGGGCCCGGCACGCTTTACGCCCCGGTGGCGCTGCTTGCGCTGCTGGTGGCGGGGGGGCTGGCGTGGCTCTCGCTGGTACTGGCACCGCAGGCCACCGCGCAGGCGCTCAGCCTGCGCAACGCCGCGCTGCGCGCAGGTCAGCTGGCACCCATCGCCTCGGGCAAGTTCCGCAGCTTCGGTCCCGGCACGAAGGCCGTGCTGTACGCACAGAAGGTGGCCCGCGATGGCACCCTCGGGGAGGTGTTTCTCGAGCGCAATGATGGGCCGCAGGTGGAGGTGGCGCTCGCCGAGCGTGCGACGCACTCGGTCACCGCCGACGGCATGACACACATTCTTACGCTCTATGACGGGGAGCGCCTGGAGGGCGTGCCGGGGAGTCCGGAGTTCCGCATCGTGCGCTTTGCCGAGCACGTCGTGACCTTGCAGTTGCCGGCCATGGCCGATGCGGTCCGGGACCTCGAGGCGCGGCCGACGGCGAGCCTGCGCCACTCGAGCGACCGAGCCGAGCGGGCAGAGCTGCACTGGCGCATCAGCATGCCGATCATGTGCCTCGTGCTGGCGCTACTTGCGGTACCGCTCTCGAAGCTCAAGCCGCGGCAGGGGCGTTACGCGCGGGTTTGGGTGGCGGTGCTCATTTTCTTCGTGTACTACAACCTCGCCACGACCGGCAAGACCTGGCTGGCCCGCGGCACGCTGCCGGAAGCGGTGGGCCTGTGGTGGACGCACGCCGTGGTCGCGGTGCTTGCGGTCGCCGTGATCATGGGTCCCGGCATCGCGACGCGGCTGCGTTACCGGCTGCGTGGACTGTGAGCGTCCTCGATCGCTACATCGTTCGCGCGATCCTCGGCACGGTGCTGATGGTGATGTCGGTGCTGCTGGTGCTCGGGGCGCTGTTCGTGTTCATCGACCAGCAGGACGATATCGGCGTAGGGCACTACACCGCCCTCGGCGCGCTGTGGTACTCGCTGCTCAATCTGCCGCAGCAGGCGTACGAGCTGCTGCCGATCACCGCGCTCATCGGTTCGCTCCTCGGCCTGGGCGCGCTCGCACGTGGCAGCGAGCTGACCGTCATCCGTGCCACCGGGGTGTCGACCGCGCGCCTGGCGAGCATCGCGCTCCTCGCCGGCCTCCTGCTGGTGCTCTTCGAGGTGCTGCTCGGTGAGTTTCTGGCCCCGCCGCTGCAGGCGACCGCGCGCGCGCAGAAGGCCTTCAGCAAGTTGAGCAATGTCAGCTTCGGTGGCGGCGGTGGCGCCTGGGTCCGTGATGGGGATCTGATACTGAACGTGGCGGGGCAGTCGAGCGCGCGGCAGTTCGGCAGCATGCAGATCTTCGAGCTCTCGCCGCAGCACCGGTTGATCGCGCTCGGGCACGCCGCGCACGCTGCCGCCGGGGCGCGTGGGCGGTGGCTGCTGAGCGACTACCGCGAATCGCGTTTCGAACAGGATGACGTCACGACGCGGCCGCCCGGTCAGCGGGTGCTGGAATCGAACGTCTCGGCGGGGTTCCTCGGACTCGCCGTCGAGGATCCGAAGCAGCTCACCGGGCGCGCGCTCTGGCGTCTCATCCAGTATTTCCAGAACAACTCGCTCGATGCGCGCGAGTACGTGTTTGCGTTCTGGTCGCGCATCTCGCGCACCGTCGGTGTGGCGTTCGCCGTGCTGCTCGCCATACCGTTCGTGCTCGGCTCGATGCGCTCTGCGGGCGCCGGCACCCGCATGATGCTGGGACTACTGATCGGCATCGGCTTCTTCCTGCTGCAGCGCCTGATCGAAAGCGGCACGGTGGTCTTCCAGTTGAATCCAGTGCTGCTCGCTTGGATTCCGACCGCGCTGCTCGCGCTCGTCACCTTCGTGCTGCTCGCGCGTACGCGTTAGCTGGCAGTGCCTGCCGAAGGGATGGTGCTGAACTGCGGCAGCCCATCCTCGATCCTCACCCACGGGAGCTTGTCCGCGACCCATACGTGCATGGTCGGCGCGAGATGCGCCACCTCCGCGAGGGTTGCCAGCGTCACGTCGATGTCGGCGGGGCGCGCTTCGTGGGAATAAGTGAGGCAGGAGCCGCAGCCGGCACAGAAGCCGCGCGTCACCCGGGGCGAGGATTTGAACTCGGTGATCCGGCCGCGCGTCACGCGAAAAGCGTTACGCTCGAAAGTACCCCAGGCCACGGCGGGCGAGCCCGCCGCGCGGCGGCAGCTCTCGCAATGGCAGTAACACAATGTGCGCGGCGCACCGGATACTTCGTACCGCACCGTGCCGCAGAAGCAGCTGCCGAGGTAGTTTTTCTCCATGCGGGGGAAGTTAACACCAGCCGCTGCGGTGCGGCCATCGCGCCGCGGCATAACCGAGGCTTGTGCTCAGCGGTAATGCGGCAGACCCGCGGATGTGTGAGTCGCGAGCGCGCAGCTCTCTCCAGCCCGAAAGGTTAGATGATTTACCTGACCATCGACAGATAACAGGCATACACTCGCGCCTCTGCGGAGCCGCTCTCACAGCGGCCCATGAAATAACCAACACGTGAGGGGAGTGACCATGAGAATCATCAGCGCAGCGCTGCTGCTCGCGCCGGCGGCGGCACTTGCCAGCAGTGCGCTCGATGGCACCTGGAAATTGCGGGCGAACTCGACGAAGACTACCGGCAAGCCCGACGTGTACGTCGTCGCCGACGGCATGTACAGCTGCTCGAGCTGCGTTCCGGAGGTGAAGGTCAAGGCCGACGGCACCGATCAGAAGGTCTCGGGCCATCCCTATTACGACACTGTCGCGGCCAAAGTGCTGAGCCCGACCTCGGTGCAGATCATCCAGAAGAAAGACGGTAAAACGATAGCCGACCTGACATACAGCGTCTCGGCCGACGGCAAGACGCTCACCGGCAAGGTAATCGACCATTCCGGCGCCAAGACCGCCCACGTCACGTTCACCGAGACGCGCATGGCGGCCGGGCCGCCGGGTGCCCATGCGATGTCCGGCTCGTGGTTGGGTGCGGTATCCGACGCCGACGCCGCCGCGGGTACCGTCCACTACGCGATGAGCGCCGACGGCTTCTCGATGAAGTGGAACGGGCAGGCATATGACGCCAAGTTTGACGGCAAGGAATACCCGGTAGCAGGCGATCCGGGACACACGAGCGTGAAGCTGCGCAAGCTCGACGACGATACGGTCGAGGAGACCGACTACCGTATGGGGAAAATGACGGATGAGATCCATCTTGCCGCCGCCAAGGACGGCAAGACCATCGACGTGACGGACAAGGACGTGCAGCACGGACAGACGACGAGCTTTAAACTCGACAAGCAGCCGTAAACGCCGAGGGGCGGGCCGGAAGATAGCATCAAATGCGCGGCCCCCCCGCCGCTAGCGGCCGCCGCAGCGCCGCCGCCGCTCAGTGCTCGTGCTTATGGGCCGGGAAGAGACGGCAGTAGATGCAGTCGGCTCCGGTCGGGTTGTCCAGCATGAAGTGACGTACCCAGTAGCCGTCACCGCGAGATGCGGCGTGCTCCAAGGTCTGGTTCTCCAGATCGTGTCCGACGACTTCGATCGCACCTGCGTCCTGGAGAATCTCGGCGGCCCGGGCGGTCTCGATGGCTCCGCGCGGATGCACCGCGACCGTGGCGACGTTGCCACCCTCGACCCGCTCGGCGAGCGCGTCCGCGAAGGCGCGCTCATCCTCCTCACTGAGCAGGGTGCGAAAGTACTGCATGAATTGCGTGCGCCTCGAGCCGGCAGGCTGCACTCCCGCGCGCCCAGGCTCCCCCTGGGAAGTGAGCTCGACACGGTCGGTGGGGAAGCCATCACTGACGAGCCTGGTCCGCACCCGCTCCGCGTCCCGGAACTGGCCGAAAACTGCGAGTAATACCGCGCTCATGTGCGCCTCCTTGCCATGGCTGCCCGGTGAGTAGTCCCGTGAGCCCGGAAAAATTCTACGCCCGCGAGGGAGTAGGCTGCATCCTGGGTTCCCGCCAAGCTGGAGCGTGGCAGCCCCGTGCCTGCAGCAGTGGGGAGGGTAATTCGACCCTGACCTCCTTACGATGCCCACATGACCGGCAGAAACCGCAGAGGTCGGCCGCCACACGCGGATGTGCTGACACCGACGGAGTGGCGCGTGGTGCATGCGGTTCAGCACGGCCTCAGCAACCGCGCCATCGCCGCGCGGCGCGGCATCAGCACCGATGCGGTGAAGTTCCACGTGAGCAACGCGCTGGCGAAGCTCGGTCTTGCGGACCGTCAGGCACTGCGGCGCTGGTTCCGTGAGCCGGGTTCGAGCGCCCTGAAGGGTAAGGAGCAATCAATGAGTACCGTCACGCTCGGCCCGCTCGCGCAGATCTCACGCACCGTGCGCGACATCAAGGAGTCGGAAGCCTGGTACGGCAGGACGCTGGGGCTGCCCCACCTCTATACCCTCGGCGCACTCGCGTTCTTCGACTGCGGTGGCACGCGGCTCTACCTGCACGCGCAGCAGAAGCCGGCACCCGAATCGATTCTCTACCTGCGAGTCGAGGACATCCGTGCCGCCTACGACACGCTGCGGTCGCGTGGCGTGGAGTTCGCCGATGCTCCGCACATGATCCACCGCCACGCCGATGGCACGGAGGAGTGGATGGCGCACTTCAGCGATCCGGAGGGCCGGCCACTCGCCATCATGGCGCAGGTGAAACCTTGAACGAACGCTATTTCGAGGGAATCTCGCTCGAGGGAGCATCGCTCGCGGGCTTGGCGCCCTTCGCGGGCTTCGCCGCGCCCGCCGTGGCTTTCTTCGCCGGCTGCGGCGGCTTCCTCAGCAGATCCTCGAGCGGCGAGAACATCGCGTTGTACTTGTAGTCCGGAATCTCGAACTCCCACCCCGCGAGCCGCGCCGTGAGCTGCTCGGCCTCGGCGCTAGTGTCCTTGCTGGTCGAGCGGGCGCTGATCGCAATGAACGGGTGCGTACCATCCTTGCGACCCGCGATGTCGACCTCGAGCCCATCGAAAGTGCGGAAGAGCGCACGCGCCGCGGGAGGATCCGACTTCGCATCCGCCTTGCGTACGTCATCGAGTGTCAGAGAGCCGAGCGCCGTTGTGATCGGCTCGGCCGCCGCGGCGCTCGTCAATTCGCGTCCCTTCGGCAGCGGGCTGACGGTGAAATCGTTCTGCTCCTTTTTGTCGCGCGCGGCGGTGTAGGCGGCCCCCTGCGCAGGATGCTCCTCGACCTGGCGTACGCGCGCCACCGGTACATCGAGCAGGGTCTTATCGAGCCATCCCTTGGGATCGGAATCCACCGTGAGCAGCGGCGCCGCGAGCAGCGTCTGCGGCGCGCCGGCGACGCGCACGTAACCGGACTTGGCGCCCGAGGACTTGCCGATGATGAGCGACCAGCTGCGCGAGGCAGCGGCGATGTCGACCAGCGTGCCGGTGGCCTTGGGCGAGCTGACATCCTCGACACCGAGCTGCGGGTAGTTGGCCGGCAGTCGCGTCTTCTCCTCGACGATGTTGAGTGCGCCGAGATCGAGCAGGAGCTTGCGCACCTTGCCGACGTCCGCCGGCCAGCCGCGCTCCTCGACTCGCCAGGCGTCGCCGCCCTTCTGCAGCGTCGCGCGCGTGCCGTCGCCCTTGCGCAAGCTGAGCTTGGTGACGGTGTTGACGTTGTGCTCGAGGCCCGGGAGCACGAGCGCGCCCACCATCATGTCGCGCTCGAGGTGGCGACGCGAAGAGAGCCACACGGCAAACGCGATCACGGCGAGTCCGGCGGCGAGCAGCCAGCCTACCCGGCGCGCGCTCATGGATGCGCCTCCGCGGCCACCGCGCCGGCATCCGCCGGAGCCGGGCGCCGCCGGCGCCGCCACAGCCACACCCCGAGCGCTACCACCGCGAACAGCAGCGGCACCAGCACGATATTGATGATCTTGAGCGTAGTCCCCAGCCGCTCGATGTCCTCGTTGAGCCCGGCGCGCACCGCGCGCAGCTCCTTGCGTATGCGCAGCTTCTCGGTCTGGAAGTGCTCGATCTCCTGCTCCTGCTCGGGTGTGAGAATGAGCGCGGAGCCCTTGTCTTTCTTCGACTGCAGCGCGGTGAGCTTGCTCTCGGTGTCGCGCAGCTGCGCCTCGAGCTCCTGCTCCTTGGCATGCAGCCGCTCGTCCGCGGCACGCCGCAGCCGGTCGACGCGATCGAAGGGCCGCTGGAAGGTGGCGCGGCCGCGCACGCTGATGAGATCGGCGCTGCCGGCGAGATTGTCGAGGGCGTTCTCCATGAGATCGCCGTTGCTCGCCCACGCCTGGGTCATGCGCTGGCCGAAGAAGTTCTGCTCGCGCACCCACATGAAGTCCGAGAGCATGTCGGTGTCGGCGAACACCACCAGGTTGAGTGGCTTGGCCGACTGCTTGAGTGCCGTCTGTCCGGCGGGGAGCGTCACGCCCGCCGGCGGACCGTCGGGGAAGGCGCTGTGCACGTTACCGGTCACGCGCGCACCGATCACGTAGGACCGCCCGCTCGGCTTGAACCCATCGAGCAGCGTTGCGGGATCGAACAGCATGCGAAAGCGCGCCACCGGAAGCGCCGCGGCGTCGGTGCTCGACTTCAGCAGCGGCTCGAAGCACGTACCGCCGGCCTTCACCGGCTGACAGGCCTGCGCGCCGCTCAACGGCTCCAGGTAGCCGGCGGTGGCGACGTTGACCTTGGAGAGTCCCGCGGTGATCACATCGCCGCTCGCAAAACTGCTCCCATCGAGCCCGAGGATGCCGAGATGCTCGACCGGTTGCTCGCCCTGGCGCAGCGTGACGGAAAGTGCGTGGGCGCGATCCGCCACCACTTCCTCGGGGTTGAACTTCACGCCCCAGGCGGTCAGCAGCGGCGCCAGATGGGAGGACTTGTCGGCGTTCATGGCCGCCATCGGATTACCCATCTCGGCGCCCGAGGTGTCGGACTCGGCAAGCGGGTCCACGAACACGAGGATGTGTCCGCCGCGCAGCGCGTACTGGTCGATCGCGAACTGCGTGGCCGGAGACAAATCCTTCGGGTGGACCAGCACCAGCACGTTCACGTCCGGGTCGATCTTGGTCGCGTTCTTCTCGAGCGGCCGCAGGTCGAACAGCTGCTGCGCGTCGCCGTAGACCATCCACGGCTCGCGCATCTGTCCGGTGCGCGGATCGAAGCCGCCGGTCATCGGCAGGCTGGACAGCCACGCCACCACCGGCTTTTTCGGGTTGGCGAGCTGGTAGAGGAGCTTCACCACGTCGTACTCGAGGAACTGCTCCTTCTTCGGATCGAAGAACTCGATCGCCGCGCGGCCGTCGGTGGAATTGGTGCCGGCGAGGCCGAAATAGAACTGCCCACCGGCGCCGCCGATCGGCACACCGCGCACGCCGAGCTCGGAGGCGCGGTCCTCCTCCTCCGAGAAGGCCTGCGGATCGATCACGTGCAGGTGCAGCTTGCCGTTGGAGCGCGATACCAGCTCCTGCAGGAACTCGCGCACCCGCACCCCGTAGGTGTTCAGGTCCGGAATGCCCGCGGCGGCTTTCTCGGAGAAGAAGAAGTAGAGGTTGATCGGCTCCTTGATGCTCGCGAGCACGCGGTCGGTCCCGGGAGCGGTGGTGTAGAGCCGGTTCTGCGTCAGATCGAGCCGCCAGCCGCGCAGGGCGTAGTTGAAGAGCACCGTGAGACCGATGAAGAGCAGGGCGAGCGCGAGGAGCGTGCCGCCGCCGAGTGTCGAGCGCTTGTTCATGTTTGGCTGGAGCTCCGGCTAATCCGCTTTGCGCAGTTCGAGCGCGATGGCGGTGGCGAGCAGGAACAGGCTGATGAGCATCGCGAAGTACAGCAGGTCGCGCACATCGATGACGCCCTTCCTGATGGAGTCGAAATGAGCGAGGAACGAGAGTGAGGCGATCGCATCGACGATCGACTGCGGCGCCCAGCTGCGGAACACATCGAGTACTCCCGGGAAGCCGGCGAGCAGCAACAGGAGACAGGCGAACACCCCGAGGATGAACGCAATCACCTGGCTGCGCGTCAGCGACGACATGCACGAGCCGATCGCGAGGAAGCCGCCCCCGAGAAGGAGACTGCCGAGATAGGCGGCGAGGATCGCGCCGTTATCGGGCCGCCCCAGGTAGTTGACCGTGAGCCATAGTGGGAAGGTGAGCGCGAGCGCGAACGCGGTGAAGATCCAGGCGGCGAAGAACTTGCCAAGCACCGCCTCGCGCAGCGTAACCGGCTGGGTCATGAGCAGCTCGATGCTGCCGGAGTTGCGCTCCTCGGCCCATAGCTTCATCGACAGTGCCGGAATCAGGAACAGGTACAGCCAGGGAAGAAACGCGAAGAAGGAATCGAGGTCCGCCTGGCCGCGCTCGTAGAAGGCGCCGAGGTAGAAGGTGAACCAGTTGGCGAGCAACAGGAAAATGACGATGAATACGTACGCGAGCGGAGTGGCGAAGTAACTCACCAGCTCGCGGCGCATGATGATGCCCACGTTGCGCATGCTGTTGCTCGCCCTCAGGTAGTAATGGTGCGGAACACTTCGTCGAGACGGCCGGACTCGAGGTGCAGCTCCTTGAGCTTCAGCCCCGTGCGCGCGGCGAGCTCCGAGAGCGCCGGCAGTATGGATGTGCCGGCCTTCGGCAACGCCGTGAGACGCGCATCGCGCTCACTCACCTCCACCTGCGCCACCGCCGGCAGCGCCTCGATGGCGGCACGCGCGGTCGGCAACTGCGCCGGCTCCTCGAGCTGCATGGACACCGCGTTGTGATAGCGCGAGCGGGCGGCGAGACCTGCCGGCGTGTCGTCCGCGACGATGCGACCCTGCGAGATGATGATCGCCCGGGTGCACACGGCGTCGACCTCCTCGAGGATGTGCGTCGAGATGACGATGATCTTGTCGCGCGCCATGTCGTTGATCAGCGTGCGCACCTCGTGCTTCTGATTCGGATCGAGCCCGTCGGTGGGCTCATCGAGGATGAGCACCGGCGGATCGTGCATGATCGCCTGCGCGAGTCCCACGCGCCGCCGGAATCCCTTGGAGAGCGTACCGATGGTCTGCTCGAGCACTCCTTCGAGCTGCAGATGGTCGATGACGTGGCGCAGACGCGCCGCGCGCCGTGCGCCTTCCAGAGCGCGCAGGTCGGCGATGAAAGCGAGAAAGCGCCGCACGCTCATCTCGCCGTAGTTCGGGGCGCCCTCGGGAAGGTAGCCGAGGGCAGCCTTGGCAGCTAGCGGGTCGCGCTCGACATCGTGTCCGCAGATGCTTGCGCTGCCTGAGGTCGGGGTCACGAACCCGGCCAGCATGCGCATGGTGGTGGTCTTGCCGGCGCCGTTCGGGCCGAGGAATCCCAGCACTTCGCCGGGCCCCACCTGAAAGCTCAGGTCTTCCACCGCCGTGAGCGGACCGTAGTGTTTGGTGAGGTGTTCGGTTTTGATCATGAGCTTTTGGGGTCTTTAGTGGGCTCTTTGGCGGAAAGTTCCCGCCCAGCTCAAAGGGCGCGATTGTGAACGTGAGGCGGCGAGGTTTTCAACTTTGTAACTTTTTGTTTGGTGATCATGCGCTTATCGCTCTCTCATGACACAGAGTCGAGCCATCGGATGGGCGCGGGGCCTGCGGGCGTTGCAGCCATCGGGTCGATGCCGGCCCGTCTCAGGAAACGAAACGATGTCGTGCACGCCAATAAAGGATGCAGAGCGCGCCGCCGGCCATGCCCCCGAGGTGAGCGAAGTGCGCCACGCTCTGCTGGGTACGCGTGAGTCCCGAGAACAGCTCGATCAGCCCGTAGATCGTGACGAACAGCCATGCCGGGATCGGGATCGGAATCGGGATCACGATGAGGCGCTGGCGCGGGAAGTACCAGGCGAAGGCGAGCAGCAGCCCGAACACCCCGCCCGATGCGCCGAGCACGGGCTCAGCTCCGCCGGCTGCCCCCTCGACGAGCAGCTGCGTGACCGCAGCCGCCAGCACGCAAACGAAGTAATAAATCAGGAAGCGCCGCGCGCCCCAGTACTGCTCGAGGCCGCTGCCGAACATGAAGAGCGCAAACATGTTGAGAAAGATGTGACCCAGGCTGCCGTGCAGGAAGGCGTAGGTGATCAGCTGCCAGTAGTGGAACAGGCCGCTCTTGAGCGGCCAGAGCGCGAAGAGTCCCAACATGAGCTGCCACGCCAGCTGCTGCACCACGAATACGGCGACATTCGCCAGGATGATCGCCCTGGTCGCGGGTGGCAGGCGCGGAAACATCCGCGGATCTTACGGTGTCAGAGCGCGCGCTGCAGGAAAACCAGATCGAGCCAGCGATCGAACTTGTATCCGACCTCGCGCAGCCGCCCGGCTTGCGTGAATCCGAGACGCTCGTGGAGGCGGATGGAGCCGATATTGTCGGCGTCGACGCCGCCGATCATGACGTGCTTGCCGCCGAGGCGTGCACGCTCCATGAGGGCGAGCAGCAGTTGGGTGCCGATGCCTCGGCCGCGGGCGTCGGCGCGCACGTGCAGGGTATGCTCGACGGTGTAGCGATAGCCGGGCCAGCCACGGAACTCACCGAATGTGCCGAAGCCGGCGACGCCGTGCGCATCGCGCGCGATCAGCACCGGGTATCCCTGGGCAATGCGCGTGCGCCACCACTCGCGGCGGTCATCGAGCGTGACGGCGGTCGTGGTGAACGTGGCGGTCGAGGTTGCGATCACGTCGTTGTAAATCGCGACGAGGCCCTGGAGGTCCGCGTCGGGGTCGCCGCCACCGCCGAGCCCGACTATCTGCACGCGTCACGCTGCACGCAGCGACTCGCGCAGAAACTGCACGAGCCGGACGCTGGTACTGTGGGCGACATTGAAGCGCAGCCACTGCTTGCAGCCCTCATCGGGCGAGAAGAGGCTCCCGCGCGCGAGCAGGATCGCGCGCTCGCGCGCCCGCCGCACGAGCTCATCCACCGGCGCGGCCGCAGGGACGCGACCCCACAGGAACATACCTTCCCCGGGCTCGGCGGCGAACTCGACGCCTGCGGATTCGAGTGCCAGGCGTGCATCGCGCCGCATGCGCGCAAGGCGCGTTCGCACCTGCTCGACGTGGCGCTTGTAGCGGCCGCCAGCAAGTACCTCGGAGACGTAGGACTCGAGCAGCGTCGAGCCCGAGAGCACCGCGAGCACCTTGCGCTCGATCAGCCGCGTGACGAGCGTGAGATCCGCCGCGACGAAGCCGACCCGCAGCGCCGGACCTATGAGCTTGGTGTAGCTGCCGACGTAGACAACGTGCCGCAGCCCATCGATCTGCGCCAGCCGCACCGCTGTGCCGTCGTACAGGTCGCCGTACACATCATCCTCCACCACTGCGAAGCCGTACTGCTCGGCGAGCGAGAGGATGCGGTGACAGTGGGCGGGCTCGGCGCTCGAGCCGGTCGGGTTGTGCACCAGCGTCTGCATGAAGAAGGCGCGCGGGCGGTGCGCACGACAGGCGGCCTCCAGCGCTTCGAGATCCGGCCCATCGGCATGGCGCGGTACGCCGATGAGGCGCACATGATGGGCGCGCAGCTGCTCGAACAGTACGAAGTATCCCGGATCCTCCACCAGCACCGTGTCACCCGGGGAGAGCAGGATGCGGGCGATCAGGTCGAAGGCGTGACTCGCGCCGTAGGTGGTGACGATGTTCGCCGCGCTCGCCGCGATGCCATGCTGCAGCAACCGCGTTGCGATCTGCTCGCGCAGCTCCGCCAATCCCTGCGGCGGGCACGGCAGGAACGCCTGCGAGCGACGAGACCTGGAGAGACGGGTCAGCACCGCAGCCGGCGTCGTTTCCAGCAGCCAGTTCTCCGGCAGGAAGCCGGAGCCCGCGGCCACGATGTCGGCCGAGGGCGCAAGACACAGCCGCGCGAGTGCCATCGCATCCGCGCCGGGGTCGTCCAGCGCCTCGACCGCGACGAGCGGCGCAGACAGCCGCCGCGGGGTGACGAAGAAACCACGTCCCGCGCGCGACTCGATCACCCCGCGCGCGACGAGGCGATCGTAGGCGTCCACCACGGTGAAAGGACTCGCGCTCACCTGCCGCGCGAGCTTGCGGATCGAGGGCAGCCGCGTGCCCGGGGTCAACTGCCCGTGACGGATGAGTTGCGTGACGCGCTCGCAGATCTGATCGACGAGCGGCACTTCGGAAGTACGGCTGAGCTCGAACATCGGAGCCCGGGGGATCCCTCGAGCGCTCTCCTACCTCACCATCATGACCGCGGTGACGCCGAGCGCAAGCGCCATCGAGACATTGAAGGCGAGGCGCCCTCGCGGTGCGCCGATGAAGCGCTTGAGCGAGGTCCCACAGAGCGCCCATACCATCATGCACGGCACTCCGATGGCTTCCATGACGCCGGCCATGTACGCGCCGCTTACGAGCGGCCCGAGGTCATGCGGTAGAAAGAGCGTCGCTGCGGTGACCGTCATCACCCACGCCTTCGGGTTCAGGAACTGAAAGAGCGCCGCCTGCAGGAAGCTCACGGGGTGGTGCGCGTCACGCGCTTGTGCATCGCCGCGGCCGAGCATCTGCCAGCCGAGGTAGACGAGGTAGGCAGCGCCCACCCACGCCAGCGTGCTCTGCAGTGCCGGCCAGCGCGTAAAGAGGGCCGAAAGACCGGCGCACACTGCGAGCAGCTGCACGATGAAACCGCAGACGATGCCGAGAATGTGCGGCAGCGTGCCGCGGAAGCCGAACCTGGCACCCGAGGCCGTCAGCATGACGTTGTTGGGCCCAGGGGTGATCGACATCACGAAGGTGTAGGTCACGAAGGGGAGCGGATCGACCATGTGCGAGCTTCCGGCAGCAGTGAGGGCCTGCGTAGGGTGCGCAATACTTTGCGTGTGCGGCAGATACAGCGGGCCGCGGCCGCCCGCGGACTGTATGGCGCAGGAACCGGTACAGCGGCTGCGCCACGGCGATACAGCTCGGCTGCATCGGCGTCAGAGCTGCTGCGGCGTGGGGCACCCGCCCGGCCTGGAAAAAGGAGTGCGGCCACCCCATGAGGGGTACCTTAGAATTGCAGATATGAATTCACGATCAGAGACCTCCGGCGAAGCCTTCATCTGCGAGGCGGTTCGCACGCCGATCGGCCGCTATGGCGGTGCGCTTGCCGTGGTGCGTGCCGATGACCTGGCCGCGATCCCGATGGCGACGCTCCTCAAACGCCAGCCGGCGCTCGATCCTGCGGCGATCGAGGAGGTGGTGCTCGGCTGCGCCAATCAGGCGGGCGAAGACAACCGCAACGTGGCGCGCATGGCGGCCCTGCTCGCGGGATTGCCCACCGCGGTGCCCGGGGCGACGGTGAATCGTCTGTGCGGCTCTGGGCTCGATGCGGTGGCGATCGCCGCGCGCGCCATCCGCACGGGAGAGCTGGAGCTCGCGATCGCGGGGGGCGTCGAGTCCATGTCACGCGCGCCGTTTGTTATGCCGAAGTCCGACAGTGCCTTCAGCCGCAACGCGGAGATCTTCGATACCACCATCGGCTGGCGTTTCGTCAACCCGCGGTTGAAGGAACGGTACGGGATCGATTCGATGCCGGAGACGGGGGAAAACGTCGCCGCGCAATTCAACATCGCCCGCGCTGACCAGGATTGCTTTGCGCTGCGCAGTCAGCAGCGCGCAGCCGCCGCAGCCGCGCGCGGCTTCTTCGAGAGCGAGCTGGTGCCCGTGGAGATTCCGCAGCGCAAGGGGAAGCCGCCGCTCGTGGTGTCACGCGATGAGCACCCGCGACCCGAGACGACGCTCGAGCAGCTCGCTTCACTGCCGACACCTTTTCGCGCCAACGGCACCGTGACCGCCGGCAATGCCTCCGGCGTCAACGATGGCGCCTGCGCGCTGTTGCTGGCGTCCGCCGAAGCTGCGCGGCGCTGGAACCTCACTCCGCGTGCGCGCATCGTGGCTGCGGCCACCGCCGGGGTCGAGCCACGCATCATGGGCATGGGACCTGTCCCGGCGACGCGCAAGGTGCTCGCGCTCGCACATCTCTCGCTCGCGCAACTCGATACGATCGAGCTGAACGAGGCGTTCGCCTCGCAGGCCCTCGCGGTGCTGCGCGAGCTGGGACTACCGGATGATGCGGCCCACGTGAATCCCAACGGCGGTGCGATCGCGCTCGGGCATCCCCTCGGCATGTCCGGAGCCCGTCTTGCGGCAACCGCCACCTGGCAGCTGCAGGCGAGCGGCGGGCACTACGCGCTCTGCACCATGTGCATCGGTGTCGGGCAGGGTATCGCGATGGTGCTCGAGAAGGTCTGATTTCGAGGGGCAGCGCACGATCGCCAGACGCTCGCAGAATCCCCGTTATTTCAGGTCGAACGTCAATGCAGAGGTTGCCGTCCGGGCGACCTCTGCTCGTCCTGGCTGTCCAGCGCTCGCGTCTAAACGACCTCCAACACGCGCGCGCCCTGACGTTGCGAGTCTCAGGCAGTTCCCGTGCGACTCCACGGCAGCTGATCGAGATCGAGATTGCCGCCGCTCACGATGATGCCGATGCGGCGCGAGCGCAGGGCGGATGGTGGAGTGAGAAGCGCGGCGTAGGCCACCGCGGCCGAGGGCTCCACCACAATCTTCAACACTTCCCACATCTGGCGCATCGCGCGCACGATGTCCTCATCGCTCACGGTGATGATGTCGTCGACCAGGCGGCGGATCTCGGCGAAGGGCCGCTCCCCGATCGTCGCGCGCAGGCCATCGGCAATGGTGTCGGGGCGCTCAACGGGCACGATCCGCCCGGCGCGCAGCGAGCGTGCGGCGTCGTCCGCGCCTTTCGGCTCGACACCGATCACGCGGATGTCGCGCTTGATGGATTTCGCGGCCACCGCGCAGCCCGAGATTAGACCGCCGCCGCCAACCGGGCACAGCAGCACATCGAGCACGGGAACCGCCTCGAGGAATTCCACCGCGACGGTCCCCTGGCCGGCCATCACCAGCAGATCGTCGTAAGGATGGATCAGCGTGGCGCCCGTCGCGGCGAGCACCTGCTGCACCGCGTTCTCGCGCGCCGACATGGTCGGTGCGCACCAGGTGATCTCGGCGCCATAACGGTTGACCGCGGCGCGCTTGGCCTGTGCGGTGCTGTCCGGCATTACGACATAGGCGCGGATGCCGCGCAGTGCGGCGGCGCGCGCCAGGGCGGCGGCGTGATTGCCGGAGGAATGGGTCGCGACGCCACGCCGTGCGGCCGTCTCCGACAGGCTGAACACCGCGTTGATGGCGCCACGTGCCTTGAAGGCACCGCCCTTCTGGAAGTTCTCGCACTTGAAAGAGAGCCGCGCGCCAGTCAGGGCATCGAGCGTGCTGCTCGTCAGGACCGGCGTGAGGTGCACCTTGCCAGCGATGCGCTCGCGTGCTTCCTCGATGAGTTGCCAGCTGAGTGCGGCTGGTGCGCTCGATAGGCTCGGGCCCGACATGGGGCGTCGAGCATGGGGAGCGGACGCGATGCGGTCAAGCGCAGCGGCTGAGCAGCGCGGCTAACGTGGCGCAGGGGTCGCGCTGCTAGCGTGGCGCAGGGGTCGCGCTGTTAGCGTGGCGCAGCACGCGCCGCGATGGTGTTGCCGCCGTGCATAGCATCGAGACGCGCGAGGGCGGCGTTCACATCGACCGGCGGAGGGTCGCCGGGGTGGACCGGCGTCGGGCCGGTCAGCAGGGAAAGAAGCGTCGTAGTGGGTAACCGCGTCGGCGATGCCGAGATGAGGAGCGCAAGGACCCCGGTGATCTCGGCCGCGGCGATCGAAGTCCCCGACTCGAAGTCGTACTCTCCGCCGGGCCGCAGCGTCATCACGTGCTGCGAGGGCGCACCAAGCGCACCTGGCGGCAGCGGCTGCTCCGTGCCGGCTGCGGCAATGACTCCCGGAATTGCCGTAGGGAAGGGCGCGTCGGGGGCCGCCGCGGCGCCCACGAAGGTCACGCCGCGCTTCAATCCCGCCTCCACCAGCGCCGAGAGCAACGGATCGGCTGGACCTGCAAAACTCAGATTCACCAGCTGCGCCTCGGAGGCGAGGGCGGCGGCGAGCGCGCGAGCCAGGGTGAAGGTGTTGCACGCGGCGGCATCCTTGCCCGGGGCGAGCTGCCAGCAGGCCTCGAACACCTCGATGCGCGCCTGAGGCGCGACTCCGACTATGCCGATGTGATTGTTGGCGACAGCCGCGATCACCCCCGCCATCGCCGTTCCGTGACGGAGCGATGCGGCGGAAGTCTGATCGTCGAGAAAGGAATGGCTGCGCACGCTCGCGCCGTGCAGGTCCGGATGTGCCACGTCGACTCCGGTGTCGATGAGCGCAATGTGCACGCCCGCTCCCTGCGCACGCGCATGCGCCCGGGCGATGCCGAGCGCAGTCATGTTGGTCTGCAGATCGTAGAGCGGGTCGTTGTAAGGCGATGCGTTTGTGCCCCCCTCGGTGCCGTGCGCGGCGGCACTGCGGAGGGCGGCGCCGCCCAGTGCGGGGCTGCGCGGCGCGGAGGGGCCAGTCAGAGTATGGAAGTCCTGCAGCGGCTGCGCGAGGACCACGCGCGAATCCTTCGAAAGCGCAGCGAGCACCTCCGCGACGGGCCGCCCGTTGGCGATCTCGTACACCACGCAGTGCATCGACAACACACGGATCGGCCAGCTGCGCACCTCACGCAACGAGTACGCCGCCGCGACGGCGTGCGCCTGACGCTGCGCACTCTGACCGACACTGTAGCCCGCGCCGCTGTAGCGGCTGCCGGTCGTTCCCGGAGGTCCTGGGGTCGTGAGCGGCTCGTTGGCGAAGGCCACGACGATCTTCAGCAGCGGTGCTGCAGTCTCAGCGGGCGGCGCGGCGAGCGCGGGACCGGCCGCGACCAGCAGAGCGAGGAGGGCGTGCGCGAACGAGCGTTTCAAGGCTGCGGCGGCCCGTGAGTCGCAATCGCTGCGGGAGCTGCGCCCCCGAGCGGTTGGACCCAGCGCACACGCGCATCGGCGCGCAACCGCGCGGCGAGCGCGCGCAGATCCGCACTCGCATCTGCGCCGTCCGTGGATGCCGCAACGGGCACGACACCGACGATTCCCGCAGCGTCCGGACCCTCTACGACATGGGCGCCGGCGCGATGCAGTGCCTCGCCGACCTCGGTGATGGAGAGCGAGGAGAGGAACGCAATGTGCAGCACCGCTGCGGAGCTCGCAGCGGCAGCGGTGGTGTGGGTGATGTACCTCGGCTGCGACCACCGATAGGTCGTGGCGGCAAGCCCGACGAATCCCATGAGCAGCAGGAAGCTCGCCGCCCAGGCAAGTCCCGGTGGCCGCCAGGCGGAGCCGCCTCTGAAAGCCAGTGTACGCTGCGGTGACGGAGCGGACTCCGTCGCTGTCACTGTCTTGCGGCCGTCGATACGGTCCATGAGCTTACGGAAAGAAGGACCGGGCGCATACGTGACGCGCTCGGGCTCGGTCAACACCTCACACAGACTCCGCTGCAGCGCGACCTCGCGCGTGCACTGTGCGCAGCCGCGTACGTGCTCCTCGATGCGCACGCGCTCGGCGCCCGCGAGGCGGCCGTTCGCCAGCCACGGCAGCATCAATGAGGCATCGGAGTGCGAACAGGTATCGGTCATGATGGTGTCTGCCCCGGAGATGCGGCACTGCCGCGAGCGCCGGCGTCGGCGCGCGCACTCAAAGGGGTCGCCAGCTGCGGTAGCAGCCGCTGCAGCTTGCCGCGTGCATGAAACAGTCGTGTCTTCACCGTGTTGACCGGGCAATCCATGATCGTCGCGATCTCCTCGCAGGAGTGGCCGAGCTCGTAGCAGAGCTCCACCGCAAGCCGCTGTTCCACCGGAAGCTCCGCGAGTGCCCGACCGAGCCAATCGCGCAGCTCCTCGGCATCACTTGGTATCTCGTCCGTATGTGGCAGCTGCTCGACCTGCAGGTTCTTCTCGGCGAACCGGGCCGAGGAGCGGAACGCGTTTCGCGCCTTGCGGTAGGCGATCCCGAGAATCCAGGTGGAGGGCTGCGAGTCACCGCGGAACGTTCGTGCCTTGCGCCACACCACCCAGAACGTATCGTTGACTACTTCCTCGGCGATGTCGTAGCGGCGCGTGAGGCGCGTGAGGAAACGCGCGAGACGGCGGTGATAGAGGTAATAGAGCTCCTCGAACGCCTTGCGGTCGCCGTCCGCTATCCTCGCGATGAGATCCGTCTCACGCGCAGCATTTGACGCGCCGCGATAGGTCGGCTCTGTCATGCCCGGGTCGCTGTAACTTTTTGCCTTCACTTACGCGCTCTCATAGGCGGTAAGTGTCACCCGCACCCTCGCGGGTTTAATTCCTGGTGCCTTACTATCCTAGCCCGATCTCGGGCGGTCAAAAGCGCCATATGACACTGCCCGCCACCCGCTCATCGGCACTCGGGTAGGGCATAACCTGCCTGGCCTTGTCTCCGGTGAGGTAATAGCCGACCTCGATGCGCCAGTGCCGGTGCTCCCAGGCCAGGCCGACGTTGCCGTACGCGTAACCGTTCGCCGCCTCGATACCGGGGCCGGTGCCGGTGGCGTAATAGTAGCCGGCACCGCCCGTGACAAAGAGGCCCTTGTAAAGGAGCCATTGCGCGCTCACCTCGCCGACGAACGCTGGAGCGCGGCTCAGGCGGTCGTAGACCCAGTAGCGCGGGGCGTTCGGGATCCCGGTCACGGAGAAGGTGCACACATCAAGCCAGGTGAGAGCTGCGCTGATTTCCTGGTAGTCATCAGACACCTCCGGCTGGCCACCGAGCAGATAATGGGCGCGGCCGGCGAGCGTCGCACTCCAGTCGCTGCTCAGGTCGAAGCGGTGCCCGAGATAAATCACGAGCTCGTAATCGTTGTACGGCTCCAGGGTGCTGTCGCGCGTCGAGCCCCAGATCCCTAGAAAAGTGCCGCCGCTACCGGTGACGTGCAGGTCGCCCTGGGCAGCCGCATCATTGTTGCTGCTGGAGACCCCGCGGTAGATGTAATTGCTCGTGAGAGCGAGATCGCCGCCGACGGTGAGTCCACTTGTCAGGTCTTGAGCTAGCGCGCCCTGGGAGACGAGCAGCGGCCACAGAAGCAACAGCCGCAGCGCACGCCTCGGCATTGAAACATGCAAGATGGACCTCGATTCCCCTGTGCGCATCGTCCGTGCGCAGCCCGCACTGCGCGCGACGCTCCGGTGAGACATAAGCCCAGCACTATCCCGGGCATTAGCCAGGCATATACACGCCTTGCAATCCCGGCCCGACGTATACTTCCTGTCTTATGGAGAGTTTACCGTCCGAGCAGAGCGCTGCGGTGCGGCGCATCGTCGCGCAACATAAACAGAGACCGGGTCCGCTCCTCGAAGTGCTGCACGGCGTCCAGGCAAGTTTCGGCTACGTTCCCGAAGGCGCCGTTCCCGTCATCGCAGAGGAGCTGAACCTCTCGCGTGCTGAGGTCCATGGGGTGGTCACCTTCTATCACTTTTTCCGGCGCTCGCGCCCGGGAGCACGCACCGTGAGCCTGTGCCAGGCGGAATCCTGCCAGTCGATGGGCGCCGAAAAGCTGGCCGAGCATGCGCAGACACGGCTGGGCATCAGGTTTCACCAGACGACGTCCGACGGGCGCTTTTCGCTCGAGCCGATCTATTGTCTGGGGAACTGTGCCTGCTCGCCAGCTGCCATGATAGATGGGCGCCTCTACGGCAGGCTGACACCGGAAGCCTTCGACGCGCTCATTAGCAAGGACTCATGAGATGAGCACGACCGTTTACGTACCCGGGGATGCGGGCGCGCTCTCCGTCGGCGCCGGGGAGGTGGCGGCCGCTGTGGCTGCCGAGGCCAAGCGGCGCGGGCTTCAGCTGAAGCTCGTGCGTAACGGGTCGCGCGGCGCGTATTGGCTCGAGCCCCTGGTCGAGGTGCAGACGCCCAACGAGCGCTGTGCCTACGGCCCGGTGCGGGCGGCCGACGTCCCCTCGCTCTTTGCCGCGGATCTCTTGAACGGGGGCGCCCATCCGCTCTCGCTCGGGCTCACCGATTCGATTCCCTGGCTCCGCAGTCAGCAGAGACTCACCTTCGAGCGTGTCGGAGTCATCGACCCTGCGAGCGTGCCGGATTATGTGAAGCACGGCGGCTATCAGGGACTCGAGCGCGCGCTGCAGCTTTCCGGCGCCGAAGTGGTGCAGTCCGTAACTGCCTCGGGACTTCGTGGCCGCGGGGGTGCGGCATTCCCGACCGGAATCAAATGGAAGACGGTGCTCGAGCAGAACGCACCGCAGAAGTACGTCACCTGCAATGCCGATGAGGGCGACTCCGGAACCTTCGCCGACCGGATGCTCATGGAGGGCGATCCGCTCTCGCTCATCGAGGGCATGACCATCGCAGGTGTAGCGGTAGGGGCCACGCAGGGCTTCATCTACCTGCGCGCGGAGTATCCGCACGCCCATGCTGCGCTCAGGGCAGCGATCGCGGCCGCGTACCAGGCGAAGTACCTCGGTCCGGACGTCGCCGGAAGCGGTCGTCGGTTCGACCTGGAAGTGCGGCTCGGGGCAGGCGCCTACATCTGCGGCGAAGAGACCTCGATGCTCGAGAGCCTCGAGGGCAAGCGTGGCGAGGTGCGGGTGCGGCCGCCGCTGCCCGCGATCAAGGGACTGTTCGGCCAGCCGACCATCGTCAACAACGTCGTGACGCTGACCTCCGTGCCCTGGATCCTCGCCCACGGCGCCGAAGCCTATGCCAACTTCGGTAGCGGCAAGTCCCGCGGCACGCTACCGATTCAGCTGGCGGGCAACATTCGCCGCGGCGGGCTGGTGGAACGCGCATTCGGGCTCACCTTACGTGAGCTGCTGTACGATATCGGTGGTGGCACCGCCACGGGCCGGCCCATTCGTGCCGTGCAGATTGGCGGGCCGCTCGGCGCCTACGTGCCGCCGGCGCATTTCGACACAGCAGTCGACTACGAGGCGCTTGCCGGAGTGGGCGCGATGCTGGGACATGGCGGCATCGTCGTGTTCGATGACAGCGTCGACATGGCGCGCATGGCGCGCTACGCCATGGAATTCTGCGCCATCGAATCCTGCGGCAAGTGCACGCCGTGCCGCATCGGCTCGACCCGAGGCGTCGAAGTCATCGACCGCATCCTCGCCGGGGTCGACGGCGAGCGAAACGTGCGGCTGTTGGAAGAGCTGTGCGAGACCATGGTGCAGGGATCGCTGTGCGGACTGGGCGGCATGGCGCCCTTCCCGGTACAGAGTGCGTTGAAACACTTCAGGGAAGACTTCCGCGCGCGAGTCTAAGAGCGCGCGAGTGAGGCTCGAGCAATGTATGCCATAGATTACGAAGACTTCGGTACGCCGGCACCGGTCAACGGTGAGGCTGGCGCTGCCGCGGCCGTCACGCTGGAGATCGATGGGCGCGCCGTCACGGTGCCGGAGGGCACTTCGGTGATGCGCGCCGCCGCGCTTGCCGGAGTACGCGTGCCGAAACTGTGCGCGACCGACACGCTGAAGGCGTTCGGCTCCTGCCGGTTGTGCCTGGTAGAGATCGAAGGTCGCAAAGGCTATCCGGCCTCGTGCACCACGACCGTGGCAGCGGGTATGAAGATCCGCACGCAATCCGACAAGCTGATGCAGCTGCGGCGCAGCGTGATGGAGCTGTATGTGTCCGACTATCCGATCGAACGCGAGCCGAGCGCGGGCGAGGCGCGCACGGAGCTGCGCGCGATGGCGGAGGCGCTCGGTGTCAAGTCGAGTCCGTACGCCAACGGCAAGCGACACCTCGGCCAGCCCGCCGACGAGAGCAATCCATACTTCACGTTCAACCCGGATCTGTGCATCGTCTGTTCGCGTTGTGTGCGGGCGTGCGATGAGATTCAGGGCACTTTCGCCCTGACCATTCAAGGCCGCGGCTTCGACTCCAAGGTGTCGGCGAGCCAGGACGAGCCCTTCCTCGAGTCCGAGTGCGTCTCCTGCGGCGCCTGCATCGAGGCATGCCCGACGGCGGCGCTCATGGAGAAATCGGTCATCGCGCTCGGCCAGCCCGAGCGCGCCGTGACCACGACGTGCGCGTATTGCGGCGTCGGCTGCGGCTTCAAGGCCGAGGTGCAGAGCGAGGGCGCGGACACCGAAGTGGTGCGCATGGTGCCGGATCGTGACGGCAAGGCCAATCACGGCCACGCCTGCGTCAAGGGGCGCTTCGCCTGGGGCTATGCGACGCACACCGATCGCGTGCTGAAGCCCATGATTCGCAAGAGCATCCATGACGAGTGGCACGAGGTCTCATGGCAGGAGGCGATCTCCTACGCCGCGAGCGAGATCAAGCGCATCCAGGAAAAATATGGTCGCGATTCCGTCGGCGGCATCACCTCCTCGCGCTGCACCAACGAGGAGACGTTTCTCGTGCAGAAGCTGGTGCGCGCCGGCTTCGGCAACAACAACGTCGACACCTGTGCGCGCGTCTGTCACTCGCCCACGGGTTACGGCCTGAAGAACACCCTCGGCGAATCCGCCGGTACGCAGGCGTTCGACTCGGTCATGATGGCCGACACCGTCCTCATCATCGGCGCCAACCCCACCGACGGACATCCGGTGTTCGCTTCGCAGCTCAAGCGCCGCCTGCGCCAGGGCGCAAAGCTGATCATCGCCGACCCGCGCGAGACCGCGCTGGTCCGCACCCCGCACATCGAGGCGCAGGAGCATCTGCAGTTGAAGCCCGGCACCAACGTGGCGCTCTTGAACGCGCTCGCGCACGTGGTGGTGACCGAGGGCCTCACCAAGGAGGACTACATCGCCGCGCGCTGCGAGCCGGACTCGTACGCCAAGTGGAAGGCGTTCGTGGCGGAGCCGCGTAACTCCCCGGAAGCTTCCGAAGCCATCACCGGCGTACCGGCCGAGCGCGTGCGCCGTGCGGCGCGGCTGTACGCCGAGGCTCCCAACGCGGCCATCTACTACGGCCTCGGCGTGACCGAGCACAGCCAGGGTACGACCGCGGTGATGGGCATCGCCAACCTCGCGATGGCGACCGGCAACCTTGGTCGCGAGGGCGTGGGCGTCAACCCGCTGCGTGGCCAGAACAACGTACAGGGCTCGTGCGACATGGGCTCCTTTCCCCACGAATACAGCGCCTACCGCCACGTGTCGGATCCCTCGGTGCGCAAATCCTTCGAGCAGGAGTGGGGAGTGATGCTCCAGTCCGAGCCGGGCCTGCGCATTCCCAACATGTTCGAGGCGGCGCTCGATGGCACCTTCAAGGCCATGTACGTGCAGGGCGAGGACTTCGTGCAGTCCGATCCCAACACGCACCACGTGAACGCCGCCATGGCATCGCTCGAGTGCTGCATCGTGCAGGACCTGTTCCTGAACGAGACCGCGAAGTTCGCGCACGTGTTCCTGCCGGGCTCCTCGTTCCTCGAGAAGGACGGCACCTTCACCAACGCGGAGCGCCGCACCTCGCTGGTACGCAAGGTCATCGAGCCGCTCGCCGGTTACCAGGATTGGGAAATCACCTGCCTGCTCTCCAACGCGCTCGGCTACCCGATGCACTACAACAACGCCAGCGAGATCATGGACGAGATCGCGCGGCTCACGCCGACCTTCGCGGGCATGAGTCACGAGAGGATCACGCAGCTCGGAAGCATCCAGTGGCCGGTCAATGACGCGGCGCCCGAAGGCACGCCCACCATGCACATCGGGCAGTTCGTGCGCGGCAAGGGCAAGTTCTGGCAGACGGAGTACGTGCCGACCAGCGAGAAGGTCAACACGCGCTTCCCGCTGATACTCACCACCGGACGCATCCTCACCCAGTACAACGTCGGCGCGCAGACGCGGCGCACGGGCAATGTCGTCTGGCACAAGGAGGACCTGCTCGAGATTCACCCGCACGATGCCGAGGTGCGCGGCATTGCGGACGGCGACTGGGTGGGACTCACCAGCCGCGCAGGCGACACGGTGCTGCGCGCCAAGGTGTCCGAGAAAATCGCGCCCGGGGTCGTGTACACCACTTTCCATTTCCCCGAGACCAACGCGAATGTCGTAACGACCGAGAACTCCGACTGGGCGACCAACTGCCCGGAGTACAAGGTGACCGCGGTGGAAGTGGTGCTGGTGAACCAGAAGGAAGCCTGGGAGAAGCGCGCCGAGGCCGAGCGCTCGCTGCCGCGCCGGACCCCGAAGCGCCGCCGACAGGATCGGACTCCCGCCTGAGGCGATGAGCGCACAGCCGGAGGCGAAAGGGCAGACCGCCGTCGCGGTGAGTGCGGAGCTTCCGGTGCAGCGCTGGACGCGCGGTACGGTCTCGAGCACCACCGACACAATCGCGGAAGAGATGCCGGTGGCGCTCGTCTATCACGATGTGCCGCACGTGGTGATGCTCGCGACGCCGGCCGATCTGGAGGATTACGCGTACGGCTTCACCCTCAGCGAGGGATTGGTGGCGAGCGTCGATGAGATCCGCGGCGTCGAGGTGCTACAGGGCGAGGCGTCGGCGGATGTGAAGATCAGCGTCGCGTGGGAGCGCTTCACGCAGCTCCTGCAGCGACGGCGCAATCTCGCCGGCCGCACCGGCTGCGGGCTATGCGGGGCGGAGACGGCGGAGGATGCCATCCGCGATTGCCCACCCGTGCCGGCAGGGATCAGCCTCAGCGCGGCCGAGCTGCACGCGGCGATGACACAACTCTCGGGGCGACAACCGATCAACGCCCGCACCGGTAGCGTGCATGCCGCGGCCTGGGTCGTTCCCGGGCGGGGAATCGAAGTGGTGCGCGAGGATGTCGGGCGGCACAATGCGCTCGATAAGACCATCGGGGCGCTCGCGCGTGCCAGGGCGGATTTCGCGGCGGGCTACATGCTGATCACGAGCCGCGCGAGCTACGAGATGGTGCAGAAGTGCGCCACCGTCGGCGTCACGGTGCTCGTGGCATTGTCGGCGCCAACCGCCTTTGCGGTGCGCCTGGCGCAGCGCGCGGGACTCACCCTCGTCGCCTTCGCACGTGCCGATCAACACGTGGTCTACGCTAATCCGCACCGTTTGAAGAATTGAGGCATGACAACTCCATGAACATCGACCTGCTCATCAAGATGGCCAACGAGATTGGGGAATTCTTCGCGGGTGCCGACGCCAGCGATCCGCAGGCTGCGGCGCGCGATGTGGCCAATCACATCACGCGCTACTGGGAGCCGCGCATGCGCGCGCAGATGCTGAAGTACTACGAGGAGCGCAACGGCGCCGGTCTCTCGGATCTCGGCAAGAGCGCCGTGGCGCTACTCTATGCCGCTAGCCGCGCATCCGCTGCTGCGAAGCCTGTTCCGGCGACGGCTGGTACCGCACCCGCTGCTGCGACGCCCGCGCCGACGCCATCCACTGCGGCGCCCGGCAAGGGCAGCGGCGCATGAGCTCCGCCGTGCGCGCGGGCCGGCGCGCGCTGATCTGCGGCTCGCTCGCCTTCGACACCATCATGGTGTTCGGCGATCGCTTCGCCAATCACATCCTGCCCGACATGATCCATATCCTGAACGTGTCGTTTCTCGTGCCGCAGATGCGCCGCGAGTACGGCGGCTGCGCGGGCAACATCGCCTATAACCTCGCGCTGCTCGGCGACAAGGGTGTCCCCATGGCGACCGTCGGGTCCGACTTCGGTGAGTACCGCGAGCGACTTGCGCGCGCGGATATCCCCACCGAGCACGTGCGGGTGATCGACAGTGAGCTCACCGCGCAGGCCTTCATTACCACCGACCTCGATGACAATCAGATTACCGCGTTCCACCCGGGCGCCATGCAGCACAGTCATGCCAACCGGGTGAGCGAGGCGCGCGATATCGCGCTCGGCATCGTGGCGCCCGATGGACGCGAGGGCATGATCGAGCACGCCGCGCAGTTCGCCGCCGCCGGCATCCCCTTCATCTTCGATCCGGGGCAGGGGCTGCCCATGTTCGGGCCGGAAGAGCTGCAGCGCTTTCTCTCGCAGGCCCGCTGGGTGACGGTAAACGACTACGAATGGCAGCTGCTGCAGCAGAAAAGCCGCTGGGGCGTGCGCGAGATCACTTCACGCGTCGAGGCGTTGATCGTCACGCTCGGCGCTGCCGGCTCGGTCATCCACACCCGTGGGGAAGAGATCCTCGTTCCGGCCGCGCCGGTGCGGGAAGTCGTGGATCCGACCGGGTGCGGCGATGCGTTCCGCGCCGGGATCATCCATGGCCTGCTGCACGGCCTCGACTGGCGCGCGACCGGACATATTGCATCGCTCATGGGCTCGATCAAGGTGGAGGCGCGCGGCACGCAAAATCACTGCTTTACGCGCGCTGAGTTCGATGAGCGCCTCGCCCGAGCTTTCAGCTAGCCAAAGCCGTGGCCGTCTTGGGTTAAACTGGCGCTCCTTTCACCGGCATTCATGTACAGCACAACAGGCAGGCGGACCGACCCCATGGCGAATGATTACCTTTTTACCTCCGAGTCGGTTTCCGAAGGCCACCCGGACAAAGTGGCCGACCAGATCTCCGACGCGGTCCTCGATGCGATCCTGCGGGAAGACTCACGCGGCCGGGTGGCGTGCGAGACGCTGGTCAAGACCGGCGTTGTGATCCTCGCCGGCGAGGTCACCACCTCGGGCTGGGTCGATGTCGAGGCGCTGGTGCGCAAGACCGTGCTCGATATCGGCTACAACTCTTCCGAGATGGGATTCGATGGCGCTAGCTGCGGCGTCATCAACATCATCGGCAAGCAATCTCCGGACATCGCCCAGGGCGTCGACCGCAAGGACGAACGCAAGCAGGGCGCCGGGGACCAGGGAATGATGTTCGGTTACGCCACCAACGAGACCGACGTGCTGATGCCGGCGCCGATCACACTCGCGCACCGACTGGTGAAGCGCCAGGCGCAGGTGAGAAAGTCCAGCAAGCTCCCGTGGCTGCGGCCCGATGCGAAGAGCCAGGTGACGCTGCGCTACGAGGATCAGGAGCCGGTCGGCATCGAGGCGGTGGTGCTCTCCACGCAGCACAGTCCGGAGGTGTCGAACAAGGTGCTGCGCGAGGCGGTGATGGAGGAGATCCTGAAGCCCGTGCTGCCGCCCAAGTGGATCGACAAGCGTACGCGCTACCACATCAACCCGACCGGACGGTTCGTGATCGGCGGCCCGGTGGGCGACTGCGGACTTACCGGGCGCAAGATCATCGTCGACACCTACGGTGGCTACGCCCGTCATGGTGGCGGTGCGTTCTCGGGCAAGGATCCCTCCAAGGTCGACCGCTCGGCGGCCTATGCCGCGCGCTACGTCGCCAAGAACATCGTTGCCGCGGGGCTCGCCGAGCGCTGCGAGGTGCAGGTGTCGTACGCCATCGGCGTGGCCGAGCCCATCTCGATCATGGTGGACAGCTTCGGCACGAGCCGCCTGTCGGGCGAGCACCTGACGCGCATCGTGCGCAAGCACTTCGACCTGACGCCCTATGGGTTGCGCGAGATGCTGGACCTGGTGCGCCCGATCTATCAGAAGACCGCGGCGTACGGGCATTTCGGCCGCACCGAGCCGGAGTTCAGCTGGGAGCGCACGGATCGCGCCGCAGCACTCGCCGAAGAGGCGAAGGGGATGCGCGCCGCCTAAACTATCGAACTCACCGCAGCCATCGCGGCTGCAGCCTCGCCGGCTGAGGAGCGTTGCGACGGGTAGGGCGCCGAAAGGGCGCGAGGCCCGCCAGGCTCAGCCGAACGCGGATTATCCATACGGCGCTCACTCAGATCATGGAGTATCGAGCATGAACGCCACACTGAAACCTGCCGCCAACGCCGCGAGCGACTTCAAGGTCGCCGATCTTGCGCTTGCCGGCTTCGGCCGCAAGGAAATCGCCATCGCGGAGACCGAGATGCCGGGTCTCATGGCGATCCGCGAGGAGTTCGCGCCTACGCAGGCGCTGCGCGGCGCGCGCATCTCCGGATCGCTGCACATGACCATCCAGACGGCGGTGCTGATCGAGACGCTGCAGGCACTCGGCGCGGGCGTGCGCTGGGCCTCCTGCAACATCTTCTCCACGCAGGATCACGCCGCCGCCGCCATTGCCGCCCAGGGCACGGCCGTGTTCGCCTGGAAGGGCGAGTCGCTGGAGGACTACTGGGATTACACGCACCGCATATTCGACTGGCCGGATGGCGGCTATTCCAACATGATCCTCGATGACGGCGGCGATGCGACGCTGCTGCTGCACCTGGGTGCGCGTGCGGAGTCCGATGCGTCTGTCATCGCCAAGCCCACGAGCGATGAGGAGCGCGCCCTGTTTGCCGCGATCCGCGCGCGCCTGAAGGCAGACCCGCGTTGGTATTCGACCCGACTCCGCCAGGTGCGCGGCGTGACCGAAGAGACCACCACCGGGGTGAAGCGCCTCTACCAGATGGCGAAGGAAGGCCGGCTCGGCTTCCCGGCGATCAACGTCAACGACTCGGTCACCAAGAGCAAATTCGACAACCTCTACGGGTGCCGCGAGTCGCTGGTGGATGCCATCAAGCGGGCCACCGACGTCATGATCGCGGGCAAGATCGCCGTGGTCTGCGGCTATGGTGATGTCGGCAAGGGCTGCTGCCAGGCGCTGCGGGCATTGTCCGCGCAGGTGTGGGTCACGGAGGTCGACCCGATCTGTGCGCTGCAGGCGGCCATGGAAGGCTATCGCGTCGTCACCATGGAAGAGGTCGCCGACAAGGCGGATATCTTCGTGACGGCCACCGGCAACTTCCACGTGATCACGCACGAGCATCTCGTACGCATGAAGCACAACGCCATCGTGTGCAACATCGGCCACTTCGACAACGAGATCGACGTCGCGAGCCTCAAGCAGTATGCGTGGGAGAACATCAAGCCGCAGGTCGACCACGTCATCCTGCCCGATGGCCGGCGATTGATCCTGCTGGCGGAGGGGCGGCTCGTTAACCTCGGCTGCGGCACCGGGCATCCGAGCTATGTGATGAGCTCGAGCTTTGCGAACCAGGTGATCGCGCAGGTGGAGCTCTTCAACAACCCGGCGAATTACCCGGTCGGGGTGTACGTGCTGCCGAAGCACCTCGATGAGAAGGTCGCGCGGCTGCAGCTGAAGAAGCTCAATGTCACGCTCACATCGCTCACCGACACCCAGGCGCGCTACCTCGGCGTGGATAAAGCCGGACCCTACAAGTCCGAGCACTATCGCTACTGATGAGCGCCATCCTGCTCGATGGCAAGGCGGTCGCCGCCAAGGTGCGCGCCGAGGTGGCGCAGCGCGCGGCGCAGTTCGCAACCCGGCACGGCCGCCGCCCGGGGCTTGCCGTCGTGCAGGTGGGCGAGGATCCCGCCTCCAGCGTGTACGTGCGCAACAAGCGCCGCTCCTCGCTGGAGGGCGGGATCGAGTCTTTCGCGCATGACCTGCCGGCGAGCGCGAATGAGCGCGAGATCCTGGAGCTGGTCCACTCGCTCAATCGTGACGAGCGGGTGGACGGCATCCTCGTGCAACTGCCGCTGCCGAAGGGAGTGAACCCCGATCGGATCATGGATGCGGTCGACCCGCTGAAGGACGTCGACGGGTTTCATCCCGTGAACACGGGACTCCTCGCGCAGAAGCGGCCGCGCTTACGCCCCTGCACGCCCTACGGCGTCATTCGCCTCGCCCGGGAGTACGGCATCGCGCTCACGGGGCTGCGGGCTACGGTGGTCGGAGCTTCCAACATCGTCGGGCGCCCGATGGCGCTCGAGCTGCTGCTCGCGCGCGCAACCGTGACGGTCTGTCATACCGGCACCCGCGATCTGCGCGCCGAGGTGGAGCGGGCTGAGCTCGTGGTCGCCGCTGTCGGCAAGGCCGGCTTCATTCCGGGCGAGTGGATCCGACCCGGGGCGGCGGTGTTTGATGTCGGCATCAACCGCACTCCCTCGGGGAATCTCGTCGGGGATGTGGAGTTCGAGACGGGTGCGGCGCGCGCCGGCTGGATCACGCCCGTCCCAGGCGGACTTGGCCCGATGACGATTGCCATGCTGCTCTCGAACGCCGTCGATGCCGCCAACTATCGGGCGGGGGAAGCCGCTTCCTGAGATTTTTCTCGGCCTCCTGGACGGCGTTCTGCCGGCGGCGCGTCCATGTGTCTCCGAGGCGATGGTTCACCGGGCGCGTTGCTATGTCTCCGCGCCGATAGTGCACCATTTGGTTAAGTATCCGGGCTGGCACCTCTAGCAACTCCCCGCTCGAGGTTGTGCGGCCGGGTGCGCCCCGGGAATAGAATCGCCCGCCAGCCGGTCTTCTCCTCAGGAGCTGCCGGCCGTCTGAGGCGAGGCTGAGATTTCTTCCCCACAGGACAAACGCGCTCGCTTCGAGGCGCTGGTGCTGCCGCATCTGGATGCGGCCTACCGCTTTGCGCGGTGGCTGTGCAGTTCCCCGAGCGATGCGGACGACATCGTGCAGGAGGCCTTCCTGCGCGCGTTTCGTGCATTCGACAGCCTGCGGGGCGGGGATGTGAAGGCGTGGCTGTTCACGATCGTGCGCAACTGCCACGCGACGGCGCGGCAGCAAGAGCAGCGCCGCGCCACGCTGCCGCTGCCCGAGGATCACGAGGCGCAACCGCGCTCGCCGTCGGACGATGCGAGCCCCGACCCTGCGAGCGTAGCGGCGGCGGATGAGGAGCGGCGCACGCTCGGTCGTCTCATCGCTGCGCTGCCGGAGGAACATCGTCAGGTGCTGCTGCTGCGCGAGATGGAGGACATGAGCTACCGGGAAATCGCCGCAGTCGCGCAGGTACCGATGGGGACGGTCATGTCGCGGCTCGCACGCGCGCGCGCCGCGCTGCGTGGACACTGGTTGAAGGAGAACGGAGGTGTGCCCCGTGCAGTGCGCTGAAGCGTTGCGTGTGCAGGCGTACTTCGATGGCGAAGTGGACGCCGTCTCTGCCCTCGAGGTCGAACGGCATGCCGAGCATTGCCCGGAGTGCCGCTCGCTGCTCGAGCATCTGGCGGATACCCGCGTCCGCATGCGCAGCGAGCTCGAGTTCCCGAGTGCGCCGCCACAGCTGCGCGCCTCACTCGAGCGGCTCCTCGATGAGGAGACACGCGCTGCGATGCGCGAGCCCGCGGCGCGTGCGCGACCGCGCCGCCGCGCACCGGCGCTCTGGCTTACGGCCTTTGGCGGCGCAGGTGCGGCACTCGCTGCGGCTGTCGCGCTCCTTGTCGTCGCGCCCTGGGCGGGAAACCCGGTGCTCGATGATCTCGTGAGTGCCCACGTGCGCTCGCTGATGCCGCAGCACCTCACCGATGTCGTCTCCACCGACCGGCATACCGTGAAGCCGTGGTTCGCAGGTCACGCCGATGCCTCACCCGTCGTCGCCGACTTCACCGATCAGGGCTATCGGCTCCTCGGCGGGCGTGCTGACTACTTCGATCATCAACGTGTTGCGGCGGTGGTCTACCAGCACGGTGCACACCTCATCAACGTGTTCGCCTGGGTAGCCGCAGGGCACTCACTGCCGCGGTACGCGACCCGCAGCGGCTATCACATTGCCTGCTGGAAGCTAGGCAATCTCCAGTACTGCGCCATTTCCGATACCGGCTGGGACGAGTTGCAGGGGCTTACGCGGCTGTTGCGCGCGCTGGGTGCGGCCGACACGCCGCAGTAGCGACGCCGCCCAAAGCCACCGTCCGGCAAGCACACCAGCGCGCACCGGAATAAAACGCTCGTGCCCTCAGTCTTCTCCTTCGCCAACCACGAAGGAGACCGAGAATGTCACAGGAACGGCCCCGTACCACGCGCCGCGGTGCGCTCAAGTGCCTCGCCTTTGGCGGCGCCGGAACGGTCTTTGCGCTTGCCGGCGGCGTGTTCACTCCCATCGATCTCGCGGTCGCCGCCTCCGATCGGACGGGTGCCACAGCCCTCGGCAAGCCGCTCTTCGTGCAGATCAGCGATACGCACATCGGCTTCAGCAAGGAGGCGAACCCCGATGTCGTGGCGACGCTCAACCGCTCCATCGATGTCGTGAATGCGCTTCCCGAGCAGCCCGCGCTCCTCATCCATACCGGGGACATCACGCACCTTTCGAAGCCCGCGGAATTCGACCTGGCACAGCAACTCTTCTCGCGCCTGCGGACCACGGAGATGCACACCACCCCGGGTGAGCACGACACCACGGACCCCACGGTGTCGGAATACTTCAACAGGTTCGGCAAAGCCTCCGGCAACAAGGGCTACTACAGCTTCGATCACGCCGGCGTGCATTTCCTAGCGTTGATCAACGTGTTGCAGTTCAAACCGGGCGGCCTCGGCACGCTCGGCACCGAGCAACTCGCTTGGCTTGCGGGTGACCTCAAAGGACGTTCCTCCAGCACCCCCATCGTGGTTTTTGCTCACATGCCGCTGTGGAGCATTTACGAGCCGTGGGGCTGGGGAACGGGCGATGCGCCGCAACTGATGGAGCAGCTGCGCCGCTTCGGCTCGGTCACGGTGCTGAACGGCCATATCCACCAGATCGTGCAGAAGGTGGAGGGCAACGTAACGTTCCATACGGCCCGTTCGACGGCCTATCCGCAGCCGGTGCCTGGTGAAGGTGCGGGGCCTGGGCCGCTGAAAGTGCCGACCGATCAGTTGCCGGGAATGCTCGGCGTCACGCGCGTGTCCGTCGTGAAGCATCCGCACTCGCTACGGCTCGACGATACGACGATAGGCTGAGACGCGACATGACTGTGCGTCAGTTGCTGCTGCCCTACATCAGTGCGTTGCTCCTCGCCGCGCTCGGACCATGCCTGTCGCGTGCCGACTCCGTTTCCGGGGACTCCACGATCGTGATGGCGAAGGATTTCATGTTCGCGCCGACCTCACTGACGGTCGCAGCAGGCTCGACCGTTACCTGGACAAATAATGACGATGAGCCACACACCGTGGTGAGTGACAGTGGACTGTTTCGCTCTGCAGCCCTCGATACCAACGAGAGCTTCTCGTTCCGCTTCGCGAAGTCAGGAACTTACCACTACGCCTGCTCCATTCACCCGCGCATGGCCGGAACCATCATCGTGCGGTAGCCGCGAGCTGTTGGCTCTCGGGTCACCAAACACGGCCGCAGCGGCCCGATGTGTCGGAAATCACCGACGCCTGTGCCTTGGGCGGCTCTTTGCAGGGGCGCGGCCGCGGGCTTTGCGCAGTGTGGGCTATCGGTTGTGACTGTTTTGGCGCGGCGCTTGCGGCAGCGCCACATCAGAGGCAGTTGCAAGTTGTAGTTGTGTCAGATGGGCGAGCGAGGCCGTGGCGCGGCGAGTTGGCCCGCACAGGCCATGGCCCGCGCGCAAGCCGTTGGTGATTTCCAACATGTAACCGATACCTGCTACCCCACTCGCACCGGATGCGAATCAGTGTATGATCCGACGTTCCGACCCTGCGTTGGGTGTTTTTGCGGAGAAGAGTAATGGCACGACGTCCACCGAACGATGGCGCGTCCTGGAGCGCTCGTGAATTGGGTACGCTCAGGGCGCTCGCGAAGTCAGGAACCCCGACAAGTCAGGTCGCCAAGAAGCTTGGGCGTACCGCGGCTGCGGTACAGCAGAAGGCCATGCGCGCCGGGATCTCTTTCCGGGCGGCGAAGCGGTCCGGAGCGCGACGCAAGAAGTAAGTCCGGGTCTCCGTAGCGCGAGTAGCTCCCGCGGCGATCTGTCCGCGTAACAGAGTGCCAGGTGGGGCCGCCCCGGGAGGGCTGCCGCTCGCGTGTACGACAACATAACGGTTCCTGGGGCGGATCGCTGATGCGCAGGGTCATACGGCTCACGTGGCTTTCTGCCGCGCCGTTGCTTTGCGCTTGCGACGTGCAGGTACGTGACACGACGCCTGCGGAATATCCGGCCAACCATGACCTGGGCATGTACGAGGTGTCAGCCGCGGTGTCGCACGATGTGCTGGTGACACCGGGCTCGGTGTACCTGTATGCGCAGGGCGGCGATACGCAGAAGGTTCAGTTGACCCCCAATGCCGACCGTTCGCAGTGGCACGGGTACTACCCGGTACGCTGCCGCAGCAGCTTTCCGCTGCAGTTCGTGGCGGAGTGGAGGCTGCCCCTCAACGTCAGGCGCAAGGTCGTTCCGCCACAGCCACGTCAGGTGCGTCTGCTCGAGCCGCCGCTCACGCGCTCCGCGAGCTTCGACTCCTCGGGTAAGGCGCCCAAGGGCGGCTGGGGGGGCGCCGTGCAATACAGCTTCGTCACCGTTGCGAGCGTTCAGATCACCGGCGCGCACATCGAGCCGCAGAGTGCCTCTCGCGAGGATGCCGCTGCGTCCAAGCCTCTGTCGGTGGTTTCCTCCTTCCCGGTGGTGGGGGGCTGCGGTGACCTCATCGATGTGCGCGTAGCCTCGAGCGCACCGCGTAGCCATGGCACACTGGTCATCGATACGAATGATCCCGCCGACCCGCACTGGCAGACACACTTGGAGTTCGCACCCAGATGAGCAGCTTCCTCAGATCGGCTCCGGTGTCACTCCTCGCGATGGTGCTGAGCCTGCCGATGACTGCGAGACTTGCCTCGGCGCAGGATGCGCGCGCCGCGGGCGACACCCCAACATCGAAACCCAGCGCTCCGCTCAAGATTGGCATCATTGGCACGGGACACATCGGAGGCACCCTCGCTACGCTCTGGGTGGCTGCGGGACATGAGGTCCTCATATCCTCCCGGCATCCGCAGGAGCTGCAGGCCCTGGCGCACTCTCTTGGGCCCAGGGCGCAGGTCGGCACGCCGATGGAGGCGGCCCGGTTCGGTGAGGTGGTGCTGATCTCGGTGCCCTACGGGGCGCTGCCGCAGGTCGGGCGCGATCTGAAGAATGAGCTCGCCGGCAAGATCGTTCTCGATACCGGCAATCCGTACCCCGAGCGCGACGGACCCATGGCGGTCGAGGCGCGGCGCATTGGAACCGGCGTCGCCTCCGCGGAGTACCTTCCAGGCGTGCGCCTGGTGCGGGCCTTCAATGCGATCAACTCCGGCGACCTGCGCAGCGAGGCGCACCGCAAGGGCGCACCGATCGCGATACCACTCGCGGGCGATGACAGCGAGGCACTGCAGGTCGCGCAGCAGTTGGTGAAGGATGCGGGCTTCGCGCCGGTGGTGGTCGGATCGCTCGCGAAAGCGCGCGAGTTCGATGTCGGCACGCCGGTGTACACGCGACTCATGACCGAGCCGCAGCTACGGCAGGCGCTCGGGCTGAAGTAACGACACTCGATTGGCCCGACAGGCGCTGCCCGTCAGGACCGCTCCATCTCCTCTGGCAACCCGACCCGAGGATGACGGTATTGCTCATAGACTGAGCGAGCCGGGGATGGACCCCGTCGGTCTCAGACCACCGGCGGAGGCTGCTGCTCTACCTTCGGGATGCGCTCATCGAAGCACGCCCAGCTCGGTGCGCTGGACGTCCAAATGGTCATCGCGGGTTTCGCCAGCTCCGGCTCATCGAGGGTGCCGGCACGCACGAAGATCAGGTGCGGCCGGGCGGTGGTGCTGGTGAAGAGGGGTGTTCCGCATTGCGGACAGAAGCGTCGCTGCATCGGGTTGCCGCTGTCGGCCACCGAGTGGTACTCGCGCAGCTCGCCGCTCACCTCGAGGGCTGCGGACGGGAAGCACGCGTTCACCGTGGCACTCCCGGCCCCTATGTACTGGCAGACGCGGCACCAGCAGGTCCGGATGACGATGGGCGCAGCGCTGATCGAATAACGTACCGCCCTGCAGAGGCAGCCGCCGGTGAGGTTCATGGGTGCGATGCCCGGTTACGCGCGCACGGCGTGGGAGCATCAGCATAGCGGAAGGGAGCGCACCGGACTGAATCGTCCTCAAATCCGGAGCGTGCTTGAAATGTGCCCGCGCTATCAATCTGGGCCGCTCGGGAGCACGTTCATCCGGTGCCAGAAGAAGTATGGTGCGATGGCGCTGAACGTTCCGTGAATGAGCTCACCGAATGGAGAGCGACATCCGTGCGCGCGACCGACGCGCGGTGCGCTCGAGCGAGCGAGTCCGGCGCGGCGCGAAGCGTAGCGCCGGAGGTTGCCGGCACCTGGCGGTAGATCAGTCGCGCAAGCGCGCGCGCAGACGCACGATCTCACCGGCCGAAAGCCCGATCTTCGCAAGATAAGCGCGCACGCCGCCCGCGCGCTCGAGGAAGGCGAGCATGTTGTAGGCTCCCTCTTCGGGACAGCGCAGCGCTTCGAGGATGCGCGCGCGCTCGGTATCCGGGTAGCGCCGCAGGTACCCTTCGCGCAGATACTCGGCGCTCACCGAGTAGTCCTGCGCAATGGCCGCGGGCGTGGCATCCGCGAGCGTGAGCAGCAAGGCGGCGATCAGCCCGGTGCGGTCCTTGCCCGCGACACAATGAAACAGCAGCGGTTCGCGTGGGGCGGCGGCGATGAAGCCGAGCACCGTGCGCAGTTCCGCTCGCACGTGCTCGAGCACGACGCACTTCCACAGCTCTTTGGCCGCGTCGCGGGTGCGCAGCCGCCACTCATCCTCGGTATGAGTCAGGAGCGAGATGCGCGCATAGCGCAGCTGCGGCAGACGGTCGGGCACCGGGCTCGGGGCTCGCATCGCTTCTTCCGGCCAGCGCAGATCCAGTATGGTGCGCACCCCATAGTCGGCGAGCGCCTGGAGGCCGAGATCGCTCAGCTGCGCGAGATCGTCGGCGCGCAGCAGCGAGCGCCAGCGTGTCTCACCGCCGTCCGTGGTCGGATAGCCGCCCAGGTCACGGGCATTCAGCAGATCCGGAAAATCGAGCGGCCGCCCCGGCCCGGCCGCCACTCGTTCCGCAGGTTGCGCCTCGTTGGTCAGGTTTTGGCCTCGCGTTTCGCCTCGCGCTGCTGGCTCAGTCCGACCCCGGCGAGGATCAAGGCGCCCGCGAGCAACATGCTGAGCGTGACGCCCTCACCGAGCAGCAGCCATGCCCAGATGACGCCGAACAACGGTATCAGGTAAGTGACCGTCGCGGTACGCGGCGCACCGATGCGGGCGATGAGGCGGTAGTAGAAGACGAACGCGATGCCGGTGCACAACACACCGAGCAGCACGGCACTTGCCCAGGAGGCGGGCGGAACCGGATGCTGCGGCCAGGTGTAGATGGCAAGCGGCGCCAGCAGCACGGCGCCGCTTGCGAGGTTGGCGGCGGCGATCGCGGCCGCCGGGAAGCCCGAGAGATAGTGCCGCACGAAGTTGATGCCCAGACCGTAGCAGAGCGCCGCCGCGGTACCGGCCAGCGCTGCACCCCCGACATTAGCGCCGGCGATGTGGCCGCTCGCGAGGATCGTTACCCCGACGAAGCCGGCCAGCAGACCGATCCAGCGGCGCGGACCGATGTGCTCGCCATAGAAAAGGAATGCCACGAGCGCTGCGAACATGACTGTCATCGCGTTGGTGATGGCTCCGATGCCGGCCGGGGCACGCTCGGCGCCCCAGGCGAAGAGCACGAAGGGGAGTACCGAATTGATGCTGGCGATGCCGAGCACGCGCAGCCATACCGCGGGTGTGAAGCGCGCCCGCTCACGCCATAGGAACGGTAAGAGGATCAGGGCGCCCAGGGCGAGCCGCAGGTCGACGAGAGCAAAGGCTCCGAAATCCGTAGCCGCGACGCGCATGAAGAGAAAGGAGCCGCCCCACACCGCGCCGAGCAGCGTCAGCTCGACCGGGGTGCGCCAGCCCGACGCCTCACTCGGAGGGAGGCTCTTCAGGGCAGCGGCCGCAGCGAGCGGCTTGGCCGCGTTCGGGGCGGTGAGATGGGAAGCGGACATGAGCGTTGCACCCTTCAGCCGTGAACACCTACGGCGTACCGTGCCAGGGGACTCGCAGCGCCGCCACCCGATGCTTGCTCCCGCGGCCCGATGCCGGTCATCCGAGCGCCTGCCGGAAATCCTCGAGCAGATCATCGGTCGCCTCGATTCCAACCGAGAGCCGCAGCAGTCCATCGCGGATGCCCAGCCGCAAGCGCTCCTCGCGGGGCAGGCCGGCGTGCGAGGTGGTCGCGGGACGCGTGAGCAGCGTCTGCACGCCGCCGAGGCTCGGTGCGACCGCCGGAAGAACCACGCGATGCGCGAAGTCCTCCGCGCGCCGCTCGCCGCCCTCGAGCTCGAAACTGAGCACGCCCCCGCAGCCGGCAAACAGCCGGCGCGCACGCGCATGGCGTGGGTGCGACTCGAGACCGGGGTAGTTCACCTTGACCACCGCAGGGTGCCTCTCCAGGAACTCCGCGATGCGCTGAGTGCTGTCGTTCTGGTAGCGCACGCGCAGCGCAAGGGTCTTCAGTCCGCGCTTGAGCAGAAAGGCCGCGTGCGGATCGAGCGAGCCACCGAGATGATTGGCGCGATGACGGATGTGCTCGATGGTCGCCGTTGTGCCGATGACGGCGCCGGCGACGATGTCGGTATGACCGTTCAGGTACTTGGTCGCGCTGTGCAGACAGACGTCGAAGCCCGCCGCAAGCGGCCGGAAGTTGACGGGAGTCGCGAAGGTATTGTCGATGATCGAAGTGAGGCCGTGCGCGCGTGCGAACTGCACCACGCCCTCGAGGTCGGCCACCTCGAGCAGCGGATTGGTCATCGCCTCGACGTAAATCGCGCGGGTGTTGGGGCGCAGCAGCGCAGCCCACGAATCGGGTCGGTCGGCATCGATGAAGTCCCGCTCGATCCCGAGCCG
>DASQYM010000088.1:0-17063 GCA_035639195.1 Steroidobacteraceae bacterium
GTGTACTCGTTCGCGCGCAAACTGCGCCTCGAGGAGCACTTCATGCGCGAGCAGTTCCCGGGTGAGTACGCTCGCTACAGCAGCGAAGTGCCGGCGCTCATCCCGTTTGCCCGCCGGCGGTCGCAGCGAGCCGCTCGGCAATCTGCACGGCGTTGAGCGCCGCGCCCTTGAGCAGCTGATCTCCCGCGACGAACAGCGCGATGGAGCGGCCGCTCGGGTCGCTCAGGTCCGCGCGGATGCGTCCGACGAGGATGGCATCCTGCCCGGAAGCGTCCTTCGGCATGGGGAAGTGGTTGCGTTCCGGATCATCGACCAGCTGCACGCCCGGGGCGGTGCGCAGGAGCTCGCGCACATCACCGGGACTGATCGGCCGCTCGCATTCGAAGCTGATCGCCACCGAATGCGCGCGCAGCACCGGCACACGTACGCAGGTGGCGGAGACGCGCAGGGCCGAATCGCCGAAAATCTTGCGTGTCTCGTGGATCACCTTGAGCTCCTCGTCGTTGTACCCGGTCGCCGGGTCGATGCGGCTGTTGTGACTGAAGAGATTGAAGGCGTAGGGATGCGGCAGGACCCGCGGGGCGAACTCACGCCCCTCCAGGCACGCGCGCGTCGATTCGCGCAGCTCCTCCATCGCCGCCGCTCCCGCACCGGAAGCCGCCTGATACGTGGCGAGCAGCAGCCGCACGATGCGATTGGCACGGTGTACCGGCCACAGCGGAGTAATCGAGATGATGGCGCAGCAGTTGGGATTGGCGATGATGCCGCCGTGGCCGCGCAGAGTGTGCGCATTGATCTCCGGGACCACGAGCGGCACCGCCGCATCCATGCGGAAGGCCGATGAATTGTCGATCACCGTGGCACCCGCCTGCACCGCGAGCGGCGCGAAGCGCCGCGAGGTGGCGGCGCCTGCCGAGAACAGCGCGATGTCGACACCCAGGAAACTGTCCTCACGCAGCTCACGCACCGCGAGCGGCTCGCCACGGAACTTCAGCTGCTTACCGGCTGAGCGCGCCGAGGCGAAGAGCCGCAGTTCTGCCAGCGGAAAGCGGCGCTGCTCGAGGCATCGCAACAACTCGACGCCTACCGCGCCGGTGGCGCCGACCACGGCGACGACCGGTGCGGTCGCTGCAGCTCGCTCGTTGACCATGCACTCTCCTGAGGATCCCGAAGACGATGAGGCCGCGCGGGTTTGCCGGCGGGGCCTCGGGACATGCGGATGGCCGGACGCTACCTGAGCGTTCTGAGGCTGTAAAGCACACGCGCGGGCACCTGCAGTCGTGCCACGGCGAGCGCGCCACGGGCATAACGTGGCGCAACCTCGACGTGGATCACGAGCGCGAAGCAGCGCCCGGCCTTCCGTGACGAGCATCACCGGTCGCACCACGGCTGCCACGTAAGCTTTTCTGCGGAGGGGCTCGATGATGCTTTCGCGCGCGGCGTTCGGCTCGGTCATCCGCGGCGTCACGATGGTGGCGCTGCTCGGCTGCGTGTGCGCATCGCTGCCGGCGCAGGAGGTCTACCGGTCGGTCGATGCCGCTGGCCACGTGGTGTACTCCGACCGCGGCACCAACAAGAGCGCACCCAAGACCAGCCTTCACGTCAATGAACCCGATCCGACAGAAGTCGCGCGTCTCGCCCACGAGCAGGCGCTGCTCACTGCCGACGAGACGGCGCGCGAGCGTCAGCAGGCGCTCGCGGACAAGAACCGGGCGAACCAGCAGCACAAGCAGCAGCAGGTCTGCGACAAGGCCCGCACCGAGTACTACCACATGAAGGAGTCGGCGCGCCTCTATAAGCGCGACGCCGAAGGCAATCGCGTCTACTACACCGACGACGATGCCGATGCTCTGCGCGAACAGGCGCGGCGCGCGATGCTCGCGGCCTGCGGCTCCTGAAGCGCACGCGCGCCGGAGCTGCCATGCAGATGGCCGTACGGGTGCTGATGCTGACGCTCGCCCTGCAGATCCGCATGCTGCCGGCCCAGAGCGTGCATGCCTACAAAGATTCCAGCGGCCAGTGGGTGTTTACGGACCGCGGTGCGAACGGTGACCACGCGCACGGCGATGCGTTCACTCTGCCGCGCTCGCCGGAAGCGCTGCGGGTCACCGTGGAGCGCAGCGATGCCGGGACGGCCACGCGTCTCATCGCCGCCAACGACTGCCTGTGCGTGATCACGCTGCGCGTTGCAATCACGCGCTCGGCCTTCGCCGAGATCCCGACCGGCACCATCTATCCGGCGACGCTCGAGCCCGGCGGCCGCCAGCTGATTCTCGAGGCGGCGCACGGGGGCGATGAGCGACCGGAGCTGCAGTTCAGCTGGTCGGTCGCGCTCGGCTCGCCTCAGGCCGCGCACAGCCCACTGCGGCCCTATCGTGCGCCCTTTGCGGTCGGCACGAGCTACCGGGTGTCGCAGGCGTATCCCGACCACATCACCCATGTGACACCAGACAGCCTGTACGCCGTCGACATCGCGCTGCCCGATGGCACCGCGGTGTACGCTGCACGCGCCGGCACCGTGATCAACGTGCGTCACGACGGCTTTCGCGGCGGCACGGTGTCCGTGATGTCTGATCAGGCCAATCTCATCGAGATCCTGCACGACGATGGCACCATCGCGGTGTATGGCCACCTGCACTGGGATTCGATCCGCGTGCGCATCGGGCAGCACGTCGCACTCGGCGAATACATCGCCGATTCCGGCAACACCGGCTTCAGCAGCGGGCCGCATCTGCATTTCGCCGTATGGCGCAACGCGGGCGGTGCGGACATCTCCCTCCCGGTGCAGTTCGCAGGCCCCGCCGATACCTCAGTCACGCCCGTGACCGGCATGGAGCTCACCGCTTACTAGCCGCGCGCCGAGTCTGTGGCTGGCAGCTCCGATCAGCGCCGCGCGGGCGGCAAACCTCAGCCTGCGGCAGGCCGCCGCACCTCGTAGCACCGATGAATGCGCGGGTTGCGCGCGAAGTCGAGCGGCAGCGTCGCGGCCGAGATGTCGCGGACGTCGTAGCGCTCGCCGAGGCCGGCATCGAGCCGGAAGCGCTGCGCATTGGTCGAGAAGACGATCAGCCCCCCGGGCGCCAGCAGGCGCGCACAAGCGTCGATGAGTGCCGGGTGATCGCGAGCGATGTCCAGCACTCCTTCCATGCGCTTCGAGTTCGAGAAGGTCGGCGGATCGAGAAAGATCAGCTCGAAGCGCGCCGCGCCGCGCGCGGCTTCTTCCAGCCACGCCCGGCAGTCTGCCTGCACGAGGCGGTGCGGTTCGCCCGCGAGACCGTTGAGCGCGAGATTCTCGCGCGCCCAGGCGAGATAGGTCGCCGATAGATCGACGCTCGTGGTGCTGCGCGCACCGCCGGCCGCGGCATACACCGTCGCGCTGCCCGTATAGGCAAAGAGGTTGAGGAAGTGCCGCTCGTGCGCCGCCGCGCGCAGCCGCGCGCGTGTGATCCGATGATCGAGGAAAAGACCCGTATCCAGGTAATCGTCGAAATTCACCCGCAGCCGTACACCCGACTCCAGCACCTCGTGGAACTGGCCACGCTGGTCCCGCATCGGGTACTGCTCTCCGCGCCGCGTGCGGCGCCGCGTGCGCAGGCGGGTGCGAGCTGCGGGTACTCCCGTGACCTCCGGCAGGCTCGCCAGGACCTCTGCGCGCCGCCGCTGCACGGCTTCGCGCTCGATCTCGGCGGGCGCCGCGTACTCCTGCACGTAGAGCCAGCTTTCCTGCGGCTCGATCACCTGATACAGGTCGATGGCGAACGCATACTCGGGCATGTCGGCGTCATACAGCCGATAACACGAGATCCCTTCGCGCTCCGACCAGCTGCGCAGGCGCTTGAGATTCTTGCCGAGACGATTGGCGAACATGCGCGCGCCGGGGCTCCCCTGGTGCTGCGCCACCTCGCGACCGAGCTTCCCCGGCTGTCGTGTGCTTTCCGGCGCGACATGAATGCGCAGCAGGCGGCACTCGAGCGGGCCGTTCCACAGGGCATGGGTGCGGTGGGCCCGCAGCCCGAGCTCGAGACCTAACTCGGGCGTGGTGAGTACTGCAGCGCTCCAACCCTGGAAACGCTCCCGCAGCACGGCGCCGAGCTCTCGATGCGCGATGCGCGCGGCATCGCCGCCCGCGAGACGCTTGCCGTAGGGTGGATTGGTGCATACCAGTCCAGCACCGCGCGCGGCAGGTGGCGCCGCTGCGGCCAATGACCCGGTCTGCAACCGCAGCAGGTGCGCCACCCCGGCGCGCCTCGCGTTGGCGCGCGCGTGCTCGATGGCGTGCTCATCCTGATCCTCGCCGTAGAGCCGCACCCCGCTCGCTGCGCCCGCGCGCGCACGGGCTTCGGCCTCCGCGCGCAGCCGCGTCCACAGCGCAGCGTCGTGTCCGCGCCACTTGAGAAAACCGAAATAGTCCCGCATGAGCCCTGGTGCGCGGTCGGCGGCGATCAGCGCGGCCTCGATGCAGAGTGTCCCCGAGCCGCACAGCGGATCGAGAAACTGCGCCGGCGCGGCCGACGGCTCCTCCGGCCGTGCGAGCTTTTCCCAGCCAGCGCGCAGCAAAACGCCGGCGGCGATGTTCTCCTTCAGCGGCGCCTCGCCCGCGGCCGCGCGGTAGCCGCGCCGATGCAGGCTCTCACCCGCAAGGTCGACGGCCAGGGTGATGTGCGCACCGCTCGCATGCGCATGCACGCGCACATCCGGACGCTCGCGTGCCACATCGGGACGCACGCCGGTGGCCGCGCGCAGTGCATCGACGATGCCGTCCTTGAGCTTCAGCGCACCGAAATGGGTATGGGTGATTGCCGGGTGGCGGCCAGTGAAATCGCAGGCGAGCGTCGCACCTGACGCAAGTTGCGCGCTCCAGTCGAGTGCGCGCACCGCGGTATGAAACTCGCGCGCATCGTGTGCCTCGAAGTGCGCGAGCTCGAGGTACACCCGGTTGGCGGTACGCGACCACAGACAAGCCCGATAGGCGCACTCGAGCGGGCCGGAGAAGGCCACCTGCAGGGTGCGCGCACGTACCTCGTGCGCGCCGCAGGCGCGGAGCTCGGCGGCGAGCAGGTCGGCGAGGCCGCGCGGCGCACTGGCGAGAAACTTGAAGTGTGCGGCGCTCACATGCGGCGGCGGGTGTCGGGCCGCTGTGCGGCGCCGCGCCTCGCCGGCCGGTGCCTCACTCCACGGTGAGGTCGATCCACGTGGTCTTCAGTTCCGTGTACTTCTCGAGGGCGTGCAACGATTTGTCCCGGCCGATGCCCGACTGCTTGAAGCCGCCGAAGGGTACGGTGATATCGTCGGCATCGTAGCAGTTCACGTACACGGTTCCGGCCCGCAGCGCACGGGCCACGCGATGCGCCGTGGTCACATCGCGCGTCCACACGGCGGCGGCGAGACCGTAGATCACATCGTTCGCGATCTCGATCGCCTCGTCGACCGTCTTGAAAGTGATGGCTGACAGCACGGGCCCGAAGATCTCCTCACGTGCTATCGCCATCGCCGGCTTCACGTCTTCGAATACCGTCGGCTCGACGAAGTAGCCGCCGCTGTCCTCGCGTACTCGGCGCCCGCCGAGGCGCAGGCTCGCCCCAGCGTCACGCCCGGCATCGATGTAGCTCAGCACGCGTTTCATCTGCGTCTCATCGACGATCGCGCCGAGCCGAGTGGCGGGATCGAGCGGATCCCCCGGCGCGAGACTGCGGCCGATCGCCTGTACCTTCTCCAGCACCGCCTCCTTGACACCTTCCTGCAACAGAAGCCGCGAGCCGGCCGAGCACATCTCTCCCTGATTGAAGAAGATCGCCCAGGCGGCCGCGGTCGCGGCCTTGTCGAGGTCGGGGTAGTCGGCGAGCACGATGTTGGGAGATTTGCCGCCGCACTCGAGCGATACGCGTTTGAGGTTGGATTGACCAGCGAATTGCATGATCGCCCGCCCGGTAGTGGTCGATCCGGTGAAGGCGATGCAGTCGACATCCATGTGCAGCGCCAGCGCCTTGCCCGCCGTGGGACCTAGCCCAGGCACGACATTGAACACGCCCGCGGGGACGCCCGCCTGGATCGCCAGCTCGGCGACCTTCAACGCGGTCAGCGGGGATTTCTCCGAGGGCTTGAGCACCAGGGAGTTGCCTGCGGCCAGCACCGGGGCAATTTTCCACGCCGCCATGAGCAGCGGGAAATTCCACGGCACGATGGCGCCGACCACCCCGAGCGGCTCGCGTGTGATGAGCGCCAGAGCATCGCGACCAGTGGGCGCGATCTGATCGTAGACCTTGTCGATCGCTTCCGCATACCACTGCACGCAGCGTGCCGCGGCCGGGATGTCGACCTTGAGGCTGTCGCTGATGGGCTTGCCGACATCGAGCGTCTCGAGCAGCGCCAGCTCGTCCGCATGCTCGCGGATCAGCTCCGCCAGGCGCAGCAGCACCGCCTTACGCGTCGCCGGCGGCAGTTGCGACCAGCCGCCCTTGCGGAAAACGGCACGTGCCGAGATGACCGCGCGATTGATGTCCTCGCCGTCGCCCGAGGCCACGCGCGCGAGCAGCTTCCCGGTCGCAGGGTTGATGCAATCGAACGTGGCCCCGGAGGCAGCGTCGACATAACGCCCGTCGATGAAGGCCTGGGTGCGGAATTCGAGACGCCGTGCGCGCTCATGCCAGGAGATAGATTCAGCCGTTGCGCTCATGGCGGGCCTCTCTCTTATTAGAAGGTCGCTGGGGTACAGGCGCTGATGATCTCACACGCCTCCCGTCCGACGTTGCGAAAGCGGTGGGGCAGCTGACTGGCAAAATAATAAGCCTCGCCGGGAGCGAGCACGCGCGATGCACCCCCCACTGTGAGCTCGATGCGCCCGCGGATCACGACCCCAGCCTCCTCGCCGCGATGCGCGAGCATCTCCTCGCCGGTCGCTGCGCCCGCTGCGTAGCGCGCGTGCAGTACCGTGAGCTGTCTTGCGGGACGTTGTGCGGCGACCAGCCGCAGAGATACCTCGGCGTTGCCGAGCTCCACCAGCTCCTCTGCGCCGAAGAAGGCCTGGGGTGCAGCGCTCAGGTCGAGCGTGAAGAACTCCGCCAGCGACATCGGTACCCCATCCAGCACCTTCTTCAGCGAGCTCACTGAAGGACTCACTCGGTTCTGTTCGATGAGTGAGATCAGCCCATTGGTGACGCCCGCCCGGCGCGCGAGTTCGCGCTGCGAGAGGCTGAAGGTGGTGCGTACGCTGCGCAGCCGCGCCCCGACGTCGATGCTCATGGCTGTTTAAGATCTTGAACAATGACAGCTGAATATCTCTGCAGGTGGCCTGCTTTGTCCACTTTATTTATCATTCGACGCCCCCCGACCCCTACCGAGCCCACGCCATGCAGAACCTCAGCACGCCCACCGCGCTCACGCGCTCCGAGCTCGAAGCGCTCTGGCTGCCCTTCACTGCCAATCGCCAGTTCAAGGCCAATCCGAGGCTGCTCGCGCGGGCGAGCGGCATGCACTACTGGACCGCGGATGGCCGAAAGATTCTCGATGGCGTTGCGGGACTGTGGTGCGTGAATGCGGGGCATGCCCGGCGCGAGATCACGCAGGCGGTTGCCGCGCAGCTCGAGACACTCGACTACGGTCCCTCCTTCCAGATGGCGCACCCGCTCGCGTTCCAGCTCGCGAACGAGCTGGTCGAGATCGCCCCGAGCGGGCTCGATCACGTGTTCTTCACCAACTCCGGCTCCGAGGCGGTCGATACGGCGCTCAAGATCGCGCTGGCATTCCATCGGCTGCGCGGCGAGGGGACACGCACCCGTCTGATCGGCCGGGAGCGCGCTTACCACGGGGTTGGCTTCGGTGGCATCTCGGTGGGCGGCATCCTGCCGAACCGCCGCACCTGGTCGGCGGCGCTGATTGCCGGGGTCGATCATTTGCCGCACACGCACGATCTCGCGCGCAACGCCTTTTCCCGCGGTCTACCCGAGCACGGGGCGCAGCTCGCGGATGAGCTCGAACGGCTCGTCGCGCTGCACGATGCCTCCAACATCGCAGCGGTGATCGTCGAGCCTATCGCCGGCTCCACCGGCGTGCTGCTTCCCCCGCGCGGTTATCTGCAGCGGCTGCGCGAGATCTGTGATCGCCACGGGATTCTGCTGATATTCGATGAGGTGATCACCGGTTTCGGACGCACCGGCTCGGCATTCGCGGCACAGGAGTTCGGCGTACGTCCCGACATGATCACCCTCGCCAAGGGACTCACCAATGGTTGCATCCCGATGGGCGGTGTGCTGCTGAGCAAAGCGATCTACGAAGCCTTCATGCAGGGTCCGGACGGCATCGAGCTGTTCCACGGCTATACCTACTCGGCACATCCGGCCGCATGCGCCGCCGCTCTCGCGACGCTCGGGCTCTATGAGCGCGAGTCGCTGCTGACGCGCGCTGCCTCGCTCGGAAAGTACTGGGAGGATGCCGCGCACGCGCTACGCGGCTTGCCGCACGTCATCGATGTGCGTAACTACGGGCTGATTCTCGGGCTCGAGCTCGAGCCGATTCCCGGCAAGGCGGGTACGCGTGGCTACGAGGTGTTCACGCGCTGCTTCGAGCGCGGGGTGATGGTGCGTCAGACCGGGGATGTCATCGCGCTCTCACCGCCGCTCATCATCGAGAAGGCGCAGATCGACCAGATCTTCGACACATTGAGTGAGGTGCTGCGCCGACAATAGCGTGCCGGCGCGCCGGCGTCTGGGCGCACGCTGCGATTGCGCGGCCTTCAGACGCGCGGCTGGCGATGGCGCCGGGAGAGCGCCATCCAGGCGATGGCGACGATCACCAGCGCGATGCCGATGAAGACGGCCATCCCGGGAGTATGCGATGTGGGGATGCGGTCAGCAGCGACGGTAATTGTTTCCACGAGACACCCTGCGGCTCCGGCACACACGCGTACCTTCCCACCGCCCGCGCAGGCGATGAAGCTGCGCGTCGCGTTTTTGCGACGGGCGTCAAGAACGAGGCGGGTTATGTCTTACCTCAGCCGCGCGCTTCGAAGATCGCATAGATCTTCGTGCAGTCCTCGGTCACTTCCCAGGTGCCGGTGAACCCGGCGGGGATCACGAACGCATCGCCGGGGCCGAAGCTCAGGCGCTCGCCGCTGCTGCTCTCGATGGTGACCTTCCCGGCCGTCATGACGCACAGCTCGTTCTCGGTGTAGCGCACGCGCCATTTGCCGCGCGTCGCCGACCAGCGGCCGGCGAAGAACTGCTGACTCGTGTCGGTGAAATAGTTGCGCACCTGGAGCTCGGGAGTCCCGGCAATCAGCCGCTCCGCCTGCGGCTCGGAAACTTCCGCCTCGAGTGCGCCATCCAGGGGAACGATACTCGTGCTCATGGCGATCCTGCGCAGGTAGTCGTGCCAGGAAATCTTAGCGCGAAGATGCGCCGCGAGCTTGTAGCTGCGGCGCGCACCCGGCTGCAACCTCAACCCGGGGCTAATCACGGCTTGCGACCTCGGCCGATGCGGGCAGCTGCAACCGCACGGTCACGCGCCGCTGCAGCGCATAGCTGTCGAGGTCGCCGTCGGCGTCCTGCGCCGCGCCGCTGCCGTGCGCCTCGATGTGGATGCGCTCGCACGGCACTCCCGCACTCCTCAGCACTGCCGCAACATTCTGCGCGCGTCGCAGCGACAGCTCATCGTTATAGGCGTGCGAGCCGCGCGGGTCGGCGAAACCCGCGACCGACACCTGCGCCTGCGGCAGCGATGCCGCGAGTGCGCCGAGCTTCAGCAGCGGCGACATCGCCTGCGCCGCGACCGAGTCATCAGCCGTGCGGAAGCTGACATCGAGGCCCAGCTGATCGGTGTGTGCGAGTTCGGCGGCGAGCTCATCGCGGTGCGCCCGCGCCTGCGTCAGGGAGTCGTCGAGCTGCGCCACGCTCTGCGAGAGCTGCGCGCGCACGCCCTCGCTGCGCTTGAGCTCCGCAGTGAGTCCCGCCGTGGTCTGCGCCTGGCGATGATAACGATCGCCAAGCAGCGCGCCGGCGCCAGCGCCAACCACGGCACCCACCGGTCCGGCGGCGACTGCCCCGAGCGCAAATCCGGTCACGACCCCGATGTCCGCCGGCTTCGAGCCGGCGCCAGGCGCATCCGCGCCTTCCGCGGCGCGCGCCGCCGAAACCGCGATGCAGCCGCCGAGGGCCAGGCCAAGAGCGCAGGCGCGGAGTGTCGCTGTCTTCATGATGTGCTCCTCTTCGCGATGTGGAGAGAACAGAAGCCTCGCAGCGGTTATCAGTTCAGCTCACGCGCAGGCGTCGGCGGTGGAGCAAAAGCGTCAGCGCCAGGATGATTTGTGGCGGAACATGGCAAGCGGCGGTGTTCGCATATACTGGCCGCCCCAATCGCGCTACCGGGACACACCATGCCGCAGCTGCCAGCTCCGCACCGGGCGCGATCCGCGGCCGTCTGGGTTGTGTCGCTGTGCCTTGCCGCGATAGCCACCGCGGCGCCGCCGCCGAGCGCGCCGCCTGCTGAGCCCCCGGGGAGCGTATTGCGCGCGACGCTCGCGAACGGGTTGCGCGTGGTGATCGTGCGCAACACGCTGGCGCCGGTGGTCGCGACTTCGGTGAACTATCTGGCCGGATCCGATGAGGCGCCGACGGGCTTTCCCGGCACGGCGCACGCCGAGGAGCACATGATGTTTCGCGGCAGCCCGGGGCTCACCGCCGATCAACTGGCGGACATCGGCAGCATCGTGGGCGGCGACTTCAACGCGAACACCCGCGAGGACCTGACGCAATACCTGTTCACCGTCCCCGCCGAGGACCTCGATGTCGCACTGCATATCGAAGCGCTGCGTATGCGCGCGGTGCTCGACACAGCCGCGGAATGGAACGAGGAGCGCGGCGCCATCGAGCAGGAGGTGGCGCAGGACGTGTCGGAACCCTCATACCTGCTGTTCGCCAAGCTGCGCGCGCGCATGTTCGCCGGCACGCCTTACGAGCACGACGCGCTCGGCACGCGCCCCTCCTTCGAGAAGACCAGTGCACAGATGCTCAAGCACTTCCACGACACCTGGTACGCACCCAACAACGCCATCCTGGTGATTGCGGGAGACGTCGAGCCGGGAGCAACGCTCACACTCGTGCAGCAGCTGTTCGCCGACATCCCTGCGAAGAAGCTGCCGCCGAAGCCTGCGGTCCGCCTGCGTGCGGTGCGCCCGGACCGCTTCACCGTGGATACCGATCGGCCGAGCGGCACGCTCATGATCGCCATGCGCACCCCTGGTCCACGTGATGCGGACTTCGCCGCGCTCGAGGTGCTATCGGATGTGCTCAGCAACCGACGCTTCGAGCTCTACGGGCTGGTCCCGCAGGGCCGGGCGCTGAGTGCGGAGTTTGGTCTCGATCCCCTGCCGCAGGCGGGTCTTGCCTATGCCGCACTCAGCTTCACGAGCGGCGAGGATCCAAAGTCGCTCGAGAGCGCAGTGCGGGCGATCCTCGCGCGGGTGGCGCGTGAGGGGGTACCGGCCGAGCTCGTAGCCGCGGCCAAGCTGCAGGAACGCAGTGCGGCGCAGTTCCAGCGCAACTCGATCCCCGAGCTTGCAGCGGTGTGGTCGGACGCACTGGCGCTGTACGGACTTGCCTCCCCGGACGAGGATCTCGCGCGCATCGAGCAGGTGACGGTAGTCGACGTCAATCGCGTCGCGCATCAGTACCTCGATCTCGATCATGCGGTGATCGGTGTGATGCAGCCGCGCGGCTCGGGGCCGCCGGTCGCATCGCGTGGCGGTTTCGGCGGGCGCGAATCGATCTCACTCGGTGAAGCCCATCCGACGGCGCTGCCCCGCTGGGCCGAGAAGGCGCTGCAGCGGCTGCAGGTGCCGGAATCGACCCTGCATCCGCTAGTGAGCACGCTGCCGAACGGCCTCACGCTCATCGTGCAGACGGCCGATGTGAGCGATACGGTCAGCGTGTTCGGCCACATCCGCAATCGTCCGGAGACCGAGGAGACCGCGGGTGAGGAAGGAGTCGCGCAGCTGCTCGATCGGCTGCTCACCTACGGCAGCGAGGGGCTCGATCGCGTCGCTTTCCAGCAGGCGCTCGATGACATCGGGGCGCGCGAGCACGCCGGCACGGACTTCGCCATGCAGGCACTCGCGGAGCAGTTCGAGCGGGGCGTCGAGCTGCTCGCCGACAATGAACTGCACCCGGCGCTGCCGGAGCAGGCGCTCGAGGTCATCCGCAGCCAGGTGGCACTCGGTGTCGCCGCACGCAATGCCAGTCCCGGCTTCCTCACACAGCGTTCCCTGCGCGCTGCGCTCTATCCACCCGATGACCCGAGCTTGCGCATGTCGACACCGGAAACGGTGCGCGCGCTCACGCCGCAGGCCGTGCGCGGCTACTACCGGCGCGTGTTCCGGCCCGATCTCACCAGCATCGTCGTCATCGGCAAGCTGGATCCGCAGCGGGCGCGTGAGGTGATCGGCCGTTATTTCGGCGGCTGGACGGCCAGTGGCCCGAAACCCTCGATCGATCTGCCGCCGGTCCCTGACAATCGATCGGGCACAGTGGTGGTACCGGATGCGAGCCGCGTGCAGGACCGAGTGGTGCTTGCGCAGAATCTCGCGCTCACGCGCTCGGATCCGGACTACTATCCGCTAGCCCTTGGCAATGCAGTGCTTGGCGGCAGCTTCTACTCGACCCGTCTGAGCGTCGACCTGCGTAAAAAAGCGGGGCTCGTGTATTCGGTCGAGTCGGTGCTGCAGTCCGGCCGCACCCGCAGCGTCTATCTGGTCGAGTATGCGAGCGATCCGCAGAACGTCGCCCGCGCAGCCAACATGGTGGCGGGCGAAATCACCAACATGCAAAGCAGCCCGGCGGGCGCGGACGAGCTGATCCGCGTCAAGGCCTGCCTGCTGCGGCAGATGCCCCTCAGCGAGGCCGGGCTCGATGAGATTGCCCGCGCGCTGCTCATGCGCACCGATCTCGGGCTGCCGCTCGATGAGCCGACGCGCGCCGCGGAGCGCTACATCGCGCTCGATGCTGCCGCGGTGCAGGAGGCATTCCGCAAATGGCTGCGCCCACAGGACTTGGTGCGGGTCAGCATGGGGCCGTCACCGCCCTAGTGCTCGCTGGCTCCGACGGAAGGCCGCGGACGGCGGCAGTGAGCTTCGCGGCAAATCCAGGGATCGCGACCCGCGCATCGGCCCAAGGATCGTGCGCAGGCGATCCCGCGGTGATATCCGGAGCGAAGTAGCGGTAGCTCACGGTCATCAACAGGTGCTGCTGCGCATCGCGCACTTCCCCTTCGAGCTCGGCGCCGCCGAGGGACTTGCTGCTCACGACATCGAGCGAGGAGTCATCGTTCAGCTGCTTGCGCGTGAGCCGCGATGGCGCCAGGTCCAGTACCGTCACCCCTACCGAAAGGCCGGGAGGCACCTGCGGCTGGCTCGCGCGCGCGAGTGCCCTGACGATCGCATCGCGCACCGTGGCACCCTCGGACTCGCCATAGTCCTGCAGTTTCGCGGTGACAGCCGGAGCGAAGTCGACGCGAGTCACCGTGAGCTCTGCGCCCGCACCACTCAACGGCAGCAGCAGTCCGACTGCGCATAGAGCTGCGGCAGCGACCGGGCAGCGACCGGGCAGCGACCGGGCAGTCTGGGACGTGCATCGAGTAACATCAGCGGGGCATGCCCGCGAAGCCTATCGATTTATGCACACGCCTCTGAGGCGGTCAATGCTGCGGGTGGGCGCGCTTGCGCTGACGCTCGCCACGCTGCTCATCTGCCCCGCACGCCCCTGCGTCGCGGCTGCGGCCGCCGAGCCGTGGTGGCGCCATGCGGTCATCTACGAGATCTACCCACGCAGCTTCCAGGACTCCAATGGCGATGGCACCGGTGACCTCAACGGCATCGCGCAGCGGCTCGACTACCTCGAGCAGCTCGGCGTCGATGCCATCTGGATCGCGCCCATCTACCCCTCGCCGCAAGTCGATTTCGGCTACGACATCTCCAACTACGAGGTGATCGATCCGCAGTATGGAACGATGGCGGACTTCGCGCGGCTGCTCACCGAGGCGACTCGTCGGCACATTCGCGTGATTCTCGACATGGTGCTCAATCACACCTCCGACCAGCATCCCTGGTTCCTCGATGCCGCACGCTCGCGCAGCTCGCCGCACCACGAGTTCTACGTGTGGAGCGAAGGCAAGGTGGACGCTGCTGACAAACGGCGCCCCCCCAACAACTGGGTGAGCCTCTTTGGCGGCTCCGCCTGGGAGCTCGTGCCTGCAGTCGGGGAGTTCTACTACCACCGCTTCTACCGCCAGCAGCCCGATCTCAACTGGCGCAACCCGGCGGTCGAGCGCGAGATGTTCGCGACGATGCGCTTCTGGCTCGATCAGGGAGTGACGGGCTTCCGCCTGGATGCCGTCACCGAGCTGTTCGAGGATGCGAGGCTGCGGGATGCGCCGGTGCTCGGCGGGGTCAATGCTCAGGGCGATCCCAACCTGAGCGACATCTACACCAAGAACTTGCCCGAGGTGCACGAGGTGATGCGCCGCATGCGGGCGATGATCGACCGCTACCCCGATGAGCGCGTACTGATCGGCGAAACGTATCTGGAGAAGACTGCGGACCTCGACGCCTGGTACGGAGGGGCGCGGCACGATGAGCTGCAGCTGCCGATGGACACACTGGTGGGACTCGGCAACCGCCTCGATGCCGATGCTTTCCGCCGGCACCTCAGCGAGTCACAGACGGAGCTGCACGGCTCGCAGCCCCTCGTGGTCTTCGACAACCACGACAATATCCGCAGCTGGGACCGTTTTGGTGACGGGGTACACGATGCGCAGATCGCGCGCGTCGTGGCGGCGCTGCTGCTCACCACGCGCGCCACGGCGCTGATGTATCAGGGCCAGGAGATCGGACAACGGACTGCGACCCCGCGGCGCGTGCAGGATGTGCGCGATCCGCTCGGTGTGCGTGGCTGGCCGCGGGACAAGGGGCGCGACGGTGAGCGCACGCCCATGCAATGGGATGCATCCAACGCACAGGCGGGCTTCAGCACCAACCCGCACACCTGGCTGCCGGTCACCGGGGATTACCCGAGCGTCAACGTACAGAAAGAGAGTGCCGACCCCAACTCACTCCTCAACTGGTACCGGCAACTCATCGCACTGCGCCGGAGCAATGAGGCGTTGCGCAACGGCCGCATGGTGATCCTCGCCGCTGCGGAGCCGAGCGTGCTCAGCTACGCGCGCGTGAGCGACACGGGCGAGACGGTAGTCGTCTCTCTCAACATGTCGGCGCAGCCGCAGACGGTCTCGCTCGGGCTCGGACAGGCGGGACTGCACGGCTCACGGCTGCGGACGCTGCTGTCGAGTCCAGCCCCGCACCCCGAGGGTGTCGCGGGCGACCGGCAGGCGCTTGCGCCCTATGCAGCGTGGGTCGCCGAGCTCCGTTGAGTGGCGAACGATGTCGCCTCTTCTTCAGCCGGATGATCTGTTCGAGCCATTGAAACTCGTCGTCGAGGGCGCGGCAGAGGTGTCCGCGCTCTTCAGCCATCCTGAGAAGGCGCGCGCCTGTTACGTGGTGGCGCACGGGGCGGGAGCCGGCATGGAGCACCCCTTCATGCGCGCGGTCGCGCTCGAGCTCGCCACTCGCGGAATCGCAACGCTGCGCTATCAGTTTCCCTACATGGAGCGAGGTGCACGGCGGCCCGATCCACCGCCGCTGTGTCATGCCACCGTGCGCGCAGCGGTCGCGGCGTGTGCGCGCCGCACACCGGGCCTGCCGCTCATAGCCGGCGGCCGCTCCTTCGGCGGCCGCATGACCTCCCAGGCGCAGGCGCTCGCGCCCCTTCCCGGCGTGCGCGGACTTGCCTTTCTCGGCTTCCCTCTGCATCCCGCCGGCCATCCAGCCGATACGCGTGCCGCGCACCTTGCGCAGGTGCAGATCCCCATGCTCTTCCTGCAGGGCGCCCGCGATGCGCTGGCCGACCGCGCCCTGCTGACAACGGTAGTCGAGCGGCTCGGCGCGCACGCCAGCATCGGCTGGCTGGAGGAGGCCGATCACAACTTCCATGTTCCGGCGCGCAGCGGCCGCGATGATGCCGGCGTGCGCAGCCTGCTGCTCGATAGGCTGAACGCGTGGTCAGAGGGACTGCTGTGAGTCCGCGTGCGCTCGATCGCTACGCCGCCAAGCGCAGCTTCACGCGCACTCCCGAGCCGCCGGCGAAAGCCGCGGGGGAGCGCCAGGGGCCGCTTCTGTTCGTCGTGCAGAAGCACGCTGCCCGCAGGCTGCACTATGACTTTCGCCTCGAGCTCGATGGCGTGCTCAAGTCGTGGGCCGTGCCAAAGGGACCTTCGCTCGACCCGGCGGACAAGCGTATGGCGGTCGAGGTGGAGGAGCACCCCTTCGACTACGCCTCCTTCGAGGGTGTCATCCCCGAGAAGCAGTATGGAGCGGGCAAGGTCATCGTGTGGGACTGCGGCGTGTACTCGCCGGACGAGGCTGCGCAGTACGCGTTTGCGGACCGCAGCTCGGCTGAAGCGCGCGTGCGCGAGGAGCTCGTTGCCGGCAAGCTCAGCTTCTTTTTGTGCGGGGAGAAGCTCAAGGGCTCATTCACTCTGGTGAAGACCGGCACCCCCCCGCAGTGGCTGCTCATCAAGCACAAGGATCGCTTTGCGCAGCCGAACGCGGTGCTCGCACGCGACCTGTCGGTGCTCTCGGGTGCGAGTCTCGATGAGCTCAGCGCGGCGCAGCCGCCGGCGCGCCTCGAGGCCGCACTTCTCGCCCCGTGCGGTCCTGCGGAGGAGTTTCCCACGCAGCTCGCGCCGATGCTGGCGGAGAGCGGCGATGGTGCTCACTCCGACCCGAAGTGGCACTACGAGCCGAAGCTCGATGGTTACCGGGTGATCGCATTCGTCGACGGCGGCCGCGCGCGCCTGCAGTCGCGCCGTGGACTCGACCTGACAACTTTCTTTCCGGAGATCGCCGCCGAGCTCGGCGCCCATCCGGCAGGCCAGCTCATTCTCGATGGCGAGATCGTCGCGCTTGGCCCCGATGGGCGGCCATCGTTCAATGCGTTGCAGAACCGCGCTCAATTGAAGAGCGC
>DASQYM010000089.1:0-36037 GCA_035639195.1 Steroidobacteraceae bacterium
CGCGCGAGTCGCTACGTGGGTCAGACGGCGCACCCGCGCTGCCGGCTGATGCAACATGTGCGCACGGCACGCCTGGCGCTGCCTGCTGAGACTCCATGGTGGGTGAGAAGACCGCAGCTGCGCCCGCTATACAGCTGGATCCGCGAGCTCTACGCCCAGCACGGACGCCTGCCGGTGATGCTCGTGCACGCCTGGGTGCAACCTGAGCACGCACACCGTGCCGAGCGCGAGCGCATCTGCGCCGCCCTCGAGCAGCGCTTACCGCTGCTGAATGTCGCCATGTGTCAGAACTCATGCGCACGGGAGCAGAGGTAACGGCGGTGTGCCGGCGGCGCACTGCTCGCAGCCGGCGCACGCGCGTGCGGCTGCCGGCACGCCATGGCCTATAATGCCGCTCCCTCCTTGCTTCGCAGGACTCGACATGCACCGGTTGACCGCCGTGATCCTCGCGTTCGCCCTGCCGCTCGCCAGCCGCGCCGAGACGGCTCCGATCGCCGAACCGACCGGCAAGAGCTGGGTCGAACGCAGCAACCGGTATACCAACACGTTGCTCGAGGTGGAGTTTGCGCACGCGCCGGAGCGCGGCTCGCATCAAGGGGTCGCGCGCTTCGACGAACGCATCTCGCACCCAACGCTGGCGGATGAGCGCGCGCGGCGGCGGGAGCTCGAGGCGGCGCTCGCCAAGGTGGATGCCGCAGCGCCCCGCGAGGCGGATAAGCGAGTGCAGCAGGATCTGACGATCCTCCACAAGGCGTTCGACCTCCAATTCCGACAGGAGGACTATCGGCTGCAGCATGAAGTGCCGTTTCTCAACGCGAGCGCCGAAGTCTTCGAAGGACTGCACGTGCTGCTCGATGACCAGGTCGCGCCCGAGCGGCGGCAGGCGGCGCTCATCCGGCTGCGGCGCTACACCGGCATGGAGTCGGGTTATGAGCCTTACACGGATGTGCTCAAGCAGCGCGAGCAGGAACAGATCGCCAAGCCGGGTGTCGTCTATCCCGCGAGGATCGAGCTCGAGACGGAGCTCGGACGTAACTCCAACTACATCGAGGGTATCGGCGCGCTCTTCGGCAAGTACGGCCTGAAGGGTTGGGAGGCTGGCTACGCGAAACTCAAAGCTCAGCTCAGCGATTATGACAGCTGGGTGCGGAAGAACATTCTGCCCAAGGCGCGCAGCGACTATCGCATGCCCGCCGAGCGGTACGCGCTCGCATTCGAGGAATACGGCATCGATGTTCCCCCCGCGCAGATCGCCTCGATGGCGCACGCAGCCTTCACTCAATACCAGCAGGAGATGGCGCTGCTCGCGGCGCAGGTGGCCCACACGCACGGCTTTCCCTCCAACGATTACCGCGCGGTCATCGGGGAGCTCAAGAAAAAGCAGATCACCGGTGATGCCATCCTGCCGTTCTACACCGAGCGGCTGCATGCAATAGAGCAGATCATCAAGGCGCAAGAGCTGGTTACGCTCCCGAGCCGCCCTGCCATCATCCGTCTCGCCACCCCGGCGGAGACTGCACAGCAACCCGCGCCGCACATGGCGCCGCCGCCGCTGCTGCACAACACCGGTCAACGTGGTGAGTTCGTGCTGCCACTCAACATCCCTTCGGCTCGCGGCGGCGCCGAGGATCACTATGATGATTTCACCTTCGACGCGGTCGCCTGGACGCTGACGGCGCACGAGGCCCGCCCCGGGCACGAGCTGCAATTCGACTCGATGGTGGAGCAGGGGGTGAGCCTCGCGCGCGCACTGTACGCCTTCAACTCCACCAACGCCGAGGGCTGGGGGCTGTACGCGGAGTACATCATGCAGCCCTACGAGCCGATGGAGGGTCAGCTATTGACGCTGCAGCTGCGCCTGTTGCGCGCAGCGCGCGCGTTTCTCGATCCGGAGCTGCAAAGTGGCGCAGTGACGCCGCAGCGTGCTTATGAGGTGCTCGAGAAGGATGTGGTGCTGAGTCACGCTTTTGCGAAGGAAGAGGTGGAGCGGTTCACCTACCGGGCGCCGGGGCAGGCCAACAGTTACTTCTACGGCTACACGCGGCTGCTCGCGCTGCGTCGCGAGACCGAAGCCGCGCTCGGCGCCAGGTTCCGGCAGAAAAGCTTCCACGACTTCGTGCTGAGTCAGGGGCTGCTGCCTCCCGAGCTGATGCGCAAAGCCGTGCTCGCGGAGTTCGTGGGCGCGCAGCGCTAGCCGGAGCTCACTGCGGCGGACGGAGACGTGGCGGCGGCCAGCCACTTTTCCGCAAGGCGCACCCACATGGATCCCCCGAGTGGAATGAGCTCGTCGTTGAAATCGTAGCTCGCGTTGTGGAGCATGCACGGCCCGTCGCCATGGCCGACGCTGCGATGGGTGCCGTCGCCGTTACCGATGACGAAGTAGCAGCCCGGCTTGTGCTGCAGGAAGTAGCTGAAATCCTCAGCTCCCATGGTCGGCTGGAAGTCTTTGACGTTGGCCGCGCCCACGAGCTCGCCGAGCAGCGCACGCGCGAAGCTCGTCTCATGGTGGTGATTTATCGTGGGCGGATAGTTGCGCCGGAAGCTGAACTCGCAACTCGCCGCGAACGCCTCACAGGTCGCCGCGGCGATGCGACGCATGCGCTGCTCGATCGTATCGAGCAGCGCCACCGTGAAGGTGCGCACCGTACCCTGCAGCTCGCAGGTGTCCGATATCACGTTGGTGGTTTCTCCGGCGTGCATCATGGTCACGGAGATGACTCCGCCATCGAGCGGATGTCTGTTGCGCGAGATGATGGTTTGGAACGCCTGCACCATCTGGCAGGCCACCGGTATCGGATCGGTGCCGTTGTGGGGCATCGCCGCGTGCGCGCCGCGCCCGCGTATCGTCACCTTGAACTCATTGCTCGAAGCGAACACCGCGCCCGAGCGCAGGGCGAACTGACCCACAGCGAGGCCCGGCCAGTTGTGGATGCCGAATACAGCCTCCATTGGGAAGCGCTCGAACAACCCGTCCCGAATCATGGCACGTGCTCCGCCGCCGCCTTCCTCGGCGGGCTGGAATACCAGATACACGGTGCCATCGAAATTTCGCTGCTTCGCCCAGTAGCCGGCCGCGGCGAGCAGCATTGCCGTATGGCCATCGTGACCGCAGGCATGCATGCGCCCGGCGTGCACGCTGGCGTGCGCAAAGCTGTTGCGTTCGGTAACCGGCAGGGCATCGATGTCGGCGCGCAGTCCGAGGGCGCGCGGTGAGCTGCCGTTGCGGACGATGCCGACCACGCCGGTGCCGCCGAGTCCGCGTTGCACCGGAATGCCCCAACCCTCGAGGGTGTCCGCGATGAGAGCGGCGGTGCGCTCTTCCTGATACCCGAGCTCCGGATGAGCATGAATGTCGCGGCGCAGACGGGCGAGCGCGGCGGCGTCCTCCAGGATGGGCTTGAGGAGACTCATGTGCAGTCCTTGAAGTGTTTGCCAGGGCCAGCTATTACCTGACTGCAGCTGGCAATTCAAATGCGTCCAGTGACGCGCCGGAGTCGGCATTCCTCACCGGCCCCAGAAGACTCAGCAGCACGACCAGCAGGAAGTTCAGACACAGCGCGAGGAAGCCCGCGCTCACGCCGAAGCAGGGATCATGATGGCTCAGCATGAGAACCGTGGCGGTGACTACCCCCGCCAGCACGCCGGTGAGGACCGCGCGCGCGGTGACGCGCCGCCAGTAGAGCCCGAGCACCACCCCCGGGAAGAACTGGGCCACGCCTGCGTAGCCGATCAGTAGCAGCGATACCAGGGTCGTGGAGGTGAAGATCGCGAGCGCGAGGCTGATGGAACCCAACACCACCACGGTGCCGCGCGCCAGATGCACCACCTGATCATCGGTCATCGCCGGCGCGATGAGCGGCCGATAGAGATTCTTGGCGAACAGCGCCGACGCCGTGAGGATGAAGATGGCGGCCGGCACCATCGCCGTGAGTGCACCGGCGCCGCCGATCAGTCCGAGAAACCACGGTGGAAAGCTGCGCCGCACGAGCAGCAGCATCGCCAGATCCCCGTTGGCGAGACCGGGGATCACCAGTAGCGCGGTGAAGCCGGCGAAAAACATGCACGCCAGCGAGAGTGAATACAGCGGCATCACCACGGCGTTGCGCCGCAGCGTATCGGCGTTGCGCGCCGTGAACGCGGCGCCAAAGCTGTGTGGCCACATGTAGAAGCCGACGGAAGTGAGCAGTACGGTCGATACGTACCAGGCATGCCCGAGGTTGCTGGTGGCGCCGGGCATGGTGAGATGTGCCGGCCGTGCCGCGACCAGCGCGGCAAACATCGGACCGATGCCGCCGAAGTACAGCAGCGGGACGCCAAAGCCGATGGCGAGTGCCGCAATGAGCATCAGCGCGTCCTTGAGCACGCTCACCCACGCCACCGCGCGCACTCCGCCGGCAAAGACGAATCCGACCAGCAGCACCATCGCGAGCGCCATAGCCGGCGTACGACCGATGGTATCGAAGCTCGCAATCGAGACGATGATCCCGAGACCGGTAATCTGCAGCTGCAGATATGGCACGAACGCGACGATGCCGACGGTGCACACCAAAGCCGTCAAGCAGCGGCTGCGATAGCGCACGCGAAAGAAGTCGGACTGGGTCTGCATGCCGTGTCTGCGCCCGAGTTCCCAGATGGGCGGCAAAATGAAGAACGACACCACGTACGCGAGCGTGAGATAGGCGAGCGCATAGAGCGTCGGGGCGCCGCGGGAATAGGTCCAGCCGCTCAGACCGAGGAAGGCGAAGGTCGTGTAGACCTCCCCGGCCATCAACAGGAACACCAGCACTACGCCGAAGCCGCGGCCGGCAACGGTCCACTGCTCGAGGTCCATGCGGCGGCGTACCCCCGCGAGAAAGCCCAGGGCCGCGCCGACCGCGACGATGGCGCACATCGTGGCGAGGCATACTGCAGCGGCGCTCATGGGCCGCGGCGCCGCGCGTCGTGCACCGCTTCGATCCGGTAGGCGACCGCCATGCACAGCGGCGTCAGCACGATCCAGGCGATGAGCCAGCAGAGATTGAAGGGCAGCCCCAGCACCAGCGGTTGCACGCGATCCCACAGAGACACCGAGAAGCACATCGCCGCGAACGGAATGAGCGCGATGACTACGGCCGCAGTGGAAGGTGTCTTCATGTTCTTCTCCACTCGCGCTCCCTTACGGCGCCTCTGACAGGTCGGCACGATGCTGGCTGACCGCGCTGCCGTCGGTCGGCTTCAGGCCGGCAAACACCGCGGTCGATGCAATAGTACCAACACCAAGTACCAGGAAGGCGTGGTGTACACCACCGAGCATCTGCGTGGCGTCGGTGTGGAAGCGATCCGGCAGGAATACTGCGGCGACCAGCGAGGCCGTGGCGACACCGAAGCTCATCGACAACTGCTGCGCAGTGCTCGCGATGGTGCTGGCACTTCCGGCTGCTTGCGCGCTGATATCGGCATACACCAGGGTATTCATGCTGGTAAATTGCAGCGACTGGAAGAAGCCGTAGACGAACGCCAACGTCACGATGAGCCACACCGGCGTCGCAACTGCGATGGTCGCGAACAGCATGATGAGCAGGCCCAGCATCGCGGTGTTGGAAATCAGCACGCTGCGGTAGCCGAACCGCGCGAGGATCCGCGGCATGGTCATCTTGAGGCTCATGGCGGCGAATGCCTGCGGCATCATGAGCAGCCCGGACTGAATTGCGCTGTATCCGAGCCCCACCTGGTAGAGCAGCGGAAGCAGGAACGGGATGCCGCCGATGCCGATGCGTGTGAGGAAGCTGCCCGCGACGGCCGCGCGGAAGGTGCGGATGCGGAACAACCCGAGGCCGAGTAACGGGTGCGCCGTACGCACGGCATGCAGCCCGTAGCCTGCCAGCAGCGCCAGCGACAGCACGAGCAGCCCGAGGATCATCGCTGCGCCGAGTCGGTGCTCGCCGAACACCTCGAGCACGTACGACAACAGTGCGATCCCGCAACTGAATAACCCGAGACCCGCCAGGTCGAGCCGCGGGGTTGACTGCGCGCGGAAATCGGGCAGATGACGGTATACCAGGTAAAGCCCCCCGATTCCGATGGGGACATTGACAAAGAAGATGACGCTCCAGTGCGCATAGTCGGTAATCAGACCACCTGCGACCGGGCCGAGCATCGGGCCGATCAGTGCGGGCACCGCGACGAAGCTCATGGCGCGTACCAACTCGGATTTCGGCAGTGCCCGCACCAGTGTGAGCCGCCCCACCGGGACCATCATTGCGCCGCCGCAGCCCTGCAGAACGCGGAACGCGACCAACAGATGGATGTTGCGGCTCAACCCGCACAGCAGCGAGCCGAGTGCAAACAGACCGATGGCGCTCGCAAAAACCCTGCGCGTGCCGAAACGGTTCGCCATCCAGCCGCTCACCGGGATGAACACCGCAAGGCTCAGGGTGTAACTCGCGAGTACCGACTTCATGGACAGGGGCGCTACCTGCAAAGCGCGGGCGATGCTCGGAACCGCAGTGTTGAGGATCGTGGTGTCGAGCGATTGCATGAAGAAAGCCACCGCCACGAGCCAGGGCAAGAGTGGACTCGGGCGCTCGGCTGGCGTCGGAGCGGGCTCGGCGCTCATCATGCGCAGCGGGCGGGCATTGCGCGCGCAGCGCGTCGGCGGCTGCGCGTCTGCAGCCCTCGGCCGCAAGGCTCATGGCGCACGGCGCGCCGCGGTCGGCCCGGCGGCCTGAAACCGCGCTGCTAATGCCAGCAACGCGTCATCGCTCCACGCAGATGCGGTGAGGGAGACACCAAAGGGCAGGCCATCGATGCGAAAGCCCGCGGGGACCGCGACGGTGGTGAGATCCAGCAGGTTGGTGAAGCGGGCATAGCGCCCGAGGTTGTCATTGAGAGCGATCGGATCCGCTTCGACGGCGTCGATGGGGTAGATGGTGCCTGCGGTCGGAGTGAGAAGTACGTCCATCGCACGCCACTGATCGCCCGTGGTTCGCTTGAGCTCGAGCAGGCGGTATTGACCGAGGAATGCCTCGGTTGCCGGGATCAGCCGGCCCGGGGAGATGAGCGTGCGGATCACCGGCAGCACCTCTGCGGGGCGCGATTCGATGAATTTCCCGACGGCGCCATAGCGCTCGGCGAGCCAGGCCCCGCCGTACAGCAGCTCTCCCGCGGCCTGCCAGGGCGCGAGATCGATGCGTACCGCCGTGCCACCGAGCGACTCGAGACGCGCGCAGGCGGCGCCGAAGAGACGCTGGTATTCACGATCACCGAAGAACTCCAGCTGCCTCTCATCCGGTACGCCGAAGCGAAACTCGCGCGCAATAGTTGGCGGCGCAGGCGGTGCGCTGCGCGAATATGGGTCCTGCGGATCGAAGCCGCGTGTTACGGCGAGCACACGCGCGGCATCCGCTGCGACGAGCGCCAGCACACCGACACAATCGAGCGAGCGGCACGCGGGAACCACGCCGCGCGTGCTCAGGCTGCCGCAGCTGGGCTTGAGTCCGATCAGATCATTGAAAGCTGCAGGCAGGCGCACCGATCCTGCCGTATCGGTGCCGAGCGCGAAACTAACCTGCCCGGTGGCGACCGCGACCGCGGAGCCCGAGCTCGAACCTCCCGAGACGTAGCGCGCATCGAAGCTGTTGCGGCAGGCTCCCCAGGGCGAGCGTGTGCCGGTGAGTCCGGTAGCAAACTGATCGAGAGTGGTCTTGCCGATCGGGATGGCGCCCGCAGCGAGCAATCGCTCAACCACCGGTGCCGAGACAGCGGGAGTGTAGGCATAGGCGCGGCAGCCGGCCGTGGTCGGCACGCCCTCCAGGTCGATGTTGTCCTTGATCGCGAAGGGGATGCCGTAGAGCGGCAGGGCATCTGGCGCTATCGCCGCGAGTGCGCGGGCTTGCCTGCGCACTCTCTCCGCGGGAAGGAAGTCGATCCATTCGCACCGCTCGGGTCGCGCCGCGCGCGCACCGAGAAGTTGCTCGACGATCTCCACGGGCGAGAACCGCCGCGCGCGGTAACCGGCGAGGAGCTCGGAGATCTGCAGCGATGAGGTACAGGACATGGCGGAGGTGTGAGCCGTCGCGCGCTGCTCAACCGATCCCGCGCCGCGTGCGCGCCGAGCGTGCGGTCACGCTCGTTGGCCGCGGGGCGGCCACGGTGTCCGGTCCGGGGAAGGCCGCAGCCACCTCCCGCAGCCAGCTCAGCAGCTGTTGCACCTTCGGCACCTCGAGATAACTCTCGGGGCACACGAAGTAATACGCGCGCGGGCAGGGCAGCACCTGGGCGCTAGCCCGCACGAGACGCCCGTTACCGAGATCCTGCGCGGCGAGTGCCCAGCGGGTAAGCGCTAGCCCCTGGCCCTGTTCGGCAGCGGCGAGCACGGTGAGCGAGTCATCGAAAGCGGCACCCTTTTCGCGCCAGTCGGTCCCGGCTTCCGGATGGCGCCACATGCTCCAGGACTCGTCCGAGGAGCGCAGTAGCGGGTAGCGCTTGAGGTCCGCCGGCGTGCGCACCGCTCCGTGCCGCGCGAGCAGCTCCGGGCTGCATACCGGAAGGAACCACTCCTCGAGCAGTCGCTCGTTGTAGAGACCCGGGGTCGGACCCAGGCTCATGCGCAGCGCGACGTGGAAATTGGTCTGGCTGAAGTCGACCGGTGCAGAGGAGGTGTGGATCGCGAGCTCGATGTGCGGATAGCGGCTGTAGAACTGCGGCAGGCGGGGCATCAGCCATTTCTGCAGGAACGAAGCGAGGGTGCTGATGTTGAGCACGCCGCCACTTCTGTCCTGCCGCAATTGCTGCATCGACTGCTGCAGCTCGGCAAGTCCGCGCCGTACGCCCGGCAGCAGCAGCGCGCCCTCGGCACTGAGCGCGATGGCGCGCGCGCTGCGGCGGAACAGGGGCACGCGCAGGTATTCCTCGAGCGTGCGGATCTGCATGCTCACCGCCGCAGGCGTTACGTGCAGCGCCTCGGCCGCCTCCGCGAAGCTGAGATGGGTCGCCACCGCCTCGAATACCCGCAGGGCGTTGAGCGGCAGCCGGTCGAAGCTGCGCGCGGCTTCAGATTTTCTTGTGCGTCGTTCAGACATCGCGTTTGCTGCAAAGCCGCTGGAGGCGAAGACTGCTCACCATCGAAACGAGAGGAGGAGTCACATGAGCACCAAAGTCATTGCGCTGTTTGCCGCGGTACTGCTGACCACGGCAGAGTATCTGGTCTTCGAGTACGACGCCCAGCAGCGGGTCGTACAGTACCAGGCGCAGACCAGCGGCGCGGACCTGCAGCGTGGTTAGTCTGCCACGTCGCTGGCCGGCGCGTCAGGAGCGGAGGGCCCACTTGCGGGAGCTGCTCGGGCGCGACCGGCCAGCGTTCCATCGGCGTGGCCTGCGAGCAGGCCCATGAGAGGAGCGGCACTCGCATACGGCGCCGGCGCACCGGAATGGCGATGCATGTGCGCGCCACTGAGCATCGCCACCGGCAGGACGGCGGTCCATATACCGCAGGCGACCAGCAGCCCCCCGAGTAAGCGCGCCGTGAGGCCATCGCGGCGCGGCAACCAGCCACCTGCATAACTCAGGGCGCTCAGCGCCGGCAGGGTGCCGAGTCCGAAGCCGAGCATGGTGAGCGAACCTCCGGTGGCACCGCCTGCGAGCGCCGCGGCGAGCAACACCGAATACACGAGTCCGCAGGGTAACCATCCCCACAACAATCCCAACAGCAGTGCCCGCATCTTGGGTGCGGATGGGAGAGACAGCCGGCGCGCGGGCGCGAGATGGCGCCACAGCCGCCCGCCCCAGCGCTCGGGCGCACGCAGCCAGTGCGCAACGCCGCGCGTGCCGAGGCTGATGTCCAGGCCGATGATGATCACCATGAACGCCGTGCCGAGACGCAGCAGCGCGCTCCAGCTCGAGACGGCGAACGCAAACCCGGCGGCGGCTCCGAGCGCGCCGGCGATAGCGCCTGCGGTCGTGTAACTCGCTACCCGCCCGCCGTGGTATAGGAGCGCTTCCCAACGCAAGCGGCGGCCGGCTGCACCGCCCAGTGCAGTCGCAATGCCGCCGCACATCGCCAGGCAGTGCGTGCTGCCGAACAGTCCCGCGAGCAACGCCGTGAGGAAAGTGAGCTCATGCATCGCGGGAGTTCTCCGCGGGGGGCGGCGGCGCACGATCATCATCGAGCAGGATCTGCAGCGCCGGCGAGTCGAGGTCGTCGAATTGGCTGCGGCGCACGGCCCAGAAGAATGCCCACACGGACACGGCGAGCAGCAGCAGTGCCAGTGGGATCAGGAGGTAGAGACTGCTCATGCTCTCACTGCCACCGCAGCGGCTGGCGCCGTGGACGCTGCAGCCTTCGGCGGCGATGGCCGGAGCAGCCGCATGGCATTCAGGACGACGAACAGTGAGCTCAGCGACATGCCGAGCGCGGCCATCCAGGGCTCGAGGCGGCCGCTCGCGGCGAGCGGCACTGCCGTGAGGTTGTACAGCACCGCCCAGTAGAGATTCTGCCGGATGATCCGCAGCATGCGCCGCGCGCTCTCGACGGCGCCTACGAGCGCGCCGAGACCCTCACCGAGCAGCACGAGATCGGCGTTGAGCTTGGCAAGATCGGTGCCGCTTGCGATGGCCACCGAGACGTCGGCCGCGGCGAGCACCGGGGCATCGTTCACCCCATCGCCCACCATGACGACGCGGTTGCCGGCGCGTTGAAGTTGCTCGACCAGGCCGAGCTTCTCCTCGGCGCGGAGTCCAGGGTACGCGCTGAGGCCGCCGAGACGCTGCGCGGCGAGCGCCACCGCGCCGCTCTGATCGCCGCTTGCGATCAGCGGCCGGACTCCGAGGCGCTGGAGCCGCGCGAGCGTTGCGCGGGCATCCGCGCGCAGGGCATCGCTCACGCGGAAGGCCGCGATAGGACCTTCGGCATCAGCGAGCACGATGCGCGCGAGCTCCGTACCGGCGTGGATGCTCGCCGGCAGCGCAGCGCCGGGGCAGGCCTCCAGCACGTAGTCGAGTCGTCCGAGGCGATAGCGTGCACCATCGATCCATCCCTCGATTCCCCGCCCCACCGCGCAATGCACCGCACTCAGCCCGGCCGCGGGAGTGAGGTGCGCAAACGCTCGGGCGAGCGGGTGCGTGGTGCGGCTCTCGAGTGCGGCCGCCAACTCGAGGCAGCGCTCCGACGAGACGCGCGAGCCGAGCAGAACCACTTCATCGAGTCGCGGCGTACCGAGGGTGAGGGTGCCGGTCTTGTCGAATACCATGCAGTCAGCGCGCGCAAGACGCTCGAGTGCGCGGCTGCGGGTGACGAGCAGGCCCGTGCCGGCAAGACGCGTAGTGGCGGCGGCGAGCGCGGCCGGGGTGGCCAGTGACAACGCACAGGGGCAGGTCACCACGAGCACCGCAAGCAGTGCAGGAAAGGCGCGTGTGGAATCTGCGTGCAACCAGTAGAGTCCTACGAGCGCCGCCAGCAACAATACTGCGCCGACGAATCCGCTCGCGACGCGGTCGGCCAGGTCGGCGATGCGCGGGCGTGCGGCGTGGCCGCGCTCGAGCAGCCGCGAGACTGCCGCCAGAGTCGAGTCTGGCCCGATGCGCAGCACCTGCATGTCGAGGGAGCCGCTCACGTTCAGAGTGCCGGCGAGCAGCGTGTCGCCGGGACCGCGCGCGCGCGGCGCCGATTCCCCGGTGAGCAGCGATTCGTCGACTTCGGTACTGCCGCTTTCGATCACTCCGTCGGCAGGCACGCGTTCACCGGGTAACAGTCGCACGCGGTCGCCGGCGCACAGCTCATCGGGAGTCACGCGTTCGCTGTTCGCCCCGGCGAGTCGTAGCACACTCTCCGGCAGCAGGCGCGCAAGCGCGTCCTGCTGCATGCCGGAACGATGGCGCAGCGACATCTCCACATAACGGCCAAGCAGCAGAAAAAAGGTAAACATCACCACCGAGTCGTAGTACACGGTACCCCGGCCGCGCACCGTCACCCAGGCGCTCCACAGATAGGCAGCCGCGATCGACAGCGCGACCGGTACATCCATGCCCGGTGTGCGGGCGCGCACGCTGCGCCAGGCGGAGATGAAGAACGGCTGCGCGGAATAGAGCACCACCGGAGTCGCGACCGCGAGGCTCACGAAGCGCAGGAATTGCTGCAGGTCCGGCGTCATGCCCTGGATGACACCGGCATACAGTGACACCGCGAAGGTCATGAGCTGCATCATGCCGAAGCCGGCCACCGCGAGCCGCTTGAGCGCTGCGCGGCGCTCCGCGCTGCCCGGAGCCGGGCCGCCGGCGAACGAGAGCGGCTGCGGCACGAAGCCGAGTGCATGAATGCGCGCGAGCAGCCGGCTCAAGGCGATGCGCCGCGGGTCAAAACGCAGCTCGGCGCGCGCGCTGCCCGCGTTTACCTGGATATCGTTCACGCCGGGCTCGCGGCGCAAGCTGTTCTCGATCAGCCAGGCGCAGGCCGCGCACCGCAGGCCTTCGAGCTGGAGACTCAGCTCGCGCTCGCCACCGGGGAGCTCGTGGGTGTAGCGGCGCAGCGCCGCCGCGCGATCGAAGATCGACCAATTGCGCGCGGCACCGGCTGGAGGCGCCGCGGGCAGCTGCCGAAACGCATAGAAGCGCTCGAGTCCCTGCGACAGGATGAGATTGGCCGCTGCCTCACAACCCGCGCAGCACACCGGTCGCAGGATGCCCGCGACCCGTACCGCGCAGTGCACATCCGCCGGCAGCGCGCCGCCACAATGGAAGCAAACCGGGGGTGGAAGCGGGGCATCCATCACGACGCTCACTGCGAGGCGTCGGCGTGCTCGACCACCGCGTCAGTCGTATGCAGGGCAAAGTACAGACTGACGAAACTCCCGGTTACCGCGCCGCCGAGCAGCGCGAGCACGAACCAGGGCCAGAAATGGCGATACCACTGGAGCGGGGTCGCGCTGCTCATGGCGTGGGTCCTATGAAGCGAGTGTTCTCGTGCACCGCGCTGCCCGAGCCATCGACGGCGGCGAGCGTGAGGACGATGCGGTGCACGCCGCCTGCGAGCGCACGCGGCGCCTCGAGGCGTGCCGCAATGCTGTTGACGCTGCCCGATGGCAGCGCGATCTCGCCGGCGGGAGCCACGAGCTCGAGTCCGCGCATGCCGCTCACCGTCAGGCGATAGCTGTGAGGGCGGTCGTCGAGGTTGATCATCTTCAGCGTGTAGGCGTTCTCGATTCGATCGGCGTGCACCTCGCGGTACAGCGCATTGCGATCACGTATGACATCGAGGATCAGCGGCGTGCGTGTCAGTAATGAGAACGCGAGTGCGCCGAGCGCGACGCTGATGAGCAGCGCGTACACCAGCAGGCGAGTGCGCAGGACGCGGGTCCGCTCACCGCGCAGCGCATGCTCGGTGGTATAGCGGATGAGTCCGCGCGGCGTGCCCATTTTGTCCATGACCTGGTCGCAGGCATCAATACAGGCCCCGCAGGCGATGCACTCGTATTGCAGGCCGTGACGGATGTCGATGCCGGTGGGACAGGCCTGCACGCACAGGGTGCAGTCGATGCAGTCGCCGAGCCCGACGCTGCGCGGCTCGCTGCCACGCCGGCGCGCGCCGCGTGGCTCGCCACGCTGCTCGTCATACGAGATGATCAGGGTGTCCTTGTCGAACATGGCGCTCTGGAAGCGCGCATACGGGCACATGTACTTGCACACCTGCTCGCGCAGGAACCCTGCGTTGCCGTAGGTTGCAAGCGAGTACAGGAACACCCAGAAGGTCTGCCAGGGACCGAGCGAGAGAGCGAGGATCTGCGCCCCGAGTGAGCGGATGGGTGTGAAGTAACCGACGAAGGTGAAGCCGGTGAAAAGCGCTAGTGCCAGCCACAGCAGCTGCTTGGTACCCTTGCGCAGCAGCTTCCTCGCCGTCCACGGTCCGCGGTCGAGCTTCATGCGCTGCAGGCGCGAGCCTTCCGTCCATTGCTCGATCCATACGAACAGCTCCGTCCACACGGTCTGTGGACAGGCGTAGCCGCACCACAGCCGCCCGGCCAGCGCGGTGAAGAAGAACAGCGACAGTGCCGCAACGATCAGCAGCAGCGTCAGGTAGAGAAAGTCCTGGGGCCAGAGAGTCAGCCCGAAGATGTGGAACTTGCGCGCCGGCAGATCGAAGAGCAGTGCCTGGTGGCCGTTCCAGTCGAGCCAGGCGAAGCCATAGAACAGCCCGAGCAGCGCCAGCACCGCGCCCTTGCGCAAGCGGCTGAAGCGCCCATCGATCTCTCGCGGATAGATCTTGGCGGCTGCCGCATAGAACGCGGCGGGCGGCGCAGGTGCTGGACAGGGACTGGCGTTGGCCATGTCGATCAGCGCTCCTCGGACGCACCGGCCGAGCGCGGCTCAGCGCGCGCGGTGCGGATCAAGTAGACGCTGAGGGCGCTCGCGAGCGCCCCGACGCCCCAGAAGAACAGGAAGCCGAGCGCATAGCCCGCCTCGCGCTCGAGTCCTGCGAACAGCCGCGGCCCCGCATCACGCAGCAGCGCCGGATCAACCGCGGCGAAGAACAACAGGCTCGCGCCGCAAGCCGCCAGAAAGGACGGCCACAGCACGAGCGCCACATCGCGGCCTCTCACCCCGGGCATGACCGCGGGCCCTCACTGCGGATGGGACAGGCTGTAGACATAGGCCGCGAGCAGACGGATCCGATCGTCCCCGAGCCACTGATGCGCGGGCATCTTGCCATGCCGGCCCTCCATGAGCGTCTTGTGCAGCGTGCGCGGCGATCCGCCGTACAGCCAGATGTCCGCCGTCAGGTCCGGCGCACCGACCGCGTGATTGCCCTTGGCATCGGCGCCGTGGCAGCCGGCGCACACCACGAAGCGCGCCTTGCCGGCAGCGACCTTATCGGCCGGTTCGCTGTGGCCGCTGAGGCTCAGCACGTAGGCGACCAGCTCATCGACTCCCTGCTCGCCGAGTGCCGCGCCAAGCGGCGGCATGGTCCCCTCGCGCCCAGCGGTGATCGACTGCACGATGTCCTTCGGCTCGCCGCCATAGAGCCAGTCGTTGTCGGTGAGATCGGGGAAGCCCGGCGCGCCGCGCCCGTCCGAGCCGTGACAGTTGATGCAGTTGGTCGCAAACAGGCTGTGGCCGAGCTTCAGCGCCTTGGGGTCACGGGCGAGATCCTCGACGCTGCGTCCGGCGTAGACGGCGTACACCGGCGCGTAGCGCCGCTGCGCGCTCTGCATCTCCTCGTTGTACTCGCGCGTCTCGGTCCAGCCGAGGACACCGCGTCCGACCGCGGGGTAGAGCAGGAAGTACAGCAGCGCAAACACGATGGTGATGTAGAACAGCATCAGCCACCAGCGCGGCATCGGGTTGTTGCGCTCGCGCAGGTCGCCATCCCACACGTGCTCCTTGATCGCACCCTCGGCGACCTCATCGGGCCGCTTGAGCGCCGTCCACCAGATGAGCCAGGCGCAGGCGAGTACATTGAGGCAGGTGAAGACCAGCACCGTCACTTGCATGAGCGTCGACATTTCAACTGCTCCCATCCTGCTGCGACGTGCAACTGTCGGCCGTCGCATCGAGCGGCATGCGCGCAGCGGCTGCGTAGTCGTTGTGGCGACGGCGGCTCCAGGCCCACAGGCACAGGCCGATGAAGGCGAGGAACCATACGAGCGTGACCACCCCGCTCAGGAATTCGAAGTCCAGGTGCAGCGACATCGTTCCTCCTTCAGCCGCGCGGCCGGGCGAGTCCGAGGGACTGCAGGTAGGCGATGAGCGCATCGAGCTCCGTCTTGTCCTGCACGGCGGCCGGGACCGCCGCGATCTCGGCATCCGTATAGGGCGTGCCGAGCAGACGCAGCACCCGCAACTTCCTCTGCAGCAAGGCACTGTCGATGCTGCTGCGCTCGAGCCAGGGGAATCCCGGCATGTTGGATTCCGGGACGACATCGCGCGGGTTGCGCAGGTGCAGGCGGTGCCAGTCGTCGCTGTAGCGGCCGCCGACGCGCGCGAGGTCCGGGCCGGTGCGTTTGGAGCCCCATTGGAAGGGATGGTCGTACTGCGATTCCGCCGCCACCGAGTAGGGTCCGTAGCGCTCGGTCTCGCTGCGGAAGGGACGGATCTGTTGCGAGTGACACAGGTAGCAGCCCTCGCGCTCGTAGATGTCGAATCCGGCCTGCTCGAGCGCGGTGCGCGGGGTGATCTGCACTGCCCCCTGCTTGGCGGCGGCACTCATGGCGAGCGGCACCACCTCGATGAAGCCGCCGACACTGATCACCAGCACGATCAGCACGATCAGCAATCCGAGCTTGCGCTCGACGACGTCGTGGTTCATGGCTGCACTCCGCTCGCGGCCGCGGCGGGAAGCGGCACGGGCGACGGTGCCAGGGGCTGCTCGGGTGCGGGCGCCGGCACCGGCACCGGCCGCGGCTTCTCGTGCCGCACGGTCATCCAGACGTTCCAGGCCATGAGCAGCATGCCGGTGAAGAAGAGCGCGCCGCCGGCGAGGCGCACCAGGTAGAAGGGATAGGTCGCCTTGACGCTCTCGATGAAGCTGTACGTGAGCGTGCCGTCATCGTTGAAAGCACGCCACATGAGGCCCTGCATTACCCCGGCGATCCACATCGCGGTGATGTACAGCACTACCCCAATGGTCGACATCCAGAAGTGCACCTCGATCAGCTTCACGCTGTGCATCTGCTGGCGGTTGAAGAGCCGCGGAATCAGGTGGTACATGGTGCCGATGGTCATCATGGCCACCCAGCCGAGCGCGCCGGAATGCACGTGCCCGATGGTCCAGTCGGTGTAGTGCGAGAGCGCATTCACGGTCTTGATCGACATCATCGGACCTTCGAAGGTCGACATGCCGTAGAACGACAGCGCCACGATCATGAAGCGGATGATCGGGTCGGTGCGCAGTTTGTCCCAGGCGCCCGAGAGCGTCATGATGCCGTTGATCATGCCGCCCCAGGAGGGCGCGAGCAGCAGCAGCGAGAACACCATGCCGATCGACTGCACCCAGTCGGGGAGCGAGGTGTAGTGCAGGTGATGCGGGCCCGCCCAGATGTATACCGAGATCAGCGCCCAGAAGTGCACCACCGACAGCCGATAGGAATAGATGGGCCGCTGCGCCGCCTTCGGGACGAAGTAGTACATCATCCCGAGGAAGCCGGCAGTGAGGAAGAAGCCGACCGCGTTGTGTCCGTACCACCACTGCATCATGGCGTCGATGGCGCCCGAGTAGACGACGTAGGACTTGGTGAGGCTCACCGGAATGGCGAGGTTGTTGAAAACGTGCAGCACCGCGATGGTGATGATGAACGAGGCATAGAACCAGTTGGCAACGTAGATGTGACTCACCCGCCGCCGCGCGATGGTCGTGAAGAACACCACCGCATACACCACCCACACGATCGTGATCAGCAGGTCGATCGGCCATTCGAGCTCGGCATACTCCTTGCTCTGCGTGATGCCCAGCGGCAGCGTGATGGCGGCCGCGACAATGACCGCCTGCCAGCCCCAGAAGGTGAAGGCCGCCAGGCGATCGCTGAACAGCCGCACGTGGCAGGTACGCTGCACGACGTAGTACGAGGTGCCGATGAGCGCGCAGCCACCGAAGGCGAAGATGACGGCATTGGTGTGCAGGGGCCGCAGCCGGCTGTAGGTGAGCCAGGGAAGATCGAAATTCAGCGCCGGCCAGTAGAGCTGCGCGGCGATCAGCACGCCGACCGCCATGCCGACGATGCCCCACACGACCGTCATGATGGCGAACTGCCGGACGACCCTGTCGTTATAGGTCTCGTTGAGGCTCATCAATGGATCCCCGTGCCGCAAACCGCTGCAGTCGCGGGCGATGCTAGCGGCGAGATCTGCGTGGCCGCGTCAGTAGTTACCGCAAGCCTCGCGGCCAGCGCGTGAAATACGTATTCACCGCTGCCCGCACTCACAACAGCATGCGCGCGCAATGGCAGCGGAGCGGACATGGCGAGCTACACAACCGAGCAGGTGACGGCGGTGCATCACTGGAGCCCGAAGCTCTTCAGCTTCCGGACGACGCGCAGTGCCTCGCTGCGCTTCGAGAACGGCCAGTTCCTGATGATCGGACTGGAGATCGGCGGCCGCAGAGTGGTGCGTGCCTACAGCATCGCCAGCGCCAACTACGAGGACGAGCTCGAGTTCTACAGCATCATCGTGCCGCACGGTCCACTCACCTCGCGCCTGCAGTGCGTGCAGTCGGGCGATCCGATTCTCGTCAGCAGCAAGCCCACTGGAACCCTGGTGCTGCGGGATCTCAGACCCGGCAAGCGCCTGTTCCTGCTCGCGACCGGCACCGGTGTGGCGCCCTTCGCCGCGCTCATCCGTGATCCTGAGGTTTATGAGCGCTTCGCACAGATCATCCTGGTGCGCGGTGGACGGACGCGTCAGGACCTCGCCTATGGCGATGAGGTGCTGAGAAGACTGCACGCCGATAACTATCTCAACGAGATGGCGCGGCGGCAGCTGATCGACTGCCCGGCACTCACGCGTGAGCCGTTTGTGCGCGTCGGCCGTATTACTCGATTGATTGCGGAGGGATCGGTGTGTGCGGAGCTCGGTCTCCCGCCACTCGACTGCGAGGAGGATCGGGTGATGATCTGCGGCAACATGCGCATGCTCGCCGATGCGCGCGCGCTGCTCGATGCACGCGGGTTTGCAGCATCGCCCGGTAGCGGCATCCCCGGCGATTACCTGTTCGAGCGCGCGTTCGTCGAAGCGGTGGAATCACCGCACGCGCGGCAGCTGCTGCAGGCGAGGGCGCCCGAGGCGCACCAGCTCGCCTAAGTGGCTCCGGGCGAGAAGCGCTCGGGCGATACGCGCTCGGCCGTCACTCCCGCTGCAGCGATCGCCGCCGGCACGGCCTCGCGCCGGGCGAGCGCCGCCGCGAGCTGCGCGCCGGCGGCCGCGCTCTGTATGCCGTATCCGCCCTGAGCGGCGCACCAGAACAGCCCGGGCACGAGGGCGTCGAAGCCGATAACCGGCTCCCGGTCCGGCGCAAAGGTGCGCAGCCCCGCCCAGCTGTGTGTGATGCGCCGCACCTGGAAATCGAGCGCACTCTCGATGCGTTCGACGCCCATGGCGACCATCAAATCATCCGCATATGCATCTCCCGGCGCGCAAGGCTCCTCATCGGCTGGCGAGATGAGCAGGCGCGACGCATCGGGCTTGAAGTAGAACTGCTCATCGATATCGAATACGGCCGGCCAGCCCGCGAAGGTGATCTCCGTGGGAGCCTCGATCAGAGCCGCCGTACGCCGCAGCGGCCGCAAACCCAGGGGCTGCGCGCCGCAGCCAATGGCCAGCTCATCCGCCCATGCGCCCGCGGCGTTGACGAGCACGGGTGCAGCAAGCGTTTCAGCATCGATGCGGATGCGCCATGTTTCACCGTGGCGCTGCGGCATACTGCAGCGCGCAGCAAGATGCAGTCGCGCGCCGAGTGACTTGGCCTGCCGCAAGAAGCCCTGGAGCAATGCGGCGACGTCGATATCGTAGACCTCCGGCTCGTAGAGCGCGGCAATCACATAGCCCGACCGCAGGCGTGGGACCTGCATGCGGGCCTCTGCCGGGGAGAGCACCTCTACCAGGGAGTTTGCGGCGCAGATGGCGCGCCGCGTGGCCTCGAGCTGTTCCTGCTGATCCTCGCGGGCAAGGTAAAGCGCACCACGTGGCTGCAGCAAGGAATGCGCCGCGAAGCCAGCCGGCGGCGCCTGCAGGAACGCAGCGCTGGCACGGGTGAGCGCACGGAACAGCGGGCTGCCGTAGTTCGGTGCGAAAAGTGCTGCTGAGCGGCCAGTGGCGTGAAAGCCTGGCTGGGACTCCGCCTCGATGAGCGCTACCTTCGCCGTGGACGCAAGCGCCGCTGCGACACTCGTCCCCGCCATCCCAGCACCTACGACGATGAAATCGAATGCCTTGGTACTTCCCCTGATGATTGCCTCTCCGCGCCATGCGAAACGGTGACGGCGTAGGATCATACCGGATCACATCTGTGGGCCAGGCCCCCGCGGTGTCATATGAACATGCCGGCAAACGCTTACCGCGACGCGCACCGCCGTGCGCTCGAGGACCCGCAAGGTTTCTGGGGTGAGCAGGCTGAAGCGCTGCACTGGGAGCGCCGCTGGGACACGGTACTCGATACCGCCGGCGCACCATTCTATCGATGGTTCAGCGGTGGACGGATCAATACCTGTTACAACGCGCTCGACCGCCACATCGAGCAGGGACGCGGCGAACAGGCCGCGCTCATCTACGACAGCCCGGTAACCGGCACGGTGGTGCGGCTCAGTTATCGCGAGCTGCGCGATCGCGTCGCCCGCCTGGCCGGGGCGCTCGCGGCACAGGGCGTAGACCGCGGCGATTGCGTCGTGATCTACATGCCGATGGTGCCCGAGGCGGTCATGGCGATGCTCGCCTGTGCACGCATCGGCGCGGTGCACTCGGTGGTCTTCGGCGGCTTCGCGCCGCACGAGCTCGCCAAGCGCATCGACGATGCACGGCCGGTTCTGGTGGTCTCGGCTTCCTGCGGCATCGAGGGGCAACGGATCATTGCCTACAAGCCGCTGCTCGATGAGGCGCTGCGGCTCGCGCGCCACAGCGTCGAGCGCTGCATCGTCCTGCAGCGACCCCAGGCGACAGCGGCTCTCACGGCCGGGCGCGATCTCGAGTGGGCAGAAGCCCTCGCAAATGTCGAGGCACTGCCGTGCGTTTCGGTCGCCGCCACGGATCCGCTCTATATCCTTTACACCTCCGGTACGACCGGCAAGCCCAAGGGCGTGGTGCGCGACCACGGCGGTCACGCCGTCGCGCTCGCCTGGTCGATGCGGGCGATCTACGACGTGCACCCGGGGGATGTCTTCTGGGCCGCATCCGATGTCGGCTGGGTAGTGGGCCACTCCTACATCGTTTATGCGCCGCTGCTCGCCGGATGCACGAGCATCCTCTACGAGGGCAAGCCGGTCGGTACTCCCGATGCCGGAGCGTTCTGGCGTGTGGTCGCCCAGCATCGGGTCAACGCACTCTTCACCGCTCCCACGGCCTTTCGGGCCATCAAGAAGGAGGACCCGCAGGGCGCACTGATCGCTCGCTACGATCTCGGCAGCCTTCGCACCCTGTTTCTCGCCGGCGAGCGCTGCGACCCGGACACGGTGCACTGGGCGGAGTCGAAGCTGCGCGTGCCGGTCATCGATCACTGGTGGCAGACGGAGACCGGCTGGCCGGTCGCCGCCAACTGCCGCGGCCTGACACCGCTACCGATCAAGCCCGGCTCCGCGAGCGTGCCGGTGCCGGGCTTCGACGTGCAGGTGCTCGATGATTCCGGCGCGCCAGTGGCGCCCGGAAAGATCGGCAACATCGTGCTGCGGCTGCCGCTGCCACCGGGCACGCTGACCACGCTGTGGCAGAACGATGCGGGATATCGCGACAGTTACTTGAGCCGCTACCCCGGCTATTACCTCACCGGCGATGCGGGTTATATCGATGCGGACGGTTATGTGTGGATCATGTCGCGCATCGATGATGTCATCAACGTGGCGGGACACCGCCTCTCGACAGGTGGCATGGAGGAGGTGCTCGCCGAGCATCCGGATGTAGCGGAATGCGCCGTGATCGGGGTCGCAGACGCACTCAAGGGGCAGTTGCCCGTTGGACTCGTGGTGCTCAAGTCCGGAGTCGTGCGGCCGGCGGCGGAGATCCTGCAGGAGCTCGTGGAGCGAGTGCGGCAGCACGTTGGCGCGGTGGCCGCTTTTCGGCAGGTTGCAATCGTCGCCCGTCTGCCGAAGACCCGCTCGGGCAAGGTGTTGCGCGCGACCATGCGGGCAATCGCGGACTCTCGTCCCTACAACATGCCGGCGACCATCGACGATCCGCGCACTCTCGAGGAGATCGCCGAGGCGCTCAAGACGCTCGGCTACGCTCACTCACCCTGAGCCTTCGGCATCGAGACCGCATTCGCGCCCGCAAAGCGACCGCGCGGGCTGGTGGATGCTAGTCTCCTCGCACCCTCCGGCCAGAAGGATCCAACACATGCGTGCGCTCGCCGTGGTGCTGCCGGTCGGCATCTTGTGTGTCGCCAGCGGCTTCTACGCCGGGTCGGTGGCTTCCGAGGCGTTTCTATCGCGCAGCGCTCGCCGTAGCCAGCCCCGGAGAGCGCGCCAGAATCCAGGCCAAGATCGCAGCGCTCGGCGAGGAGCGGTAAGCGGTGCAGCCCGCCGAGTACCCGTGAGGGCGGGCTGCGGGCAGGGTCACCGCCTGGGCCGACCTTCGGTGCGCAACGGCGAACTTACCCGGCCCGGTGCTTTTCATGTCCCACTCCGATCGACGGCCGAGCCATCGTAGGCCGAGGGTCCGATTGTCTGGCGAGAGGCTGTGCGTAGACTGTGTAACTGCCGAAGAGTCCGCGCAACCCGTTACGCGACCGGGCGACTGCAAACTGACGCTCAACCGTGCAAGAGGACATGATGTTGCGGCAATGGTCGAGTCGCACAGTCGGCTCGGGGTCCATTCTCGACCATGCGACATTCCGCTGAAGCCCCGATGACTGCTGCAATCACCTCCAAACCTCTGCTCAGCGGCCTGCGGCGCACGGCGCGGGCCGCGGGACTTCTTGTCCTTGGTCTGCTGATGCTCGGTGCGAGCGTCTGGGGAGCCCTGGCACTGCACTACTGGGATCATGCCAATGCGACGCTGCGCAACGCGCTGACGGCGGCCTGGATACTGGCGTGTGTCGCACTCATCGTCGGAGCCCTGCTGCGGCGCCGGCGCCGGCGGTCAGTCGCTGCGTTTGTCGTGCTGTTCGCGTTGTTGCTCGGATGCTGGAGCACCATCGCACCTTCCAACGATCGCGACTGGGAGCCCGAGAATGCGGTGCTACCTTATGCAACCATCGACGGCGATCGCCTGACACTCCACAACATCCGCAACTTCGAGTACCGCAGCGAGACCGATTTCACGCCCGCGTATTACGACCGTACCTTCGACCTCCGGCAGCTCGAGGAGGTGGACCTGTTCGCGGTCTACTGGATGGGGCCCTCGGTGGCACACGTGTTTCTGAGCTTCGGATTCACGGACGGCGCCCACGTGGCGTTCTCCATCGAGACGCGCCGCGAGCAAGGCCAGAGCTACTCCTCAGTGGCGGGGTTCTTCCGACAATTCACCGTCTACTATGCCGTCGGGGATGAGCGCGATCTCGTGCGGTTACGTACCAACTACCGACACGCTCCGCCCGAGCAGGTATACCTCTATCGGCTGCGCGGCCGAATGGAGGCGGGGCGCCGGCTATTTCTTGAATACGCGCGCCAACTCAACTCGCTCCGGCAGCAGCCAGAGTGGTACAACACCCTCACCAGCAACTGCACCAACAGTATCTGGCTCATGACGCGACTCGATCCCGGTCATGTGCCGTATTCCTGGAAGATCCTGGTGAGCGGGTATCTGCCCGAGTATCTGTACGAGCAGGGCAGGCTCGACAGCAGCGTGCCGTTCGCAGAATTGCGGCGGCGTGCGCTCATCAATCCACTGGCACAGGCCGCGGACCAGGCGGCGGACTTCTCGCAGCGCATCCGTGCCGGTATGCCGTAGCCGGGGCACAAGTCCGCGACCCGAGAGCCTGGTGCGACGAGAATCGAGGATACCTCGGCAAAGACGCGCTGATCCGGCACGCCGAAACGAACTGGCAAGGGGATACGCGTGGCGCTAGTGCAGGAACCGGAGCGCCAGCAGCATCAAACACGGCCAGAGGTAGCGCAGAATGAAGAACGCGGCCACAGCCACCAGCCATGCGGTAATCCACGCGAGCGCTAGCCCGACGATCCAGCCGTTCAGCTCGATCGCAGCCACGTATACGCCGAGGAAAGCGAGGCAGGCGCCGATGACACCCAGAACAGTGCCGACGCCCTTATAGAGCTCAGCGAAGCCCGCCTCCTGGACGCGTCGTTCAGAGACGATCCGCAGGCGGGGGTGGGGAGCTGTGGTATGAGTAACCGGTGGCAGCATAATTGTTCGCAGGACAAGGCCTGGCGGTTTGCGGATGAGACGCAAATGGAGCCGTTATTCAGCTCACGCTAAGGGATAAATGGGGCTTCGTGATGTGCCCTGTTTGTTATTTTCATCGATAAGCTAGCAGACTGTGCGCCGCAACACCAGTGCTGGACATAAGGCAGGTGTGCAGCGACTGGCCCAACGAGCCCAGGCTCACCGGATGCGTTAAGTGGGCAAGCACCCTCGACCTCTCATCGGTGGCTGCCAGGTGATTCTCGCCATGCTCCCTATAGCGGCCGAAGCCGCGGTCACGTACGTGCAAGGCGCCGCCGAGGTTTCGGCGCGAGGCGCAACCGAGGCCGCCGCAACCTTCCCGAGCACGCAAATGGGGGGCGATCTGGACGTTGTATTCATCGCCTGGACCAGACCCGACACAGATGTGGTGTCGGTGTCCGACACGAGCGGCAATCTCTACCTACGGGGTGCCTCGATATCGAATGCCGGCGTCGCCACGCAAGTCATGTACTACGCGAGCAACATCGCTCGAGCTGCACCCCGGCGCAATACGGTCAAAGTGGTCTTCCGCGGCCCAGTCGATCGGAGCGCCCTGGGGATTGTCGAGTACCACGGGGTCGATGGGCGCGAGCCGATCGATAGCACGGCCGGCGCGGCGGGCATCGCGGCCCTCGTCGACACCGGCTCGTCGATAACCCCGAATGCGGGTGATCTGCTCGTTTCGAGTGCCTTCACTTCCGGGCAAGCTCTGGGGCCGGGACCCTATTACCGGCAGAGGCTCCTGCCCGAAGGCGGCTCATTCATCGTTGCAGACCGTGCGATTAGCGCGCCCGGCACGTACCGCGCCAGCGCGCAGCAGAGTGTCGACAGCTCGTCCGTGATGCTGCTGGCAGCGCTGCGAGGCAGGCGCGACGCGCCCGCCATACGAGCACCGTATCCGCAGAGCGAGCTGATGGCGGGCATCCGGTGGGACTTCTCGCCTCTCCTGAGCCATCGCAAGGCCACTGGGAGCGACATCTGGCCTACGACCTGGGCTGCGGACGGGGAACTGTACGCCGCCTGGGGAGATGGCGGCGGCTTCAATGGCACCGAGGAGAGCAAGGGCACCGGTAGAACCAGCCTGGGATTCGCGCGCCTCGAAGGCACTCCGGATATAGCGGATGCCTCGAGCTTCAGCGGAAAGAACGTGTGGGGGCAGGCGCCGACTTTCGCGGAGGCGCAGGCGACCTTTGGAGGCAAGGTCGCCGATCTCATCTCGGTCGACGGAGTGCTGTACGCGCAGGGCGGTCTTTGGACCGCAGGCAACTGTCATTGTGCCGATCCGACCATCACGCCTGAGCAGAACCCGGCCGAGCGCACCGTGGCCTGGTCTTCGGATCTCGGCAAGACGTGGCGGCTCGCCCCGTGGTTCAGGGGGGCGGACGCGGGTATCTCACTGCAGTTTGGCAGGGACTACGCCGGTGCCTTCGATCCGGCGCACGTGTACTTCTACTATCAGCGCGATGTGAAGAGCGACGCCACGCACATTTACTTGCGCCGGGTCCGTGATACCGAGCTTGCCGCCGACCCCGCAACGCCCGGCCACTTCGAGTACTGGGCCGGCTTGGAGCGCGATGCGCCGATCTGGTCGGGGAGCGAAGCGGATGCAGAGGCTGTCTTCGCTGATCCGAGCGTGCAACCCGGTACGTTCACCACGGCGAGCGTCGTCTACGACGCGCCATTGGGCCGTTATCTGCTTGCGGCGTGGCATGGTCCAGCCACCGGGCAGATAGGGTTCTTCGAAGCGCAGACTCCCTGGGGTCCGTGGGCCACTGTCGCCTACTACGAGGATTGGGAGGGTTTGAATGAGACCGCCGGTGAAGCCACGGGTCTGAGTGTTCCTACAAAGTGGATGAGCTCCGACGGCCGGGCATTGTGGGTGGTTTTCTCCGGCGTCAACAATGGCGCCGACAATGAGTTCGACTCGTTCAACCTGGTGAGGGGTAGCCTTCTCAAGTAAGGCAGGGCCGCGCTTCTTCGCGTGGTCGCATCACCATTCACTTGCCGCTCATGCTCGCCTCGATGAGGCGAATTCGCGGGGTCAGTAACGAGCGCACAGCGTGCTCCTGCACGGCATAGACCTTGATGAGAAGCTGCAACGTCCTGATGTTCGCCGCTTCGAGCGGGTAATGAGTGAGGCCAGTCGGATCTCTTATCGGGACATCTACCCCGAAGCGATTCAACGCGTCGGTCAGTGTCGGCAGGTACGGCCGATAGTCGGGGTCGCACTGCAGGACCTCGGGATTATTCTGGTCCGCCGGGCCGCGCGCGGTCACGCCGATGCAGAATGGCGTCAGCCCGATCTTTTGGCAGCGAAGCTGGATCAACGAGCCGCCCTCATCGGGCCGGGTGGCGCAGGCGCCCAGCTCCTCCGTTCGCAATACTCCGTCCACCGCCGATATCACGTGCTGGCCTCTGACCTTCATGAGCGTTATCGAGTAGTCGAGTCGCAGTGGCAGCTGCTGTGCGCCTAAATCCCGATAGACTCTGGCAGGCAGCGCGATGGCTTGCATCAATGCGAGATCTGCGCTGTGTACCGGACCGGGCGGATTGAGCTCCCCGGGATTCAGACCGCGATACCGGGGCGTCCCGTCTGACCCGAGCAGCGCGACATCGGAACGGTCGACGAGCAGCAGCTCGTCCGGCCTCAGCCCATCGATCCGCACCGGCAGCTGGAAGAGCACCGGCGCGGTTCGCGCAGGGCCGTGGCGCTCGAAGTAGCGCTCGGCCGCGCCGGCGGTGCTGCGCCGGGTGGACGGTGGCAGGCTGCCCGCCGCAACGCTTTCCTGCTGCGGAGCCCTCGAGCGCTCCTCATCGAAAACAAAGCGGATTGCCTGGGCAGCATGCGGCGCCGGGGCAAGCCACCGCTGGATGCCAAACGCGACACTCCAGGGCAGCTGTCCGAAGACAAGAGCGAGTGCGCCGATGACCGCCAAGGCGCGCGAGGCGGCGGTGCGCCGGTGATAGTACTGGACCAGCAACACCACGCCCGCACCCACCAGTACACCTGCGTGTTGCAGTACGTGCTGTATCCAGGACACCCCTGAGTCGCAGGTCGGGCAGTGCTCGGCGCCGAGCAGCCAAGCCTCGAGACTCAGTGCGGCGGCGAAAATGGCGGCCAGCGTCGTCCCCAACACTAACAGCTCGGCCATCGTGGCCGTGATCGCGGCCAATGCCATGACTGGAATGACGAAGCAGATCAGGAGATAGACCTCTTTGTATACGATCACGGGCAGTGCCGCCGAAAGGGAAAATCCAGCCGCGAGGACCCGAGCGCAATCCAGCGCGAGCATCGGTCCACACACCACGAGCACTGCGAACAACAGCTTGGAGAGCAGCAGCTCAGTTCTCGGCAAGGGACGAATCAACCAATCCTGATCTGCCCCGGGGATGGGATCCTGATGAACTACCGCCACCACCAGCGCTCCGATGGCGGCGAACCACGCCACGGTCAATGGACGACGCAGCTCACGCGGCGCCAGTTCCCCTCCGAACAGACCCGAGCTGTGAGCGAACCAGGCGAGGGATATCTGCAGCACGATCGCGATCGCGACCAGCGGCCACAGCAACGACCAGTCTTTTCTCATGATCGGGCGGATCATGGCGGCGTGACAGCGTCTTGTGCGCGCGCCCGTCGGGCCATCGCGATGAACACATCGCGCAGGGCGGCTCGCCGCGGGCCAGGCGTGGCGTCCGTGGGCAGCAGAGGCTCGGCGTGCGCGGTCAGGCTCGCGATCGAACCTTGAAACAGCAACTGGCCTGCATCGATGAAGGCGACATGTGTGGCTATGCGCTCAACTTCATCGAGCTCATGCGAGGACAGGAAGACAGTTGTTTCCGGCGCGCGCTGCAGGAAGCCGGTGACCAGCTCTTCGCGCACCAATGCATCCAGGCCGCTGAACGGCTCATCGAGGATCAAGAGTTTTGGGCGGAAGGGCAAGGCGCACGCCAGAGCCATTTTCATGCGCATACCGTGCGAGAGCGCGCCGATTCTGCGCTCGGAAGGCAGTTGCAGCTGACGCCGCAGCGCTGCTTCGATTCCACGATCCCAGTGCAGGTAGCAGCCTCGCAAATAACGGAAAAACTCTTCGACCCGCAGCCTGCGCGGCAGTGACTGACTTTCCGACACGTAACCGATCTGCGCCAGCAGTGGCGGTCCTATCTCACGTGAATCGGTGCCGAGCACGCTCGCGACGCCGGAGGTCGGAGCGATGATATTCACCAGGATCTTGATCAGCGTGGTTTTGCCGGCGCCGTTTGCTCCCAGCAGAGCGAAGACGCTGCCTTCGGGCACCTGCAGGCTCAGTCCCCTGAGTGCGGCGAATCCGCCGTAGGACTTGACGAGCTCATGCGCTTCGATGATCACGCGTCGACGGATCCTGCGGGCGCGATACCGTCAGCTCGGGGATTGCAATGTCTGATCCAGGGCATCGAGCAGCAGATCGGCGTGCGTAGGCTCGAGTGTGAGCGGCGAGCGGATCTTCAGCACGTTGCCGTGGCGACCCGTCGAGCCCACCAGCACGCCCCGCCGGCACATGCCATTCACGACGCGCCGCGTCTCGGCGGAGCCGCTGACACCACTCGTGGGGTTAGCGTCCAGTTCCACGCCGATGAACAGTCCCACGCCACGCACCTCGCGTACGGCTGCGTGGCGCTGCGCGAGTTTGTGCAGACCGCGCCGCAGGTACTCGCCGCTGCGCCGTGCATTCTCCAGCAGGTTCTGACGGCGGATTACCTCGAGAACCGCAAGTGCGGCCGCGCACGACACGCTGTTGCCGCCATAGGTGTTGAAATAGCGCCTGCCCTTGGCGAACTCGGCGAATACACTCGCCCGCCCGGCGATGGCAGCGATCGGGTGTCCGTTTCCCATGGGTTTCCCCATGGTTATGAGATCGGGGATGATGCCGTGACGCTGGAAACCCCACATCTTCTCACCCAGGCGTCCGAAGCCTGGCTGCACCTCATCGGCGATAACCAGCCCACCGGCAGCGTGCATCTCGCGCACGGCATCGGCGAGAAATCCGCGCGGTTCGGCTACCACGCCGTCACTGGAGAAAATGGTGTCCACCAGCAGCGCGGCGGGGCGTACGCCATCGTTGTGCATGCGTTCGAGGCACTGCCGCACCCGCAAACCGAAGGCGGCGGCGCCTTCGGCGCCGAGTGGCGCCGGCACGGTGTAGACACCGGGCCCGAGCGGGGCGCCGTCCTCGGGCGACATTCCGGATAACACATCGGTCACACCATGGTAGGCGAACTCGGTGATGATGAATCCACTGCCACCGGTCACGGCCTTGCTGATACGCACGGCGAGGTCGTTGGCTTCGCTACCGGTGCAGGTGAATATCACGCTGCCGGGCTCCGGTAATAGCGTGGCCAGCAGCTCTTCCGCGAGCTGCAGCGGCTGCTTCGCGAGGTAGCGAGTGTGTGTGTTGAGCGTGCGCGCCTGGCTGGCCAGCGCCTCGACCACCAACGGGTGGCAGTGGCCGACGACGGGCACGTTATTATACGCGTCGAGATAGCGCCGACCGTGCTCGTCATACATCCACACGTCCTCAGCGCGCACGAGCTGCAGCGGCTGCTCGTAGAAGAGCTGGTAAGTGGGGGCGAGCACGCGCGCGCGGCGCGCCAGCAGCGCTGCCTCATCTCCGGGTGAGCTCGTCATAGACCAACTGCCTCGAACGACAATTCAGTGGCGATCGCCAGCCGGCGGCCGATGAAATCGGCTGTCAACGGCTGGTAGTGCTCGCCTGCGGGGTTCCGGTGGACATGCCACTCGTGCACCACCAGGTTCGCAACCAGACGCGCTGCCACGAGGGTGCCGAGCATGGCGAGCTCCGGAGGCAAGAGGGGCAGCTCCTCATGATACGCGTTTGCAACATCGAGGACCGATGCAGCAGCTGCTCCCTTGCCAACGGTGCAATCCTCCGGTAGCTGCTCCGCGGCGGTCACGGCGACATCCGCGATCACCGCGGTATACGTCATATCCCCGAAATCGATGATGCCCGATATCTCGCCCGTGGAGGTTACCAGGATATTGCGCGGGTTCAGGTCGTTGTGCACGATCTGGTGCCGCAGAGCGGCTAGCCGCGAGTCGATACGCGGCACAATTCGTTCCAGCACGGCGATTGCCTCGCCGCGGCATGGGAAGCCGGGGACCTGCTCGAGCAGGCCGGCGAGGTGTGCGGCGTAACGCACGTCCCAGACGATCGCCCGGCGCGCCGCCGGATGGGTGAAGCTGCTGAGCGCGCGTGTCAGGCGCCCACCCAGGCGACCGCACGCCGCGCGCAGGCGCTGTGAGGCCGCGGCGCTAACGAGCGGGCTCCCCGGAAGATAGCTGAGCAGCCGCGCGCTACGCGCGACACCGAGCTCGTCGATGAAACGCACATGGGTGCGTCCGCCGCGCTCGCGCACCACGCGCGGACAAGGCAAAACGGGACCACGACTTTCCAGGTGCAGGAGCGCCGCGGTGGTCAGGTCGCTGATGGCCGGGTCCTCGGCCGGGTGTGCCACTTTCAGTACGTAGTCGCCGCCATCCGCGGAACGAATCCGGAAGTTCTCATCGCGCTCGCCGGTCAAGCGCGTCCCGCTGGCCTCGATGCCATAGTGATCACGCACGACTCTGACGGCCCCCGCGACCGACAGTGGCCGCGAGGGCATGCGCATGGTCGCCATGAAGGCAGTCAAATCATCCGGCATCGACGACGTCGGCGCCTGAGCGCTCACGATTTCCGAAACCCAGATCGCTGCACAAAGCCAGGTATTGATCGATGACCTGAGGCAGGGCGAATAGCGCGCTGCTCTCACGTGCCAAGCGCCCGATCTCGGGCCAGCGAGGTCGCTCGCGCAAGGCAAGATCGATCGCAGCCCGCAGGGCGGGCGGGTCTCTGGGAGGACACAAGAAACCGTTCCACTCGTTGCGCACGATTTCAGTCGCAACGCCAACGGCGGTCGTGACTACGGGTAGAGCGCAGGCGAGCGCCTCGACGATCGTCAAACCAAATCCCTCGTAGTCGCTCGGCGACACATACAGGTCGGCGGCCTGCAGATACTCGTGCACGCGATCGCTGTGACCGGGAAGCGCAACGTGCGCATCCAGATGTTGGGTCCGCAGGTAGGCGATGAGTTCCTGCTCACAATTGTCCCAGGACTCGCGGCCACTGCCAACGAGCACCAGGTAAAGATCCGGGTGGGCTGCGAGCAGCTCGGGCAGCGTCTGCACGAGCATCATCACGCCTTTCGAGCGTGACAACCGCCCGACATAGAGCACGATGGTGCGATTATCCGGCAAGCCGAGTCGACTGCGGAGCAGGTGTCGTTCGTGCGGCGAGCTGGGAATGAACTTCGACACATCGATGGCGTTTGGGATCCTGGCGATGCGCATCTCGGGATACGCCAGATCCCGCAGTCGCAGCGCGATTTCATCGGAGATCGCCACCACCCGATCCGCGCGCCTGAGTGCCATCTGCTGGGCGGCCATCAGGCGTCGACTCAGCCAGCGACCGATCGACCCCATGGTGGAGAGACTCTCGGCGGCGATCGGTTCGGCAATCTCAAATGGCGACTCGATCCTGATGACGCATTTCTTGCGCAGCAGACGGCAGACCGGCACGGCCGCAAGCGGAATGGTCTTCATGCCGGAGATGATCACCAGATCGTAACGACGCTGTGCCCGGAGCAGGAGTGTCGTGAGTGTCATCAGGTAGGCGAGCATGGGGGCTATCGCGCGCCAGCCAGTGCCCTTGGACAGTCCCGCCGGGCCGACTCGCTTGACTCGCAGATCGCCTATCTGCTCCCGGACCGCAGAGCGTGGCAGAGTCTGCCGGGTGATGATCTGCACGGGCACTCCGCGCCCAGCGAGCGCCTGCGCGAGGCGTGAGGCGATCACGCCGGTTCCACCGGTTTGCGGAGGGAAGAATTCGGTAGTCAACCAGAAGATACGCGGCGGTGGCAGCACGGGCCGACCTTAGCACGCATTACTCGCGGTCAGGGTGTCGCCGCCGTGTGGGTCGAGCCGGCGTGGCGCAGCAGCTGGCTGCGCCGCGGATTCGGTACCAGTCCGAGAGCCGCAGCCAGGAGCGGGAAGGCGCCGCACGCAACCAGCGCAGCACTCCACGGAGTTACTTCGAGCTTGCGCACCGCTGCGACCGATACTGCAGTCACCACCCCCAAGGCCAGCGCAAGCCGCGCGAGTGACATCAGCAGGAAACGCCCACCCAGGTAACGCCACAGTCCCGCCAGCGCCAGCGAATCGATGACAATCGTGGCGAGTATCGCCGCGCAAATCGCGCCTTTCAGGCCGAGCGTGGGAATGAGGACAACATTGAGCGCTATGATCAACAGCGTTCCGAGCAGCAGGCTCAGGCAATAGAGCGTCTGCCGATGGGCGCTGTAGAGCAGACGGTAGCAGGTCGCCTCGAGTCCCTTGGTCAGCGCAAACGCTGCGACCCATGGCAGCAGCTGTATCGCGGGCGCGAAGCTCGCGCCGAACAGAGGCACGACCAGCAGTGGAACGAGGAAACCGATGCCGACGGCGAGCCAACCGCTGAGTAGCAGCAGCAGACGCGTAAAGTCGCGTGCGGCATGTGCGAAAGCCAACTGGTCGCGAGCCGCGTACTCGCTGAGCAGCGGATACGCGGCGGTACCGAGCAGTATCAGTGGCAGGAGACCCACTTCCACGAACTTGATGTCGGTCGCGTACAGGCCAACACTTGCATCGCCGAGAAAATAGGCGATGAGGAGCACGTCGGCGCGGGCGTAAAATTGGTTCAGGATGTCCGAGCCCGCGAACGGCAGCGTACCCCGCACGGTGCTGAGAATCCGCCGCCAGTTTCGCCCCGGCCGCAGCCGCGTTCCGTGTCGTGCGGCGCTCGCCAGTGACAACAGCAACAGCGTCACACCGGCAAGGGGGAATACTGCGAGCATCAAGGGCAGCGGCAGGTGCCCGATAACACCCAGCCACAGCGCGGCGAGGATGGCGGTCACGCGGCAACCGAGATCCGCAAGCGCCGGTTTGATCATGGACTGCGAGGCCATCGCTGGAATGAAGAATGTGCGCGACAGCCACCATCCCATCACGTAGATCACCAATTCGAGAACCACGATGATATTGCGCGCATCGATCGCGCCGATGAGCACGAACACCACGAATGCGAGCGCGCCGAGAGCCAATTGCAGACACTGCGTGGCGAGCAAATCTTCCCACAAGCTGGCGCGCTCGTTCGCCGCGGCACGCGCGTATTGGCGGATTCCGTAATCCTCGAATCCGGAAGTCGAGATCAATGCGATCAGCGTGCCAACCGCAAAGCCATAGGAGTATTGGCCCGTGCCGGCCGGACCAAATGTGCGTGCGATTACCGCGAAGAGGACAAAACTGAGTAGATCGGCAGTTATGCGACAAAATGACAACCAAAACGCGTTGATGAGCACTTTCATGGCGGGCAGTGGACTTTACTTGGGGAGCCGCGCCGCTGCACGCCTGGCGGCTGTGCGCTCACGGCAGCCATTATGAGGGGCTCCGGCACCGGGCGCAGGGTGCCCCCGGTGCGGCGAAGTCAGCTCGGTCCCGGATCAGCTGCGCCCCGGGAGGAGGTTTGCCGCTTTCCAGGGCAGGAAGGTCGAGTCCAGTTAAGTCAAATGTAGGGCGATTGCGGAGCCCGGGGTAATCTGCGAATAATGCAAATCAGGCCTCGGCTGCAGGCGACCGAGGCCGACACATCGCAGGTGCGATGCGACGTTCGCCGAGGTAGTGGTCTGGAGGACCACGCAAACAATAACAGCGCGCCATAACGAGAAGAAGCGCCCAGAATGAGCGAAGCGGTCGTCGCCAAGAATTCCCTCGCGATTGCGATATCGGCTGTGAGTACGGCACAGGCCGTTGCGCCCTGCGCCATAGCTGTCGGCAGCCTCTACGTGGTAATCGCCGCGTACGAAGTGCCGCTCACGGCGTCCTACCATGCTCTGGCGATCGTGGTGGCGCTGCTGGCGCTGCTGCTGATGGGCTCGCCACAGCCGATGGCGTCTCAAGACGCGGACGGATCGTTTCCGGTTTCGATCGCGCTCTCGATCCGTTGGTTCCTGCTGCTCGGGACATTGCTGGCGCTCGGCTATGTGACCAAGCTTTCTGCCGACTTTTCGCGACGTATCGTGTTGACCTGGGCGATGCTGACCCCGCCGCTCATCATTGCAGTGACTCTGGCCCTGCAACATGCCCTGCAGAGGCTATTGCGCGCTCCGGCGAGCGCCAGAACGGCAGTCGTTGCGGGCTGTACGGATGCGAGCCTAGCCCTGGCAATCCAGCTCAACAAGAGCATTAACTCCAATCTCTCGGTGGTTGGTTTTTTCGATGATCGCGATGGCGAGCGGCTGCAATCAAAGGACAAGATATCGCTTCTGGGAAAGCTCGCCGACCTGCCGCAATTCATCAAGGCCCGCGGTGTCGATGTGGTTTTCGTCGCCCTGCCGATTCGGCATCTCAGCCGCGTCATGGCGCTGATCGATGCGCTGCGCGATACCACCGCGTCGATCTACTACGTCCCGGACATCTGCGTATTCGATCTGATCCAGTCTACGCATGCCTCGATCGGCGGGATTCCCGTGATATCGATGTGCGAGACACCGCTCCACGGACGTCGCGCGGTGGCCAAGCGGCTCATGGATATAACACTTGCGCTGGTGCTGCTGGTCGCGCTGGCGCCGATCATGCTGACTGTGGCGCTCCTCGTTCGCTGTACTTCTCCTGGCCCCGTTCTCTTCAAGCAGCGGCGTTATGGGTTGAACGGCGAGCAGATCCTGGTGCGCAAATTCCGCACCATGACCGTCAGCGAGGATGGCCCCTCGATCGTGCAGGCGGCACCTGCCGATGCGCGCTTGACTCCGATCGGTGGCTCCCTGCGCCGTTACTCCCTGGACGAGCTGCCACAGCTCTTCGATGTGTTGCAGGGAACCATGAGCCTCGTCGGGCCGCGTCCGCACGCAGTCGCCCACAACGAGCTGTATCGCAAACTGATCAAGGGATACATGGTGAGGCACAAGGTGCTACCGGGGATCACCGGCTGGGCGCAGGTCAATGGCCTGCGTGGCGAGACAAAGACGGTGGACCAGATGGAGGCGCGGGTCTTGTACGATCTGGAGTATCTGCGCCGCTGGTCGGTAAAGCTGGATCTCGAGATCCTGGCGAAGACGGCGCTGCGGATTCTGAACGACGCCAAGGCGTACTAATCGCTTACATGGGGACGTGCATGACAAGACCTTTTCGAGCCACCTGGGAGTTGCGCCTCGCCTGCATGCTTGCGACGCTCGTGCTCGTCGGTTTCGCACCGCGGGTACCGGCGCAGCAAGCACCCGACTACACCTTGAATGCCGGCGACACTCTCGATATTTCGGTGTGGAAGGAGGAGGACCTGACCAAGAAGGATGTGATCGTGCGGCCCGATGGCAAGTTCTCCTTTCCGCTTGCCGGCCAGGTGTTGGCACGCGGACGGACCGCCGCGGAGATCGAGGCCGAAATCACCACGCGCTTGAAGCGCTACGTGGCGGAACCGGTAGTGTCAGTCGCCGTCAAGAACCTCGACGGCTGCCGTATCTACGTGATCGGCCAGGTGAGTAAAGCCGGCTCATTCGTGATGAACCCACGCGTCAACGTGCTGCAGGCATTGAGTCTCGCGGGCGGTATGACCCCATTCGCGGCGGTCAATGACATCATGGTGCTGCGCGGCTCGGGCGAGGGACAACGTGCGATCCCATTTCACTACGGCGAGGTCGTCAAAGGACGAAACCTGAACCAGAACGTGCTGCTCGAGGCGGGCGATGTCGTCGTCGTTCCGTAGCGTCATGCGCTTCAGGTCCACGGCATGGTTGCTAGCCGCTCAACTGGTCGTGACCATGGCGGCGACGGCGCAGGAGGTTGCATTCGTTCCGCAAGGTGAGCTGTCGTCCGAATGGGCAACCAATCGCAGCCTGACGGTGCCGGCGGGGCCCAGCAGTGACCTTTATCGTGCCACCGTCGGGGGCGACCTGATACGGCGTACCTCGGTGT
>DASQYM010000090.1:0-6765 GCA_035639195.1 Steroidobacteraceae bacterium
CGCGCGAGGTGCAGATCCGCAAACTGGTCGATGAGATCTACCGCCGTGTGGACTGGACCTGGGCGCAGCCGCGCCCGCCGGTGGTGGCACTCGCCTGGACCCCGGAAGGCGGTTTCTCCGGCATCGACTGGCAGGGCTACAACGAGGCGATGCTCGTGTACCTGCTCGCACTCGGCTCGCCGACGCATGCCATCAGTCCGCAGGCCTGGGACATGTGGACCAGCACGTACGACAAGCACTGGGGCACGCTCTACGATCAGACGTACCTCAGCTTCGGACCGATGTTCGGTCACCAGTACACGCACGTGTGGGTGGACTTCCGCGGTATTCGTGACTCTTACATGCGCGCGCACGGACTCGACTATTTCGAGAACAGCCGCCGCGCCACCTACACGCAGCGCCGCTACGCCATCGCCAACCCCAAGCACTGGCAGGCCTATGGCAAGAACATCTGGGGCATCAGCGCCTCGGATGGCCCGGGGGGGAGCGAGCGCTATGACGGCCAGGAAGAGTCTTTCATGACCTATGCGGCGCGTGGAGTCGGAGTCGGCCGCATCGTCGACGATGGCACGATCGCCCCGACCGCCGCGATAAGCTCGCTGCCTTTTGCGCCGGAGATCGTGGTGCCCGCGACGCTCGAGATGTATCACCGCTATGGCTCGTCCATTTATTCCGTCTACGGCTTTCTCGATGCGTTCAACGCGAGCTTCCGCGACGCCCCCGATGCGGCCGGCCAGTCGCATACGCACGTGCCGGACTCCACCGTGCAGGCTTCACGCAAGACCTACAACGGCTGGGTCGATCAGGACTACGTCGGCATCGATGAGGGCCCGATCCTCGCGATGATCGAGAACTATCGGAGCGATCTCGTCTGGCGTGTGATGCGCAATGACCCATATCTGCGCCAGGGACTCGAGCGCGCAGGATTCTCCGGCGGCTGGCTCGCGCAGATTCAATGACCTCTGGCGCAGTCGCGGGCCTCATCGCCCTCGCACTGGCGCTACCTTCTGTGCCGCTCCCGGCACAGACGCCCGAAACGATCGTCGTGGATGGCAGCGCACCCGCGCAGCCCTTTCCCCATTTCTGGGAGCATATGTTCGGCTCGGGCCGCGCGGTGCTCAGCCTGCGCGAGAGCTATCGCGAGGACCTGCGCGCGGTGCGCGCAGTGACCGCCGTGTCCTATGTGCGCTTTCACGCCATGCTCCATGACGAGATGGGCGTCTATACGGTCGGCCCGCACGGTGAGCCGATCTTCAACTTCTCCTACATCGATCAAGCCTACGATGGCCTGCTCGCCAACGGCGTGCGGCCGCTGGTCGAGCTGAGTTTCATGCCGGCGAAGCTCGCGGCGCGCGAGGTTCACCATACCTTCTGGTATCGCCCGATCGTCTCACCGCCCAAGGACTACGCACGCTGGGATGCGCTCATCACGGCGCTCGCCCGGCACCTGATCGAGCGTTACGGAATCGAGGAAGTCAGTCAGTGGTACTTCGAGGTGTGGAACGAGCCCAACCTCGATTTCTGGGCCGGCGAGCCGAAGCAGTCGACCTACTGGACACTCTACGATCATACCGCGCGCAGCCTCAAAGCCGTGGACAAGCGGCTGCGGGTGGGCGGACCGGCGACTGCACAGGCCGCCTGGGTCCCGGCGTTCCTGCGTCACTGCAGCGAAAAGCACGTGCCGGTGGATTTCGTGTCGACGCACGTCTATGGCGATGACACCGCGAAGGATGTCTTCGGGACCAAGGAGCGAATCACGCGGCGGTACATGGTGTGTCGCGCGGTGCAGAAGGTGCACACCGAGATCCAGGCTTCGCCGCTCCCTGCGCTGCCGCTCATCTGGACGGAATTCAACGCGAGCTGGAGCAACCATCCGGAGGTGACGGACGCGCCGTTCATGGGACCGTGGCTCGCGGAGACGATCCGCCAGTGCGATGGCTTCGTGCAGGAGATGTCCTACTGGACCTTCTCCGATGTATTCGAGGAGCAGGGCGTCGTGAAGACACCCTTCTACGGCGGTTTCGGGCTGCTCGCCGCTGGCGGCATTCCGAAGCCCGCCTTCAATGCCTTCGCGCTGCTGCACGGCCTGGGCGAGCAGCGCCTCGCGAATAACGCTGCGCAGACGCTCGTGACGCGGCGCGGCGATGGGTCGATGGTGCTCGCGTTGTGGAATTACGCGGAGGCCGGCGAGAGCGCAGCGCCGCGCAAGGTGGCGCTGCGCTTCATGCACGCGAGCGCCAAAAGTGCCAGCGTACAGTCGATCGATGACGAGCACGGCAACGTCCATGTTGCCTACGAGCGCATGGGATCACCGCGCTACTTCACGCAGCGCGAGCTCGCGCAGCTGCGCGAAGCGGCGGCCCTCCCACCTGTGATCAGTCGCCCGCTGCACTCAGGCGAGCTCGATCTCGAGATTCCCTCCGACGGGCTGGTGCTCGTGACGCTGGCAGTGGCGCCCTAGGTCACTTCGCGGTCCAGGAACTGCACCACCCCGCGGCTTTCACTGCCTTGCCGGGGAAGAGTAGACACCCGCCCTGTGCAGATCCCGCGGCTCCCTGGTAGAGCTTGCAGGTCTCGCACTTGCTGCCGGGCTTTGCGTCCTTCGCCGTGCTGGCGTCCGGGGTGTACTTGAGCGCCTTGGCGGTTGGATCATCCGCCGCCACGAGCGGCATGTCTGCCGCCCAGGCCGTGCTCAGTGTCTCTGCCGCAAGTGGAGCGAGCACCACACCGAGGGAGACTCTCCTCAGCAGGCGGCGCCGGGACTCATCGAACTTGTGCTTCATCGAGTTCTCCTTCTTGGCGGACGGCTGAGCTGCCGGCGTGACAGTATGAACGAAGTGCGCCGCTCACAGGAATGGTGGTGCCGGAAGGACCTCCATGACCGCGGTACCGCCAGGCTTGCGGCGGGCGCGGATGCGGGCTGCCCGCGCAGGGCGCGCGGCGACCTGCGGCCTGCGCTGCACACCGCTCCTGAAGCCGCGCGGCTTCACGATGAGCACATCGCAGCTGAGGTGGTCGAGGACACGCTCGGCAGCGTTGCCGATGAAGAGCCGAGCGAGGGCCGAACGGGAGACCGCGCCCATCACCACGATGGCCGTGCCGCTGCGCCGCGCGAACGCGCTCAGCTGATCGGACACTTCGCCCATGCGAATGTGACAGCGCTTGCGCGCAATTCCGGCCTTGTCGGCGAGCGCACCGACGACGCGCGTCACCTGCTGGCCGTGGGCCTCCTCGACTTCCGGCGGCATCATCACCAGCGGGGCCGCGGCCATCCCCATGGGCTCCGCGCCCACGAGCGGCATGTAGGCGTGGAACATCTCCAGGCTCCCGCGCAGCAGCCGCGCGAGCTCGCCACCCGCCTGCACCAGCCGGCTATCGAGACTCGCAGGCCGTGCATGTCTGTGGAAGGGGTCGACAGCCGTGAGCACCAGCGGGCGGCGGTAGGGGCGCACAGACTTGACCAGCAGCAGGGGTACCGGGCAGTGCCGGATCAGCTCCCAGTCGGTATTGCGCAGCACCATGCGCGCGCCGAAGCGGTGGCCGCGCGCGGCTGCGATCACCAGATCGCTGCGGATCGCCAGAGCACGGCGCACCACCGCATCGTGCGGCGGATAGTCCCACGAGGCGGTGCAGCGCACCGTAACGCCGCGCAGCGCGGGGTCGCGCGCGAAGCGCTCGAGGCGGCGCTCATACTTCTCCACGATCGCCGCGCGCAGCGTCTCGACTTCCTGGAAGGTGGCGGTCTCGGGAAAGCTTCTTTTGGGGTCAGGCTCATCGATCGCGTGGAAGAGCTCCACTTTGGCGCGCGCCGCGCGCGCCAGGATTCCCGCCTTGCGCAGCTCGCCCCGTGGGGTACGCTGAGGATCGCCGATTGCGACCAGGATCTGCCGGATTTGGGTCGCCATTGTGTTGCCCTCGTAAGAGTCGGCCCACTCTAATCAGAGCTCGAGGCAGGTTCATCGTGGAAAGTCCCTAGAAGGGACCCACTGGGACGCATTCTGATGCACAATTATTACGCGCTTTCACGGATGGCTAATGCCGGAGCGCGTGCCGGAAAATTTCTCAAGGAGGGAGATATGAATATCGTTACGCAGTCAGACATCGCGAGCCGCCTGCTCGAGGCGTTCGATCCTCACCGCCGCACTGCCGGCGTCGATGTCGGTTGCGTCGACTGGTATCTCTACCCGGTCAATCGAAGGGCACGACGGCCGGAAGACTCAAGTAGCGCACTCCCCGGCGTCGCCGCGGCAGTTGCGGGCGAAAACCACTCGGCTTGATTACCAGCAGATCGCAGGGCACGTGGTCCAGCACGCGCTCCGCGGTGTTGCCGATGAGCAGCCGCTTCAGTCCAGCACGGGCCAGGGCGCCCATCACGAGGATCGCGCTGTGCGTGGTGGTGGCGGCCTGCTCGATTGCATCGCTCGGGTGACGCGCGATGAGGTGCCGGCGCGCAGCCGGAATTCCCGCAGGACCGGCGAGGCGCTCGAGCTTCTCGGCTGCAGCCCGGGCCGAGCGGCGCTGCATATCGGCCACGATCTCCTGTGACAGCGTCCCATGGGTGTAGGCGGTCAGGGGGAGCGGCGAATACGCGTGCACCACATGGAGATTACCCTTTAGCGCTCGCGCGAGCAGGCCGCCGGCGGCGAGGATCTCGCGATCCAGTTGCGCGGGCTTGGCGTAGCGCTGATCGGGATCGACCGCGGCCAGCACCTTCGGCCGGCGATAGCCGCCGCCGCGCTTCACGAGCAGCACTGGTAGCGGTGCGAGCCGCAGCAGCTCCCAATCGGTGAGACGCAGGAGCCCGGCCGCGAGGTGCCGCCCCGCGTGCCGCTCGGCAACGATCAGATCCGCGCCGGTGCGTATCGCGGCTCGGATCACGCCTTCATGGGCCGGGTAATCCCACTCGGCCGATGCCGTCACCCTGATTCCGACCCGTCGCAGCCGTTGCGCGAGACGCTCGAGCCGGGTGAGGCAGGATGCGCGCACGCTGCGCTCAATTTTCCTGAGATCGCCGATTTGGGCAAGGTCGCTGTCGAAACTCGGCGCAGTAGTGAGCGCCTCGAACAAGACGAGCTCGGCATCGAGCGCCCGCGCGAGCTGTGCCGCCTTCCCGAGCGCCGGAAGCGAGCGCGCCGCGGGGTCCTTGAGGGCGACGAGAATGCGGCGGATGCGGCGCATGGCGTCCTGAGGTTGTATTAGGGCTGGGACTGCACGAAGGCGGCCACGGATTCCATCTCCGGCAGCCGCAAATTCTGTGCGACGCCGTGCATGATCGCCACCTTGCGCATGTTGCTCTGGAAGGAGGAGAGCTGCTTCAGAACGTACTGCTCATGCTGGCCGGCGAGCCGCGGAAAATCCTGCAGGCCATGCGCATCGGGTCCGTGACAGGAGCTGCAGGCAGGCACGCCTTCGGCGGTGATGCCGTGTTCGTAGATCTCGCGTCCGCGGCTGATCTGTGCCTGATCGGCACGCGGGCCGGCCTTGGGTTTCTGCGCGGCGTAATAGGCGGCGAGCGCCGCGATGGTGTCATCATCGAGCTCGGCCGCCATGCCCCACATGTACCCCAAGGCATCGGGATCGCCACGCGCCTGGGAGCGAAACGCCTTGAGCTGCGCGGCGAGATAGCTGGGGTTCTGCCCCGCGAGGCGCGGGAACTTTGGCTGCGTGCTGTTGCCCTGCGCCCCATGACAGGTGCCGCACACGGTGACCGCGAGCCGCTCCGCCTGCAGCCGGGCCGCGGCATCGGGCTCCTCGGCGCCGACCGCAGAGACGGCGCAGCCGATCGCGGCGGCGCCGATGAGGGCCAGCACCGTATGTACACGTTGGCCGGCGAGCGGGCGGGTGAGCGGGCGATCGCGATTGTCTTCGATGGTGTAGCGCATGATCAGACCCTCAGTACGCGAACCAGAGCAGCAGGTACCACGTATTGTTATCGGAAGCACTGCGTCCGAGCCCGTCGTAGTTGCTGCCCGCGCCGTTGAACTTGTTGAAGGCGGTGTATTGCGCGGAGATCTTGACGTTCAGCCAGGGGAGGTAATTCACCTCCGCCATCCAGCCGCGCGTGTCGGGTGAGCCGTTGGCGCTCACGACGACTCCGGGACCGCCGGGCGGATTTGCCGGATAGAGCCCCGTATCGGTGCTGCCGGTGGTGGAGAAATAGCCGACGGTCCCGCCAATTTTGCGCCGGTAGTAGTACGTCGCCCACAAGCGGCTGGTCGAGAGGTTGTTGGTGGGATTGGCCGCGCCGCCGTTCGCGAAGCTGGCATCGAGCGTCATGGATTCGTGAATGTGCGTTCCAGCGATGGTGAGCAGGTGCTCATCGCCGACGAACTGGTACTGCAGATCCTCGGCGACATCGTTGAAGCGATTCAGCGGACCGCTGAGCGGCGCACCTGCGCCCGGATACACACGGAACTGGGCACCGTAAGCCCCGACCTCGAGAGAATTCCTGCCCCAGTTGAATTCGTAGGCCGCGCGCCAGTAGGGGGCGAGTCCGGACATGACGTTCGAGGCGGTGCCATCGAGGGGGCCGGCGCCACCGGTGAGTGCATTGGTCTGCCCCTGCTTCGCGGAACGGTAGCCGCCCACCTCGGCGTACAGTGACTCGTTCCAGAACAGGTACGCGGTGATCCCCGCGACATCCTGCGCGAACGCGCCATCGATGGCGGTGCTGGCGAGCGGGGAGACGTTTGCGTTGCTCGCCGCATAGGGGAAACCCCAGGCGGGCGTGCTGTTCCACAGATCCTGCACGGTCGGATTGTTATT